>JBGTMB010000058.1:0-2370 GCA_041743755.1 Nitrospiraceae bacterium | reverse complement strand
CCCAAACGCCCCACCGCGCAGCAGACCCGAGACGTTCTCGATCACCTGACATGGCTGCGAGCGTTGGCCATTGCCGCCGATGTTTGTGATGGGATCCCCGACGTGACGGTCAAACAATTTGCGGCCGAAGCCCGCTCAGTCAAAGTGTGACGTTTTAACCAACATCCTTACCTGTCTCCGAATACGGGCTTTCGTTGCCTCATTCTGTTGAAGGCACTGATGTAGAAGGAGGGCGTCTTGCCTGCGTTGAGATTCATTGTAGTAGAGATGAAGGTGATGTGTAATGAGCCTTGCCACGCTTAGCGAAGAAAGGAAAAACGATGTTCAGAATTTTCCCTCTCAGGTAGGATACCGGCTCAGGCTATGCGAAGGGAGGGTCTCACCGATGTCTATGAGCGCAGTATCTCACCAACAAGAAATTCAACCAGCCGCACTTGTGACGGATAGATCGAAAGGTCGCTCGCAAGGGGTTCGGCTCATCACCCAATGGGTGGTTGGAACAGTGCTTGCTTTTCTCATTGGATCGTGGTTGGTATGGTGGGCAATTGATCTTCAACGGCAATTTTCGGCAGACGAGATCAAGGGCGCCTGTCAGCGCGTCATGCCGGAGACCGTGCAGCGCTGTATCGATACGGTCATCATTCAACGGGGTGTTGCAAGACGATGAGTCAACGATGGAGACCTGCTTGCATCGGTGTGCTGTGCGCGATGATTATCGTCGCGATGGTCTCGATAAGTGCCGGGGAAGCTCGAGCCCAGGAATCTTGGCCAAGGGTTGAACTCAGCGCGGGGACGTGGATCAGCGTTGGCGATACCCGATGGGCTCATGACGCCTCTTCGAATCCGGGCCTCGGCAATCCAACATCGAAACTCATTTATAAAGATGTCGGGACGAACGTGATCGATTTGACGGGGAAGTTCTGGTTCTCCCCAAAGGTATTTGGACGTCTGAATGGGGGATTTGCTGGTATCGGTGGCGGGAGGTTGACGGACGACGACTTCGGCTCAGGGCAACGGCTGTTTTCAAAAACGATCAGTAATGTTCCTGAGAATAACATGTACTACATCAATGCCGATCTAGGCGGCCGTGTGAAAGAATTCCCAAATCACCGAGGTTGGCTAGACCTGTTCGGAGGGTATCAGTACTGGCGTACGGAGCATCAGGCTGTTGGTATTGGACAGGTCGTGTGTGACCCAGGCGCCATCCCTGGATTTACCTGTGCTGCAGCCGGTACGAGCAGCAATGAAGGAGAGACGGTGATCACGAACAGAGCGAATTGGCACTCGCTTCGAATGGGTGCTTCTGCGGAATATCGGCTGACCACGCGCTTCAGCCTGCTTGGCACGCTTGCGGTCATTCCGATCAGCGTGTTCGACAACAAGGATGTGCATCACCTACGAGGTGATCTCCAACAGAACCCGAGTTTCTCCATGACGGGCTATGGGGTGGGGGCTGATGTGGACGTCGGGGCCCGATTCATGATTACGAGAAATCTTGCGGCGAATCTGGGATACCGGCTGTATTATAACAGGATGCTCAGTGGTGATCTCACCGTCCATCCCGTTGCAGCGTCTGCGGAGTCTTTCCCTCTCACACAGTTTGAATCGTTGCGGCACGGTTTCACCGCCGGTCTCAGCGTTCTCTTTTAACTATCGGTTTCCAGTGTTTACCGCCGTGAGCGCGACGGTAGCGTTTCGTCTTCGTATTGGATAAAGAGCCGTTTGGCCTCTGGATGGAGATAGCTAGGATGGCCGTGAGGAATGCCGACCGTGCGGAAGAGCGGTGTGAGTTTGCCGTTTGGATGGAGGTAGCCGGCGCGAAGCGGCACGGTGCGTGTCGTGTGGCGGACCAAGTGGCAGGGAGTTGGTCTGATCGAGGTAATCCACTCGGCAATGTCATGCGGGTTGCCGATCGAGGCTGAGAGCAAGAGCATCCGTGCCTGGCTCGGACAGAAGATGATCGTTTCCTCCCACACGACGCCCCGCTCTGGATCCGCAATATATCGCGACTCATCCAAAATGACCAGTCCCAACGTATCCAACCGGACATCGATCTCACCGCCGCCAGCGTCGTAGAGGAGATTCCGCAAGATTTCCGTCGTCATGATCAGCAGGGGCGCTTGTCCATTGTCGCGCCGATCGCCTGTCAGAATGCCGACCTGGTCAGGACCGAAGATTTTTGAAAATTCCGTATACTTGGTGTTTGA
This sequence comes from Nitrospiraceae bacterium, assembly GCA_041743755.1. Classification (GTDB taxonomy): domain Bacteria; phylum Nitrospirota; class Nitrospiria; order Nitrospirales; family Nitrospiraceae; genus Palsa-1315. The sequence continues at coordinate 163 of JBGTMB010000058.1, read as the reverse complement.
GAGTGCCTTAAGAGGCGATGTGTAGATGACGGTTCGATTCTCGGCGATCGCGCGGCGGGCCGCTTCGACTGCCACATAGGTTTTCCCGCTTCCTGTGGGGACACTCACGACCACGTCGCCTTCTCTCAGTTTGGCGATGGCATCTTCTTGCCAGGCATCCGGG
>JBGTMB010000057.1:0-16913 GCA_041743755.1 Nitrospiraceae bacterium | reverse complement strand
GATCGGGCACGCCCCGTGTTTTAGGTGAAAGCTTTGCGTTTCCTTCCATCCACGCGCGCCAATGAGACTTGCCCTTGGACTGGTTGCACTTGCCACAAGCAGGAACAAGGTTGGCTATCTCGGTGATGTAACCAGTAGGCTCTTGATTGCTGATGATGGCGCGAAGATGGTCCCACTCCGTGGCTTTGTCTCCACAGTAGGCACAACAAATGTTATCCGGGCTTATCGACAAAATACATAGAGCTTCGAGCTCTTCTGCTTCTGTAGGTTCAATGGCTGGGATAATCGCGTTGATGAAGGCGTTTGTAATACTCGAAGAACGCCCCATGACGCTCATTGTCGCGGGAAGCTGGCAGTATCGGGCTCGCTTCATACGTGAGGGCTAACTATAAAATTAGAACGGGACGGTTGGATATTTCATCTTGGCCTGTCGCGCACTTCTTACTTGTCGCGCTCACAACTCACGAATGGACGAAGATCACAGTGCAAATCTGCAATTGCAGAAAATGCTCGTGAATAGTGCGGACTAGGCCGACAGTAAAACACTTTCGCAGGATGCTCAAAATGGCATCCCAGCAAGGCCGCAGGGAGTTCGGCGACTGAAGCGTACCCTTGCGGTACGTTGCAGGGAGACGGACGACTGAGAACGATGCTGGGGGCCATTTTCAGCATCCTGCTAAGGGCGTCGGTTGGAGCCTGTCAAAGCCTGCTTAAACACCGTGCGTAAGCCAAAGTAGGCAACGGAATCTTTGAGGTTTGAGTACAACCGCTTGAATGTTCCCATGTCCGGGTTGGTGACGTATTCCATCGTGAGGGCGATCCGTTCTTCGCCCTCGCCAAGTGGAGTGACCGAATGCCAGAGCTTATCTCCGTTGAAGATAACGAGATCGCCTGGTTGGGTGATCAGCTCAAGATGTTTGGGCTGTTTCACAGGGTCGTCTTTGAACAACTCGCAAACCAGTTTGCATTGCGTAGACTTGTCAACGAGCCCCATCAGAATGGTATAGCGAGCCCCTTTGTAGTAGGACGTGTCGTAGTGAAACCCGATATGGTCCCCCGGCTCCGTATAGTAGTAGAGCGCGCAAGAATGGGGATCGTTCTCCGGGCAGAGGCTGAGCTTGGCCCGCACCAGTCGGCTTAAGAAATCGATGAAGGCCTCGGATCGATACAGATCGAGAAAGCGCGGGGCCTTCTCCATCACCGTGTAGTAACTCACACTCCCGCCCTTTTTGTGGCCGGGAATGTAGTTGCGATTCAGCTCGCCCTTCACCCCTTGCGCTTGAGGAACGAGGTGTTCTTCCACCACCGACCGAGGGAGAAACTGTGGAATAAACAGGAACTCGTTCTGGTCCCAATATTCACGGTGCAGGCGCTCGAAATCCAACCTTTCGATTGCCTGATCAACCTCTTCAACTAAGGAAGCAACCATTGGCTGACTCATACCTTCACCTACTCCTCAATCGTCCGGCAGGATGCTGAAAAAGTCGCTCTCAAGAACCGTGAAAGGTAAAATGTAAAAAGTGAAAAGTAGAACTGCTGAGAGCGCGTCCTCTGAAACCTTTTACCTTTCACGTCTCACGGATCACCAGTGGTACTCACTGTGGGGCACTGAACACTGGAGCCTTCACCACTTCCACATCGGCAGGCAATTTCAGATCGAAGAATGAGTCGGCGAGACCGATGTTGGACTGGAGCGATGAAAATTCAAAACTTGCGACATTGCCACTGGCTTCGTAGAGCGAGATCGTCCGAATGAAATAGGTCTTGGGAAACACTTCGATCACGATCCGCTGCAACGATTTCCCTGCCTCACCTTCATGCGATTTCGGCAGGAGGGTGAGCAACGGGATTCCTCCCACGCCACGCCCCTTCCCTGACGTCGGCTCAATATCGAACGACTCATCCAGTTTGGCCGCCCCAAGTAACAGCTCCAACGGAGCCTTGGAGGCTGCCATTTGTGTGAGCTTCCCGACCAGCACTTGTTTGTGCTCAGGCACATACACCTTAACATCGTCCCGATTGACGTAGATGTCTTCGATCGACGGGTCGAGATAATTCCACCGTAACCGACCCGGCTTTTTGATATAGACTTTCCCCGAAGACGCGATGGGCCGCTCGAACCCCTCGATCATGGTCTTCTGTGCAAAGTCTGCCTGGATATCTTTCGTTTTCTCATACCGTGCCTGAAGCTGCTTGACCACCTCTCGCACTTCCTTCACCGCAATCTCATCGCTCTCTTCAGCGGCAAGAGTTGGTAATGGGAATAGGTTTCCCACACACAGGAGCACGCCTCCTACAACACATGTCCAATTCAATTTCTTCATCTATTCCAATCAGTAGCGAGAGGAGTGGCCGAGCCCGCCCTTTGCTGCACGCATTGAACGGCCACTACACATCTACCCTTCCAAGCTCGTCAGTTTTTCTCTCTGGGAAGGGCACGCATGTTGGTCCACGTGCGGCCGTCGAACGAGGCCCTTCTTAGGGCGCGCCCGGGAGCACAGGACCAACGTGGGTGCCCTTCCCATCCTTCTGAGACCGCGCGTTGCGCGAGCACAGAAGATCATCAGGCTCCATCCCCTTCTCCTATTCCCACCGGTCCTCGCCGCCCCACAACCTCTCTCCGTCCATCCCGACCAGCCGCGCCCACAATGCCATCCGCCTCCATTTGCTCGATCATCCGAGCCGCCCGAGGATATCCCACCCGCAGCCGGCGCTGAATCAGCGACGCGGATGCTGAACCGCTAGATAATACCAACTCTTTGGCTTGTTCGTATACTTCTCCCAGTCCATCTTCCTCTTTCGCCACTTCCTGTTTCAGCGCGGTCTGCAGTTCCTGATTGTAGCTGGGCTTGGCTTGATCTTTCACGAACTCAACGACGCGGCGGACATCGTCATCCGACACAAACGACCCGTGCAGCCGCATGACACGCCCGGTCCCCGAAGCCATATAGAGCATATCCCCACGACCAAGAAGCGCCTCTGCGCCATTGGCATCCAGGATGGTGCGTGAATCGGTCTTCGACGACACTTGGAACGCGATGCGGGCAGGGAAGTTCGCCTTGATCAAACCGGTCAGCACGTCGACCGACGGGCGTTGCGTTGCCAGCACCAGATGGATGCCCGATGCGCGGGCCATCTGCGCCAAACGCGCAATCTTGTCTTCCACTTCCTTCGGCGCCACCATCATCAGATCGGCCAATTCATCGATCATCACCACGATGTAGGGCAAGGGCTCCGGCGGAGTCGGAGGCGGCGTGAACGATCCGGGGCTGCCATCCGGGACGACCGTCTCTCCGGCAGAGAGCCGCTCTTCTTCAGACAAAAACTGGATGGGCAATTCCGGCTGGTCCACCTTAGCCGCCGACTCCGTATCCAATACACCCTGCTTCCCCGCAACTTTCCGATTATACGTCTCGATGTTTCGCACCCCTGCTTCAGCAAGCAATTTGTAGCGCCGCTCCATTTCAGCCACCACCCAACCAAGCCCTCGCGCCGCCGACTTGGCATCGGTGATGACCGGCCGTAACAGGTGAGGAATGCCATCGTACGTTTGAAATTCGAGCATCTTGGGGTCGATCAGGAGTAGTTTGACCTCATCGGGTCGAGCCGAAAACAGGAGGCTCAGGAGCATCGTATTGAGACTGACGCTTTTCCCAGCCCCCGTGGCACCGGCGACCAGCAAGTGCGGCATCGTTTTCAGATCGGCGATCATGGGGGCCCCGAAGATGTCCTTCCCTAACGCCAAGCTGAGCTTTGATCTGGCGCGCGAAAAGGCTTCGCTTGTCATCACTTCCTTCATCGACACCGTCTCGCGATAGAGGTTCGGCACCTCGATCCCGACCACGGATTTTCCAGGAATCGGTGCAACGATCCTGAGGCTGATTGCCTTCAACGCCAATGCCAAATCATCGGCAAGATTCACAATGCGCGCGACCTTGGTCCCCGGCGCCGGCTCGAACTCGTACATCGTCACAACTGGTCCAGGGCGAACTTCCGTCACCTTTCCTGCGATGCCGAAACTGAGTAGGGCGCGGGTCAGCACATCGGATTGCGCTTTGATTTCTTCTTCCGTGACACGTCCGAGCGGCCCTGACGGATCGCTCAAGAGCACAGCCGGATCCGGCAAAATATAGTCCCCTGCCTTCGTGTGGGTGGTGACCACCTGCTTGTCCAGATCAGGCTCAATCGGCTCAGCCGGTTCGGGAGTCAGTTGTCGTGACGGTTGAATAACCGGCCAATTCAATTCCGGCTCTGCAATCGCCTCAGGAAGCGTCTCTTCGATCACCGCGCGAATGGCAGAAGACGATTTCTGTCTGGTTTTCCGTTGAGAAACGGGAACGGCCTCTTCTTCCTCCGGCCGATCTGGGATCATCGTCCGCGCCCGGTTGAACATCCAATTACCCCACCCAGGAATCCGCCGAGCGATCTCCGACAGAGAAATGGGCGCCGTGAAGAGAAGCGAGACCAACAGTCCCGCTATAATTAAAATGTGGGCGCCGGTACTTGCAAAATAGGCCCGTAAACTCTCGGCTATGGCTTGCCCGAAGAAACCTCCCGCAATCCCTCGGTTAATAAGACCGCTGGAGATCGTAGGCACCGCCGCGATTTCGAGATGGAACAGGCCACTGAGAAACAACAGGGCCGCCAGCGAGGCGCCGGCGTTCCGCAGACGGATCGATAAATCGCTTTGAGTGAAACAGCGGGCGCCCAGGAATCCAAGGAGAATGGGAAACAAATAGGCAGCCCCACCGATCGACCAAAAGAGTGTAGAAGCGGTGACTGCGCCGACTGATCCGATGAGGTTTCTGGACGGAGCGGTCACAGTGGCCCCAGCCTTGAGTTCCCCTGGAACAAAAGACAGCATGCTAAGCAGCGTCAAGAGCGCCAACGCGATCAGGACGACTCCGATCACTTCTCGTTTGATGTGTGAAGAGGGGGAAGCGGCGCTGCGGGCCTCGCCCCGCTTGGCCGAAGTGGATGCACCCATAGAACGGATGCTAGCACAGGGAATTGGTCATTTCAAACGAATGGAGGGTATGGAGCCTGATGATCTTCTATGCTCGCGCAACGCGCTCGGGCTCGTCTGTCTGGTTGGCCGGTCTTTCTGGTCTGTCTGGTTCTTCTGAATGAATTTCCAGTCCGATCAACCAAACAAACCAGATAGACGAGATAGACCAAATGAACAAGCATTCGTTGGACGCGCGCAGTGGAAGATCAATCAGCCCCCATCCCTGGAGAAACAACGAGCGAGCTTGGAAGGATCATTTACATGGATGCACCTCGTCAATCGAGTGCAAGAGCGAGCTGGAGAAAATCCTCAACCGACAACGTCTCTGCTCTGCGGGCCAGGGCAATCTCCAAGCGCTGCAACGTCTCGATCACGGGATGAAGTTCATACCCTTCGTCGCGCAGGGAATTCACGAGCGTTTTTCTGCGATGCGCGAAGGCCGCCTTTACGAGCGCACGAAATGTGGCTTCCTCCTTTGGGCTGAGCCTCGTGCGTTCTTTCATGCCCAACCGCACCACCGCAGAAGCCACGTCCGGTCTGGGGCGGAAACACTGGGCCGAGACACGAAACGCTTTCGTGATGTCTGCCGCATACTGCGCCATGACGGAGAGCACGCCGTAGTCGGACCCGCCTGGCTGCGCCACCAATCGATCAGCCACTTCGTCCTGCAACATCAGCACCATCCGGGGAAACCGGCCTCGCTGGTCGAGTAATCGAAACAGCAACGGAGTCGAAATGTAGTAGGGCAGATTGGCCACGACGACCGTCCCCATCGGCAGGTTCTCGACCGGATACGCCAACGCATCATCACAGACCAACTCCACATTCGGAAGCTCCGCCTGCCTGGTTTCGAGATAGGCATGGAGTCGTGGATCTACTTCGACCGCCGTCACATGACCGGCTGCGCGGCTCAGGGCCTCGGTCAAAATGCCGCGTCCTGGGCCGATTTCCAATACATGGTCACCGGGTCGCAGTTCTGCCAACGCGACGATTTTGCGTACGATGTTGGGATCGATCAGAAAATTTTGGCCGAGTCGTTTGTTCGGCGGAGGGAGGTCGGTAAAGGACACAAGTCAATTCCCGCTGGAAGGAGGTGGCGCTGCTTGCGCCAGTCGTTTCGCCAGATCTGCCAACGGGACTCTGAAATAGTCGATGAGATCGGTAAACTCTTCTACCAGATCGTTGGTAAATGAGGGTCCCGGTTGTAAGGCGGAAAACTTTTGCCCTTCCTTCTGGCCCAGAGACTCAGTGATGAGCGCACTCGTTCTCGCTTTCCATTTGGCCACTCGTTCGGCGCCGTAGACTGTGTTGAGCGTCTCCATCGTGTCATGAAAAATCTGATCCAATTCCTTCAACTGCTTCTGAAGCATGTCACGCGTGGCTTCTGATTGGTTGGTCATCAATAGACTCCTGTTACTCTGGTCTATTTGGTTCGTCTGGTTTATTTTGTTCATTTGGTTTGTTTCGTTGAAGTTTCCGTCAACCAAACAAACCTTTCACCAACGTTTTTTGGCTAGCTTAGCAGCCAGCGTGATCGCCTCGATGAGACTGCCGGGGTCCGCCACACCCTTCCCGACAATATCGAATGCCGTGCCGTGGTCGACCGAGGTGCGAATGATCGGCAACCCCACGGTCAAGTTGACACAGGTGCCGAAGGCGACAAGCTTTAGAGGAATGAGCCCCTGGTCGTGGTACAGAGCCACCACACCGTCGTAGTCGCCTCTCGCCGCCTTGCCGAACAGCGTGTCAGCCGGTAAAGGATCGCTGGCACGAATGCCCTGGGCTTGCGCCGCACGAGCCGCCGGAAGAATGACCCGCGCCTCTTCGTCTCCGAATAGTCCATGTTCTCCAGCATGAGGGTTCAACGCGGCAACACCAACCCTCGGGTTTTTGATTCCGAACAAATCTTGTAACGCCAGATGAGCCAACCTGATCGCTTTTTCGATCTTGGCCTGAGTGAGGAGTGCCGGTAAATCCTTGATCGCGACGTGGGTCGTCACAAACATAATTCGCAGCGGGCCGCCGACGATCATCATGCCGGATTCCGGTGTCGCAGTCAGATCTGCGAGCAATTCCGTATGGCCGGGGAAATGGCAGCCTGCCAGGTTGATCGCTTCTTTGTTGATCGGCGCGGTCACGATGCCGTCGATACAACCCAGCTGCGCAAGCTCCACGGCCTTCTTGATAAACAGCACGGACGCCGCTCCGGTTTCAGGCGCCGCGACTCCACGCGGAAACCGCCCAAGGGGACGATCGAGCGGATCCAGCACAGCAAGCTGATTGGACCGCGGAGGCACCGTTTCGTGACCCTCCACGCGGATCACGTCCATCTTGAGTGTGAGACGCTTCACCGTCTGCTGCATGACCGGGAACGAGCCAATGACAATTGGACGACACAGTCGCCGCAATGCTTTCCCTGCCAAGGCTTTCGCAATCACCTCCGGGCCGATTCCGGCAGGATCTCCCATCGTGATGCCAAGAAGAGGTTTGTCTGGTTTGTTTTGTTTCTTTGGTTTGTCTCGTTGGGACTTCATTGATTCGCTCCTAGTTGAAACCAAACAAACGAAACAAACCAAAAAAACTAGACAAACCCTCTCACCTGGTCACCACCCATACAGGTACACCACATACCCTATATAAAGGATGGCGCTCCCGCTCAGCAACCAGGGCCGCCAGAGAGCACCCCATGCCGCCTGTGCCAATAAGAATGTGGCGGCGGTCACCGCGAGCACCATCGTAATCAATGCCGTTGGCGCGAGGGTCCAGTCCGTCCCCAACAGCCCGATCGAGACCGGAATGGTGCTTTGGAAGACGATCGCACCGGTGACATTCCCTACTGCCAAGCGATCTTTCTTCCGGTAAAGCCAGAGAAAACTGTTCGACATCTCAGGCAACTCGGTCGCTAAGGGAGCGACGAGGAGAGCCAGAATCAACGGAGAAATCGACAAGGCATTCGCTATTGTTTCTGCGGCGAGCACGAAGAGATGTGCGCCGAGCGCGAGCCCGGCCAGGCCGATGATGGCTTGAAGACCGATGACTCCAAACGACGGAATTGCCGACTTCCTGGCAAAAAGCAGCGGCTCAAGTCCCCCTTCACCCCCCTCCTCATCAGTCTCACTGAACTTCAGCTTGACGTAATAGAGATAGAGACCCATCAACCCGACGGCAGCGACAGCATGCATCAGTCGAGACGGAATAAACACACAGACCAGCGCGACGCTGTAGGCTGCCACAAAAAAAGAGAGATCGCCCCTCACGGCACGATAGTTCAATCGGAACGCGGCGGGTCGCTTCCCCAGTCCAGCATACACCATCAGCAAGACGGCCAAGATGGGGATCACCAGGGTCGTCAGCATGAAGGGAGCGCCGAGGATCGCACCCAACCCCACCTCTGCTTCGGCACGGCTGTCCCCGAAAAAAATGGCAATGACGGGGATCGACGTTTCAGGAAGTGTGGTGCCGATGGCCGCCAACACACCGCCAACGGCGCCTTCGGACAGATTAAATCGTTTGCCCACCCACTCAATGGCGTTCGTAAAGAGTGTGCAGGCGCCCAGCGTCACTCCAACAGAGACAAGAAACAGGAGGGTATAGAGTAGGACCGTCATCCCCGGCCCGTCGGCCGAACGACCCGCTGCGTGGCATAGGCATGGACCGCGTCTTCGAGCACCTCCTTTACAGGACGGCCCGTTCGTTCGGCAATCCGCTTGCAATCGAGATATTCCGGAGCCGCTTTAGCCGTTGTCTTGCTCACATCGGCTATCTTCATCCGAACGACTCCCCCTCGCACCTTCACCGAGACAAACCGACGCGGGAGGATCTGTCGCACCACTTCACGAATCCTGACTCCCAATGCCGTCGTTTCCTGAAACAGGACGTCAAGAATCTGATCCTGCTGTGCCGGGGCTGCAAGACAGGTCAGCACAATTCCGGGGCGCCCACGTTTCATGATGACCGGCGCCAGCGTCACATCAAGCGCCCCACATGCGAAGAGCTGCTCCATCACATATTCGTACGTTTGGGGGTTCACATCGTCGAGGTTCGTCTCAAGCTCCAGCACGGTATCCCGCTCGCGCACTCCTCGGGACGGCGGGTTGGAGAGAAACACCCGCAGAGCATTCGGCCAACCTTCGGGATCGGCATCGCCTGCTCCATAGCCGATAGCGGTCGGTGTCATCACCGGCATGGGGCCGAACTCAGACGTCAGCGTGCGCAAGAGGGCCATGCCGGTCGGCGTGGTGAGCTCGCGAGGAGGACCGGCGCTGTAGATCGGAACCCCTTTTGCCAGAATCGCCACTGCCGGGCCGGGCGCCGGCAATATCCCGTGAGCGGATTGCAATGTCCCCGTTCCAACATTGACGGGAGAAGACGTCACACGCGTCACGTCCAACAGATCGCAGCAGATCAGCCCACCGACGATATCGACAAACGAATCCAATACCCCCACTTCATGAAAATGGACATGATCCTTGGCGACACGGTGGGCATGCCCTTCCGCTTCAGCCAACCGATCGAACACCGATCGGCTCTGCTGCTTGATCTTGTCGGAAAGCCGACTCGCAGAGAGGATGGCGTGAATCCGATGAAGAGAGAGCGGCTTACTCCATCCTGACATGATCACCACGTCCACTTTCGTAGCATGGATCGCTGCGCGATGTACCCGCCGCTTCCGAAGCGTGAACCCTGAAAGCCGGAGTCGCTTCAACCCGCCCACCAAGTCAGAAAACGGGACCCCCACATCGACAAGCGCACCGAGGGTCATGTCACCGCTAATACCCGAATAACAATCGAAATGGAGATGCGCGCCCATATGCGTCCTTTCCCCTACTCAGTTTTGACCGCGCTCATCTTACCCAAGCGGCCTGCGAACGGCAATCGGTTCAGAAGGTCGGAAAGCTCATGATCGTTCGTCGCGATCGCACATAGCACGAGTGTTTCTCGTGAAGCAGATCCTATTGACTCATTGACGATTGATCAATTTCATCAGTGAATCAGACACGTTTATGTATCGTTGGGTCGAATACATTGACAGCCCGTCAACGCTATGTTATCCCGAATGGACTCACCTACGTTTTGATCTTTCGCACCAACAATCTCGTGACGCGCGAATCTCCTATGACAAGCTGCCGGCCCTTGATCGCACTCCCTTCAAAGCTGTTCGGATCCTCAATTAGTCGGAAGGCCTGGATGCTGCTCTGCATCGCGCTGGTACTCTGGGCCCCGGCTGACGCTTCGGCAAAATCGAAGCCTCAACGGGCTCCACGCCCCGCTCCGGAACTGAAGATTCTCAACCTGGATGTTTCACCCGACCCTTATCTGATTGCATCCGGCTCATTACAGTTTTCTGCCGTCGTCCAGCTGCCCAAAGAACTGGACGGCGCCACCCTGCTGGAAGTCTCCTCATTCATCACGTCACCGTCGAAAAACTCGCTCCGTTTTCTGACCACGCGCACTGCACTGCAGCCGCACCAGGCTTCGGCCTCCGGTGCCACCCCTCCGCAAGTCTCTGTTCTCCTGACATGGGACGGATTGGACCAGAAGAAAATCCAGGCGGGAACTGGCCCCTATCAGTTCGAAGTGCGAGCCAAATTGCTGGCAAACGGCGAGAAGGGCCCCAGAACGCAGATTATCTCCTGGCCGAAACGGGGAACGATCGAAGTGAAATAGCAGACCGTGAGGGGTAAGGGGTGAGGCGTCAGTGGGTAGAAGATTCCGGCCTAACCCCTCACGCCTAACCGTTCACCCCTAACACGTTTATGCGATGCGCAAGACAGCCGGCCCCGAAGCCATTGTCGATATTCATCACCCCAACCCCTGCCGCGCAGGAATTCAGCATCGTCAATAAGGCAGCGAGTCCACCGAAACTTGCGCCGTAGCCGCGGCTCGTCGGCACAGCCACGACCGGGCAGGGAACCAACCCACCGACCACGCTCGGCAAGACTCCGTCCATCCCTGCGGCTACCACCACTACCCGGGCTTGCATCAGCCGGCTCTGACGCTCCAGCAGCCGATGAATGCCGGCCACGCCCACGTCATAGAGCGTCTCAACCCGGCTCCCCATCACTTCCGCCGTCACTCTCGCTTCTTCTGCGACAGGAATGTCCGAGGTGCCGGCGGTGATCACCAAGATGTGCCCTTGGAGCCGCCGCTTTGGGTCACGGATCGACACAATGCGCGCCTCGTCATGATAGACCGCTCGACGGTCTAGCTGCTTGATGAGCCTGCCCACTTGGCGAGTTGCCCGCGTCGCCAACAACGGACGATGGTGTTTCAACAATGCCTTCGCGATCGCGCGAATCTGGGCCGACGTCTTTCCCTCGCAGAAGATGACCTCGGGAAACCCCTGCCGTAATGACCGATGGTGATCGACGGACGCAAATCCAAGATCCTCATAGGGCAAGGTGCGGAGCTGCCCGATCGCTGCCTTCACGGGCAAGGTACCCTTCTGTACCTCCGTCAACAGTCGTTCAAGCGCCTCAGGATTCATGGCTGGCCTTTCTCCGGCTTGGCATTGCGCTCCATAAGATCGGTCACCGCCTTGCGGCACGACTTCCCCTCGAATAACACCGCATTGACCTCTTGCACGATCGGCATGTCGACGCGATGTCGTCGCGCAAGTCCTAATGCTGCCTTCGCCGTCCGCACCCCTTCGGCCACGGCCTGCATGCTGCCGAGGATCATCTCCAGCCGCTCACCCTTCCCTAATCGAACACCGACCGTGTGATTTCGGCTCAACGCTCCCGTGCAGGTCAACATCAAATCGCCGACACCGGATAGTCCGTAGAACGTTCGCGGATCCGCGCCCATCGCGACACCCAATCGCACCATCTCCGCTAATCCCCTCGTGATCAACGCCGCCCGCGCATTGTGACCGAGCCCCAATCCATCCACCACGCCGGCTGCAAGCGCCATCACGTTCTTGAGTGCTCCGCCGAGTTGGACACCCAAGACATCGCTGTCGGCATATACCCGAAAGGACGGTGTCATCAACGCCGCTTGGAATGTCTTGACCAATTCCATATTCTTTCCGGCTAAACAGACCACCGCGGGTTTCCCCGCGCATACTTCTGCGGCGAAGCTCGGGCCAGACAACACCATAAGACCCTGGTGCATGGCCGGAGGAAGGACGTCGGTCATGACGTGAGTCATCAAATTCAACGTATCTTCTTCAACCCCCTTCGTCGCACTGACGAATGGGATTGGAGTGGAGAGCGATCGGACCAGCTCGCGCAAGACGGGACGTGCAACGTGTGACGGGACCACAAAAAGCAGCCCCTCGCTCTGTTGGGTGATATCGACCAACGACCCGGTAGCCACGAGCGAGGCAGGGAGTGAGACGCCAGGCAAGAAGACCGGATTCTCGTGTTTCCCGTTGATGGCATCCACCACCTCTCGTTCATAGGCCCAGAGCAGAGTTCTGAGACCTTTCTCCGCGAGATGTTTCGCCAGAGCTGTGCCCCACGCACCGGCTCCGATGACTCCTATGCAATGGATGGATGGCATGAATGAAACGTGTGTGCGACGGAAGGGATATATGACCTGGATGTGTTCGCCTCCCAGATTATAGGAAGCTGTTCTTTCACCTGTCAATGAAGGAGAGACAATCCTAGACATGTATCACGCCAACCAGGCTCCATCGTCCTGTTCCCCTTGACGCTAGCAGGGTGTTGAAAATTCTTCTTGTACGAAAAAAACATAGAGCTGAAGGAAGTCATGCACGGCTCCAGCAACGCCAGCTGGTTGTTCAAAAGTGCCCGACGTCTCACCCACCCAACCCCGGCGCGCCAAGACGCACCGTTCCGCAGGCAAGGCCGCAGCGAGAAAAGAGGTGAGGCGTACCCTCTGGGGCGCACGGTGCGACGAATAAGGAGCACCACGTCTGTGCGCGCCGCCGAGTGGTGAGGCGGCCGGGTCCCCGTCGAGCCTCTACGCGATGCGAGAACGATGCTGGCGGGATTTTTCAACGGCCTGCTAGATTTCACAATTTCCTTCGCCAAGACGCACTGGACAATTATTATGAAGTACAGCCTCTTGAGAATGACACGCAAGGGAGACCGCTATGAACACCATCCAATCGACAAGGTGTTTCACGCTCAAGAGCCTACTGGCTCTACTGACTCCGATTATGCTCTTCGCACCTCACGCCTATGCAGAAACCTACGTGGCAGGGCAGGTAGGAGTTACGTTGCCTTCAATCGGTTCCGGACTCAGTAATACCGACCTGACGGGGGTCTTTATCCAGGGGTCCACACTTTCCGATCAGGCACTCACGTCCTCTATCCTCTATGGAGCAAAAGTAGGGCACTACTTCACTGCTGTACCTTGGGTAGGCTTGGAAGCCGAGGTCTACAATACAACGCCTCACATCAAGCAGCAGTCGCTGGAGTTTTTTGCACCGTCAGGAGCAAGCGTTGGCTCTGCAAACGTCACTGGTGCGAACTTTCGAGTACTTACGCTCGCACCGCTGAATGTGACGTTTCGTTACCACAAAACACGACTTCAACCGTACATTGCCATTGGACCTGGGATATTCCTTGCTCGATTGAAAGATCCCTCTCTAACTTCTGATAACACCCAATCTGATACGGCATTCGGGCTCAACGCTCAAGTAGGCCTCCGATACTACATCACCAGACATTTCACAGTATTCGCTGAGGGCAAGTTCAATCATGCGCGATTCAACTTTTCCGAAACCCCCCCTGGGTCCAGCTTCAATTTGTTTGGCTTCAACAGCACCTATAACATGTTTCACGTAGCCTTTGGATTGAGCTACAACTTCTGATCGATAAACCCGCCGCTCCCGCTTACATCTCGGACAACAGGGGAGCACCGCGCACGGGTGCTCAAAAGGCCATCCTCGTCGTTCGTGAAACGTGAAGCGTGAAACGTCCGAGTCCGGAACGAACGACGCTTCACGAGATACGCTTCACGGATGTTGAGACCGCCGCTGGCGGGATTTTTCAACGGCCTGCTAGCAAACCGACGCGGTTCCGTGTAGCTTACACACGGAACCGCCTATGAAAATTTGCCCATCCTGTCGACGCGAACTCCCGGAGATTAGCCGTTACTGCTCGCAGTGCGGACAACGGCTTCACGCAGACCACGTTGACGCCTCCCCGCCACCGAAGCCATCACCACCAAGTGTGACAGCGAAACCAGGACAGCTTAACGTCGAAATCCTGTACTGCATGGTCGCCACGCTCTCCCTCGCAATCCTCTTCCCACCCTGGGAGACTCTGCCGTCACAGGCTCCCGAATTCCTCGGCCTGCATTTTATCTTGAACCCACCGACACCCGATGCCATCGTGAGCCGACTGTTGCTGACAATCGAACTCGTCACCATCGCCATCGCCGGGCTGTATGGCTCGTTTTTCTTCCGGCAAAAAAAACCCTAGGAGGATGCTGAAAAAGTCCGCCAGCGGCGTTCTCAGTCGCTCGTCTCCCTGCAACGTACCGCAAGGGTACGCTTCGGTCGCCGAACTCCCTGCGGCCTGTCTGGACGAACTTTTTGAGCATCCTGTGTTATCGGGTCAACTGTCATCCGTCAAACGGAATTTCCCTCATAGTTCTGATTTCGCATGTACGGACCAAGAGGCTGCTCAAAATGTCCCGATCACAAGGCCGCAGGCGAGTAAACACCGGAATCGTACCCTCAGGAGTACGTTGAGGATTTTCACGAGCCGAGAACGAAGTGAGCGAGCATTTTCAGTAGCCGTGCGGATCAGTCGAGTGCCAGCGTGAGACACTTCGCCGAGCCGCCGGACTTCATGAATTCATCGAGTGGAACTGGATGGGGAAGATAGCCGTGCGAGGTCAACAGGGATTCCGTTTCCGGACAACCTGCGGGCAGCACAACGTGTTTCCCAACACAGACGGCATTGCAGGCAAACCTGAGAGCTTCCGCTTCCGGCACAACAAGACGTCTGGAAGACTCGATCCGTTCGGCAAGAACCGCTTGCCCGTAGTGATCGAAGGCCTGAGGAAAGTACAGGAGTTCACCGCCGCTCAAGGGACACAGGCAGGTATCAAGGTGATAGAACCGGTTGTCGATTAGTTCGAGTGGGATGATCTCTCTATGGAACCAGTCGCTAAGCGTCGGGAACACACGGATATCCGATCGCTGCCGATAGCCGCCGAACCAGGTGTCGGGGAATCCCAAGAGGTCCCCGGCTCCCTCGAAGAAACGGCCTGGATCCAGTGTGACGACTTCGTACCCTTGCCCACGAAACCATTCTTCAAAATACGCCTCTTCCTTCCTCCGCTCGGCATAACGAAAACGGCTCGGCACCGCTCTGCGTCCAACGACGATACCGGCGTTCGCCGTGAACACTAGATCCGGCAATCCCGGCACCGGCTTCATTCGCTCAAGCACCGCGCCCACCTCCTGTTCGAGCACCTGCATGAGATGATGCCACTGACGGACGGCCTCGTTCGAATTGACTGCGTTCGAACGGCGCATCCAGGGATTGATTTCATAGTCGATACTGAAATAATCCGGCGGACACACAAGCAGACGACTCATGACTTCCACCCTAGCTCGCGAGCCAGCTCGCTCAGAAATGACGCGGCATCCATGACAAGCCCGACAGCCTGGAAACTTCCTCGATCCGCAAGCTTCGTCGGGACGGCCGGATTGACATCGACGCAGACGGACGGGATCGTAGCCGGCAACAAATTCCCCGTCGCCACCGCGTGCAGCGTCGAGGCGACGAGCAGAGCTAGTCCGATGCCGGGGATCGCCACACGCATGGCAGCTTGAGCTTCCAGCGAATCTGTGATCACGCCGGGCAATGGGCCGTCATCGCGGATCGTGCCGGCCATCACGACGTGAGTGCCCCGTCTCACACAGGCCGCCATAATCCCTGTCTTGATGACTCCCGATCTGACCGCTGCCTCGATGCTGCCGATGGCTCTGATCCGATTAATGGTTCGCAGGTGGTGTTCATGTCCATGCGGCACAGCCCGACCAGCCGCATGCCCATAGCCAAGAGACGTGCCGTAGAGATCGACTTCCATATCATGAGCGGGCAAAGCATTCCCGCAGAACAAGACGTGGATGAATGCTTCATCGATAAGCCATGCCAACGCCTCGCGTCCCCCGGCATGAACAATCGCCGGGCCTCCAGCCAGCAGCACCTTGCTGCCCACTTTCCCTTCCCGAAATCCTACGCGCAACTGCACGAGACGCTTGGCAATATCGCTGATGACGCGCCCGTGGGGACGCTCGGACGAGACCTGGGACTCCATGAAGCTGAACACATCGCGGTCTCGCGGCCGTTGGAGAGGGGTAACTCGCACGCCCTCACGACCGATCACAACCTGATCTCCCCGTTTCACCTCTCCCATCGGAACGGTCCTCGCGGTCAGACGAACTTGGTCCACTCGAATGCCCAGATCCATCTCGATCCCCTCCACCTCCACCCACTGGTCATGCACACGCACTTGAGTAGATAAATGAGTGGTCGCGTAGAACTCATCGGGGAAAATGCCGTCCGCCGGCGCCGCCGCCAAGCGGCAATCCCGTTCACTCTCGACCGAGGCGCCGTGGGGCTGAATGGCATGGAGGATCTCGCTGAGCAGTTTTGCAGATGAGGCCTGGACGATAATTCTTGCGCGCGACGGCTCTTCGCGGGTCTTGCCGATCTGCACATCTTGAAGATCGAATGTTCCACCCATCATCAAAATCCGGTCCAGAACCTTCGCCAGGATCAACGAATCGATGATATGGCCTTGAAGCAGGACAGTTTCTTGTTAATGCATCATAAGTCAGATTCCCATCCTGATGAATACGCTCCGCACAGATTCTACCACCAGTTTCAACACCCGCAGATCAGATTCTGACGGTGTGCCAATCCCCGCAGGCTGCTCAAAATGCTCCGATAGCAAGGCCGCAGGCGAGTGAACA
>JBGTMB010000056.1:0-9333 GCA_041743755.1 Nitrospiraceae bacterium | reverse complement strand
CACACTGTCACTCGATCGGCTAGGACTGGCCACCCTCGATGTCTGTTTGCTGCACAATCCGGAATATTTTCTGTCCGAGGCAGCGCATCATGAAGGAGGAGATCTCGCAGCGACGCGGGATGCCTTTTACCGCCGAATTGAGCAGGCCTTCGCGTTTCTCGAATCGCAAGCAACGGCTGGACGAATCCGCTACTACGGCGTGTCGTCGAATACGGTCACTGCACGTCCATCGGATGCTGAGGCCACGTCACTCTCTCGCATGTGCGACGCCGCGCGAGCTGCCGCCGCAGCACAAGGCAAAGGCGGCCACCACTTCGCCGTACTGCAATGCCCCATGAATCTCTATGAGGCAGGCGCGTTGGTGACGCCCAATGCCGGAATCGATCAGCGGGAAACTGTATTGGAAACGGCGCAACGAGAAGGGGTCGCCGTGCTTGTGAATCGCCCTCTGAATGCCATGCCGACAAAAAAGAGCGGCGTCCTTCGGTTAGCAGATTTTTCGATCGAAGGCGACCCGGTAGATTTCGATCGACAATGCCAGGCAGTCTCGGCGCTTGAAGACGAGTATCGCACCGCCATTGCCCCTGCCCTTCAACATAGCGGCCAAGGGATGGCCCCTGCCGACTTCTTCACCTGGGCCGTTGAGTTGACGCGAGTGCGGCCTCAGATCCAGGGATTGGAACATTGGGAACAGATCGAGCATCAAATGATCGCGCCACACGTCAATCAAGTCATGCAGGCACTTTCACGGCAGCTGACCGGAACAGCTGCCGAGCAGTGGGAGGCCTGGCGCGATCGCTACCTGCCACAACTGCTCACTCTGCTGAGAGGGCTTCGAAGAGAGGCCACTGAAGGGAGCCGCGCCAAGACCGCATCGGTGTCGGCAATACTCGATCCGCTATTGCCCGAATCCAGACGCAAAGAATCGCTATCACGCAAGGCCTTGTGGATATTGACCAGCACACCAGGCGTCACCTGCGTGTTGAACGGAATGCGTTCTCCTACTTATGCTGACGATTCTCTCGGCATTATGGGGTGGGAACCGCTAACAGACGTTTTGCGAGTATTCAAAGCTATTGAGCAACATGAGTCGTCTCTTTCGTGACCGTACGGGCAGGATGAGGCCTGGTGGAATAGACAGGGTCCGCTAGTTCGCTACTTGCGGCTGCCGATAAGCTGGTTGAAACTCTCGATAACGTTACCGAACCAGGACCCATGACGTGTGGTTTCCCGTTTGCCATTGACCCGACGTTTCGGCATAGGCGAGAGTTCCTTGGCTCGGCGCGCAGCATCTTTAAACAAAGGATTCGTGTGCGCAATCCGGCAATATAGGGTTGCCGCTTCTGCCATCTGCCCGGCCGATTCGAGGGTCTGTGCGAGAAAGTACTGGACGTCGATCACGTCCTTCCTCGATGCCGTCGGATCACTCAAGGCAGCGCGGAGCGTCTGAATCGCAGTTCCGTAATCTCCCAGAGACCTGTGACAGAGTCCAATCTGCGCCTGGGCCTTCAGCACACAAGACGGGCTCTTCCCTGCCAGTTCGAACATCTCAATGGCGTCTCTCAATCGACCTTCCTCTCTCATCGCAACTCCCTTTGCATAGAGGGAGTCAGGGGTACCGATCGAACGAGTGGCTGTGAATTCCGGAGATGCGCTTTCCAGTTTTGGTTGCGGCAAGCTGGGTCGTGGAGGGACGGTATCGATCTCGCCAGCATCTTCCGGAGCGGCGGCCAAGACGCTGAGTTCCTCTTGTGCTGCAAGTGGCAAAATCCCACCTTTAATCCGGTCAAACGCGGCCTGAGCAACAAGCTTAGATGTAATGACCCGCGCCTGCTCCGAAAAACCATAGGTTAACGCGATGTCGCACACCTGATTGATGAGACGAGGAACACCTCTCGTCAAACGATGTACCAACACACAGGCTTTATTCGTAAACAATGAAGGATGTCCACCGGCAACCTTTAACCGATGACGAATGCATTGCCCTGTCTCCTCCTCCGAGAGCGGTTCCAAGTGATAGTCGACCACAATCCGTTGGGCGAACTGAGTCATGTCGATCCGCTGCAACAATGTGTGAAGGTCCGGCTGGCCGGAAAGTATGAACTGCAGCTTCAACGTTTTTCCATCGTTCAAGTTAGATAGAAGCCGCAGTTCTTCGAGCAGCTCAGAGCCAAGACTCTGGGCTTCATCGATAATAAGAATGACCCGTCGGTGCTGTTTGGATTCCTGAATCAGAAATCCTGAAAAGAGATGATAGGCCTCCACCGGGTCAAGTTGTTTTTGGCTTAACCCGAGAGAAAGTAGAATCCAGGGCAGGAGATGTTCAATATTGTAGCGCGCATTCGTGACAAGACCGATCGAATGCTTCTCTCCATGCTCTGAAACAAGCTTCTGCAACAGCGAGGTCTTACCCATCCCCGGGTCGCCGGTGAGCACCATAAACGGCGCCTGATGGATAAGGCCGTATTCCAAGATACTGTAGGCCGCACGATGGGTAGAGCCAGGATACAAGAAATCACTATCCGGCAGAAGCGCGAAGGGTTTAGTCCGAAGATTGTAAAACGACTCGTACATGCAGCGTTCGCTTTCCAGAACAGGGAGCGAAAGTTTAGTGAGAAAGTAGTTTTCGCATGCTCGCAACAGTGGTGGCCATCTTCCCTGCCTTATTCAACACCGTTCCTAATACAGGGCGCGAATTCTTCACCAGCAACAAGGCCCGCTGCAACTGCTCGGCTGTCGTTTTCCCTTCTTCCACCACAAAAAGCAGCGCGTCCGTGTAGGGTGAGAATGCAAGGACATCTGCGGTGTGAAGCAACGGCGGGAGATCGAAAATGACGATCCTCGCCTGGTAACGATTTTTGAATTCTTCAACCAATGCCACCATTTTTGGTGATGTAAGAATCTCCGTCGAGTTCGAAATCGCGCGTCCTCCCGGCAGTAACACGAAACGGCCGATCCCGGGGTGTACCAACAAATCCTCGACTGGCTGATTGTCTAACAAATAGTCGGCGAGTCCGGGACAGAGTCGTCAGCGTTAGACAGATTTGAGCGCGCCCCAGGGACATCCTCTGAGGAATATGTTGGGGAGCGCGATTGGTTCGGGATTCGCTTAGCCAAGAGAAGACGAGTATTCTCTCACGTGGAGAATCTCTCGGTCGGCGATCGACCGGATGTTTTCAGGCTTGAGTGTTAACACCGCGACAGTTCTCCCCTCCGCCGTCACAAATTCGATTTCGACGGTCTCCCCGTCAGCGTGGATGTGGACGATTGCGCCAATGTCTCCCTCCTTCAGACCGTGTTCTGGCACGTCGTGAGTTAACACCACCGTATCGAGTTCTTTGAATCGCATGACCACCTCTCCTTGGGACTTACAATGGATAGGCCGTGACAAACCGCGGAGCGTCTTCTCCCGCGTCAATTACCCATACGGTGCGGACCTGTAAGAGCGTACCATAGGGAGCCAGCAATGCTCCATCCAGGACATATTTTTCGCCATAGGTCCCTTGGCTCAATTCTCGTACCTCGTTCGTGTGTGCAATTGCCAGCAAGCCTTCGCTTAGACTGTTGATATGCTGCTCCGTAAACCCTACGGCTGTGAAGACCTTCGCCTTAAACATTCCAACAGGATGTGTTTTCGACAATAGATACTCGCGCAGTTTCTTGGGAGAGATATACGCGTTCGCTCGATTGGGAAGCTGCATTCCATGGGCCTCGTGCCCGCGCATTTAGCATGAATATCGAGCAGAAGTCGAGGATGACAGGGGAAAGGGAATGGATACCAGGTGAGGAAACGGTGTCAAGGGCAGTTTCCCCGGCGCTGTAGTTTCCCGGCGCGTGGCGATCCAGCGTACCGGGAGAACGTTAGGTGTGCCTGGCTTCGGAGATGTCCGCCCTTCCCTTCTGATCCTGGCAACATGCCGCCCAAGCCGAGAGAGACCGACTGATTGAATGTTTGAGGTAGATCGACAGGTTTCAAGGTTCAAGTTCGGGGTTCATGGCCGCCGGGGAAGAACCTCACTGATCCGTTCCGATTCCACAACTACCAGGCGCGGATACCTTTGACCTCACCCTTTCCGAACAGCTTTTTCAACCTCTTGCGCCTGAAACTCTGAATCATGATCTAGGTAGCTGAGCCTGAACGAAAGAAACGGTTGATACGTATCGTGAGGCGTCTCAAGAAGACGCCTCACTCATCCCGACGGCGTCCAAACATGTCAGTATTGAATTTGACGCACTAATATGTAACATGTATCAAATACAAGGAGGTGTAGCGCGTTGCAACACAAGGAACCCGTCACGATCAGCATTCGCGCCAAGGCTGGGCAGCGTGATCTGATTGATCAGGCTGCCGACCGGCTTGGTCGTAGTCGTTCAGACTTCATGCTAGAAGCTGCCTGCAGACTGGCGGAAGATGTATTGCTCGATCAAACCTATTTTGCGCTCGACGCCAAGGGCTTTGCTGCCTTTCAGGCGTTGCTCGATGCGCCCCCCGCTCCCACTGACCGGCTCCGTCGCACAATGAAGGCGTCCGTTCCTTGGGAACCGGAACCGGGCCAATGATTTCGGCGCCCACGCCGCTCACCGCACAGCATCAACTGACCGATTTTGACAACGGCGTGCCGTCACTCGATGACTGGCTCAAGGCCGGAACCAATCAGGGTCAAGTCTTGCAATCGTACATTCCCCTCTTCCTTCTTCATCATACTTGGCTTATTACAGATGGCACATTCGGTCTTTGGTGCTGGGGGTTCTTTATCATTATTTCACCAGGACCCGTTCCAGATGTTCGACGATCCGCGCTGCCGCCTTGCCGTCCCATTTGGGAGGAATCGCACCTTTTTTCCACCCGCCTACGCTGAAGCTTCGGCGGGTTTCGCCAAAGATACGAGTGGGACCACGGCTGCCCGGCCTTCATAGCCGACGCTACTTCGGTGGAGTAAGCTAAGGCCGTGGGGCTCCACTGCTCTGCCATCAATCGTGTTAGCGCCTGCAAGAGGTTGGCCGGATCTGTTCCAATGTGTTCGTTCGTCCCGATCGTGATGGTCTCGGGACGCTCAGTGTTGTCACGCAGGGTCTAGAGGTGAAACGGTGTCAGCAACTGACTTGATGATCATACCTGTTGCGCCGTCTCCTGATGGGAGGCCCATGTTGAACTGGCGACATACCCGGTCGGCGTCTCACGCTCCGAGAGGATGAATGCGAAGCGCTTCCCGCTTCGCAGCAACACGCAATTCTCGATCAAACGCCAAAAACATTACCGATGAAGGGACACGCTCATGCAAGCTCAAGGCCGACGCTAAATGCAGTGCATCATAACCACGCAATGCACGCGATGCCGCTAAATCGCCGGCATGTTTCACAAGGCGATCCGTAACCTCGACAGTCATATAGCGGGGCCAATCCTTTTCAAATGCATCGACGATGTGACGATACGCGTGAAGAGAGAACCGCGCCTCCCGACGCGCGCGTGCGAACGCCGCTCGGGCTTCAGCATAGGCAAGCAACGATGTGGCGATCGCTTCCGCCTCATCCACGGCAGCCGAGAGTTCTTGTGACAGCGGCTCATCCACATAGAGCTTCACCAACGCGCTCGTATCCAAATACAGCATCATCGACGATCTTCCTTCACCATGTCGGCCAGAGTTCGCCCACGGATCACCGGTCGCCGGCTCGCTCCACGAGGCTTACCCCCGCCCCAGCGCACCGCACCCTCACGGAGCATTGGCTCAAAAGCCCGCTGGAGGCTCGAAGTTTTTATCGGAACTATTCGCGCCACAGACCGGCCTCGCTCCGTCACGACGATTTCCTCACCGCTCTGGACCCGCTTTAAATAACCGCTCAATCGATCCTTGAGTTCGCGGATGCCGACCTGTGACATAGCACCCTCCTCCTCAACAGAATGAGGCTACAATATAGACTCGTTGTGGCCACAAATCAAACAGGCGCCTCTTCCCATACCACGCGTGAAGCCAACGGGTTTTGCCATCGCACATTGGCTCTCATTCGTTCGCCTGGCAGAGATAGTGCCTATGGTTCGTTCAGGCAATAGTGTTGGAGGATTCTAAATTTCTCGCCAGCAACCGTTCCAGATGCTCGACGATCCGCGCTGCCGCCTTGCCGTCCCATTTGGGAGGAATCGCGCCTTGTTTCCACTGCCCTGCCATCAATCGTGCGAGCGCGGGAGGAAGCTTGTTCGGATCGGTTCCAATGAGTTCATTCGTCCCGATCGTGATGGTCTCGGGACGCTCAGTGTTGTCACGCAGGGTGAGGCATGGGACCCCAAGCACCGTCGTCTCTTCGGTAATGCCGCCGGAATCGGTGATCACGCCTTTGGCATGCTTCACCAGATAGTTGAATTCCAGATAGCCGAGAGGATCGACGTAATTCAGTTGCGGCGTTTTACTATCGAGATCGCGCAGGTTCTTGGCAGTGCGTGGGTGGACGGGAAACACTACCGGCAAACCGCATGTGCCTTCGGCTATGGCATGCAGCAGCTGGAGCAACTGATGCTCCCCGTCAACATTCGCCGGACGATGGAGAGTCACCACAAAGTAATTCTGTGGCTTCAATTTCAGCGACTGCCAACAGGCCGGCTGGCGCAAACGTGGGAGCTGCTTGAGCAGGGTGTCGATCATCGTATTCCCGACAAAGCAGATGCGATCATCGGTCACCCCGGCGCGCCGCAGATTGTCGTTGGCCGTTTCGCTGGTGGTGAAAAACCAATTCGTGATGGAATCGGTCACCACCCGGTTGATTTCCTCCGGCATCGTCCAGTCGCCTGAGCGTATACCGCCCTCTACATGCGCCACCGGCACCCCCGACTTGCGGGCGGCGATGGAACAGGCCATGGTCGAGGTCACGTCGCCGACGACAAGGCAGAGATCGCTCTTTTCATTCAACAGCACTTTTTCATACGCCACCATGATGGCAGCGGTTTGTTCAGCCTGAGTACCGGAGCCGACCTCAAGATTGATGTCCGGGTCGGGAATGCCGAGGTCTTCGAAGAAACTCCCCGACATGGCCCGGTCATAGTGCTGCCCCGTATGAATCAGACGGTAGCGCAGCGCCCCTCCCCGCTTCTCCGCGGCTTTCAACGCGTCGATGATCGGCGCAATTTTCATGAAATTGGGGCGTGCTCCTGCGATGAGGTCAATCCGCGTCATAGTCGGGGTCGATCAGTATGAATGCACACTTGGAGCGCGCTGGTTCCATTGAAGAAAAACAGCAGCGATGATGTCATGGCCGATCTAGGGATGGAAGGTACGCGGCCTGCTGGAGAAGAACTTATCTGATTGGGTCGTATTCCACAACTGAGAAAACTGTTTGGCGGACCGTTACTTCCCGGCGACAACAACAGCTGGCGTGATGTGGCAAATCTTGGGCCCTTCAAGGTGGTTTCTGAACTCGTTGGGTTTCCACGTCTTTGGACTTTCCCTATCGACGTGAGAGATGGGAAGCTGTGCTGACTTTTGCAGGTTCGTGCAAATTTGGTCCCGCGGGCAGCGGAAAGCTAACGGGGGGAGGCAAAAAGAGAGGTTGAGGCTGGAGGTTAGGGGCGACAGGTTGGCGGCTGAAGGCTGAGAACGAATGAAGACTGGGGAGGCTCCTGAATTCCAAGCGGCCTCAGGCCTCTCGCCTCCAAACTACACATGCTCAGGATGCACGGAGGTACTGCGTCCAATCGAGGGTCTGCAATCGGAGAATCGGTTTCATGGCTTCGAAGTCAGTATCGCAGTGAATCAACGTGACCTGGTGCTTCATCGCGATTGTGGCGATCAGACAATCCGCTGCCGAGGGAGACACCCCGTGTCTTCTAAGACGCCCGGCTAAGTCCCAGGCGGTGTCCCACCACTCCGGGTTGAACGGGAGCCGGGGCACCGGCGTAAACCACTGGAGGAGACTGGAGGGCTGCTCGGACTTGACTAGCCCCGTCATCAGTTCAAGAAGAATCCACTCCGTGACGGTCGTCTGTCCATCGACGATCAAGGGTTTGAGTCTGGCTTGGATCTCGGCATTCCCCGTTGGACGAAGTGCATGGATCCAGATGGAGGTATCAACGAGATACATGGGAGGGCCGTTTGTGCCGCTGGGAACGGAGCTGGCCAGGCGTCAGATCGAGAGGAATCGTGCCCAGCGCATTAGCCAATTTTTGCAACTGGCTGTGCTGAATGACCGTGCGGAGACTTGCCTCCACCGTGCCTTTTATCGTGTCTGTACCAAGCGTCTTCTGCGCTTGGCGCAAGAGTTGTTGATCGATCTCAATCGTGGTCTTCATGGTGTCGCCCCCCGTATCTCAGGCTATTGATACCCATACGATAACCGGTATCTATATGGGTGTCAATTGAAGAGGCACCCATATCGAGGAAGGTTGGAGGACCTCAACCTTCTTCCACCGCTTCGGCCTCGCTTGGACTAGGCGCATCCCGCTTGGCCTACCAACATCGCGAACGATAAGAAGAATGGCATGAGCTAGAACGTGACTTCTCGAAGATTGTGGCGGTCGGCAAGAAACCACCGCATCGTCTTCTTGAGTCCGTCACGGAGTCCATGTTTCGCCTGAAATCGAAATAATTCTTTGGCTCGACTGACATCCAAGCACCGTCGCGGCTGCCCGTTGGGCTTGGTGGCGTCGCGTTCGATCTGCACTGGAAAATCGGCAACTTGCTCGGATCAGTCCCAATCAGTTCGTTCGTCCCAATCGTGATGGCCGCGGCCGCTCGGTGTTGTCGAGCAGAGTCAAGACTGGTGCTCTTAGCTTTTCATGAGAAATCGCCGGAGATTACCAACCTGTGTCACACCCTGCGGTCTAGACTGGCTGGAATCCTTCAAGCTTCATTGCAGCTTGATCGAATGTGACGGTCGAATCACAGCCGGCTTGCCGATTGGTGACTCCCAGCAAGCAATCCGCATAGTCCGCCTTTCCCTTCTGATACATGCGAAAGGCAGTCCACGCTGACTGTGCATCCTCAATCTTGAGCTGGCTGGTTCGCAACAGTTTCTCTAACACGGCCACGATAGTGTCTTTTGGATACCCGTAGGCGCTTTCCAGTACCCAGACGAGTTCACAGAGAACGATGCGATTGATAAACCCTGGATCGTCGCGCGTACACTGCTTTGTGATAACCTGCGTGGCCGCGCGTGATTGACTGAGATCGTCCTGCACCAAGTGCCTGACCAGAACATTCGTGTCGATTCCGATCATCGACGCCCCCCCCGTTTGCGAATCGCTTGGTTCATTGCAGCCACGCTGACCGGCTTGGCCGGCCGCTTGAGCATGCCGGCGAGTTCCGACGCATCAACACTCGCCGGCAACACGAGCACTCGCCCATCCTC
>JBGTMB010000055.1:0-38965 GCA_041743755.1 Nitrospiraceae bacterium | reverse complement strand
TCTCAGCGCACGACGGGATCGGTGGTGGTCTCCAGCCTCGAAGGATCGCGGCCGATTTTGGTCGAACTTCAAGCCTTGGTGTCGTCCACGAGTTATGCGATGCCGAAACGTATGGCGAACGGCGTGGAGCAGAATCGAGTTTCGCTCCTGCTCGCGGTCATGGAAAAGCGGCTGGGGATGCATCTGTCCGGACAGGATGTCTACGTGAATGTCGTCGGCGGGATGCATATCGACGAGCCTGCTATCGATTTGGGCATTGTGGCGGCGGTCACTTCGAGTTTGCGTGAAGTGCCGATCGAGCCGGGATTGTTGGTGTTGGGTGAAGTGGGGCTTGGTGGTGAAGTGCGGGCTATCAGTCAGGCCGAGATGAGGATTCGTGAAGCGGCAAAGATGGGATTCACACGCTGTCTGTTGCCGGAACGGAACTTGGCCAAGCTGGATCCCATTGATGGGATCGAATTGATCGGCATTAGAGAAGTGGGGGAGGCGTTGGATGTGGTCTTGGCATAGCAGGCAGCTGGAAAATCCCGCCAGCATCGTTCTCGCATCGTTCAGGCCCTTAACGGGGACCCGGCCGCCTCACCACTCGGCGGCGCGCACAGACTTGGTGCTCCTTATTCGTCGCACCGTGCGCCCCAGAGGGTACGCCTCGGGCCTTTACTCGCTATGGCCTCGCTGGACGAACTTTTTGAGCACCCTGCGGGATAATGTTCTCACGCCTAGGACAAGGACAGTGGAGGCTCATCCACCTCTCTCTTCTGCTGTGGTGGAAAAAGCCAGGAGTACGAAGGTAAAAAGAATGGGTGGAGGGGTCGGACTTTCAGCCTTCAGCATGTTTGCTCTAGCATTAGTTACGTTACCCGCTTGTACGCTGTTTCCCTCGCGCGAAGAGGTTCAGCTCAAGCAGGCGACGGCGGAGGAGCTGACTGTGTTGCTGAGTGAGCGGGAGGCGGCGATTCAGACGATGAAAGGTCTCTTCAGCGCGAAGGTACGAGGTGGGATCATTCCTATTGCGTCACGGGTGGAGGGATCGTTGTACTATCGACGTCCGAACGCCATGCGTCTGCGAGGGTTCACCCCGGTCGGCGCCGAACTTTTTGAATTTGTGCAGGCAAACGACCAGTTCAGGTTGCGACTCCCGACGATGGGTCGCGTCCTGTCCGGCAATCCTTCCGACATGAGTGAGATGGGAAAGCTCGCACGGCCCTTTCAATTGAGTGTGTGGGCGATGGGTGGCGTGTTGGGTACCGGCAAGATTTCACAAGATGAGACGGTTGTCCTTGTGGAAGAAGGGGATCGCTACCGATTGGATGTCTTCGGTCCGTCTCCCAACGGGACACCTCTTATGCATCGGCAGCTGTGGTTCGAGCGGCAGGCGTTACATGTCGTTCGGGAAGACCGGCTCACAGAGTCCGGTACCATGGAAGCGACGATTCAGTACGAGGACTTCCGTACAATCGGCGAGCCGAAGGCTGCGTCAAACGACGGCGATAGGCCACTGCAGCGACCGTTTAAGATCCTCTTGGAAGACGGGAGGGGACAGGGGAGCGTGCAGGTCACGTTTCACGAGATGATTCCGAATCTCCCGGTAACTGCCACTGACCTCGCACAGCGTTAGCAGGGAGAAGGGGGGAGTTGCCAGGTGCCCTCCTTGCTCGCAGAACGCGCACGATGAAACTGTGCTCGTCCGATGCGCGCAGTTGAGGGCAACCTTGGCTACCCCCCCCTAAGGGAGGTATAGGGGATTGGAAGGTCCTCGCCTGGGATACCACGCGTCTTGGCGCGCCGGGGTGGGGTGGTGAGAAGTCTGAACTGTTTGAGCATCCTTCGGTATGGTGCCAGCAGAGTTTTCTGTAGACGGGGAGCAGTGATGAGAATATTGGCAGTCGACACGGCAACCTCATGGCAGAGTGTGGCGATTCTCGATGACTCACGTGTGCTCGCCCGTCACGACCAGGATGCGGCTGGATCGCATGCGAAAATATTGCTGCCGACGATCGATCGATTGTTTCGAGAGACGGGTCTGACCGTCAATCAGTTGGATGGCCTCGTGGTGTCGATCGGTCCCGGCTCTTTCACGGGACTTCGTGTCGGACTGGCCACGCTGCTGGGGTTTCGAACGATTAGCCGGCTTCCCTTGGCGGTCGTGCCGACATTGGAGGGTATGGCCTGGAATCTCAGAGGAACCTCAACGCTTCTCTGTCCCATTCTCAACAGCCGGCGCGGGGAACTTTATTGGGCGCTGTTTCGCTGGACCAGCGATGATCGTTTGGAGCGAGTGTTGTCGGAACAGGTGGGCACGCCAAATATGCTAGGGAGCAGTCTCAGCGAATCTGTCCTCCTATTCGGCGAAGGTTGGACGGTTGAAGAGTCAGCCATCCGAGCGTCTATTTCTCCAACCATCACAGTGAGCGAGGCGTCTGAATCTTCCATGAAACCTTCAGCTGTCTCGATCGGGCAGCTGGGACTTGAGCGGCTCCGGCGAGGTGAGTACGCAGGAGTCGGCATGAGTCCTCTGTATGTGCAGCGCACCGCAGCAGAACTGAAGTACGAGGAGTCGGGGGGGATTTCGCCTGTGGCCCTCCGTCAAGAACGGGTTGCAAAAAAAGTGAATGCCCGACTGGCAACGGCTCGGGGTAGGCGCGGGAGGGACGAGAGTGGGACAAGATAATGTCGCTGCGCTTTTGCAGGATGCTCAAAAAGGCCGTCAGCAAGGCCGCAGCGAGTGAAGGGCCGAGGCGTACCCTCGGGGTACGTTGAGGGCCTGAACGATGCGAGAACGAAGCTGGGGGACTTTTTCAGCATCCTGCTCATGGAGGGGAGTGGCGATGGGCGAGTGGGTCATCGAGCCGGCAACCGCCGAGGCATTGCCGGACATTCTGCAAATCGAAGAAGCTTGCTTCTCGGCCCCCTGGACGCGCAAAATGCTGGAGGCGGAACTGAGCGGCAATCCCTTTGCGCATTTTCTCTTGGCCAAGCGGGTGCCGCCGGGCGATGTTGGCGCTGTCTCGATTGTCGGGTACCTCTGTTTCTGGGTCGTCTTCGAGGAAGTACGGCTGATGAACTTGGCGGTCATCGAGTCGATGCGACGCAAAGGGATTGCCAGGGCCTTGGTAATGCAGGCGCTGGAGGTGGGACTGGCCCAAGCCGCAAGGTGCGCAGTGCTTGAAGTGCGGGCGTCAAGCCATGCCGCGCAGGCCCTCTACCATCATCTTGGATTTCGCGACGTGTCGATCCGGCCAACCTACTATACGAATCCCATAGAAGATGCCTTATTGATGGAGCTGGACCCGATCGCGGCGGAGTCCGGTCTCTTGGCACAGGACATTCATCGCGAGGGAGGACCAATCACCCCACGGCAGTAATCTCATCACCAGGAGGTGCGACATGCTGACAGACAGTATGATTGCGGAACGACTGCACCAGTCCAGCCACGAATTCCGTGTACTGGAAGAGGCGCATCACCGTCTGGACTTGGAATTGATTCAACTGCAGAAACGCCATGTGTTGACTCCGGCTGAAGAGCTATCCGTGAAGGCGTTGCACAAAGAGAAGTTGGCGAAGAAAGACAAGATGGCCGAGCTGATTCGTGTCTGGCGGAGCCACGAGCTGCAGGCTGCTCCACAGTGAAGGACATCCTTGTGGGGCCGGCATCACTCTGCACTCAGAACTGGGGTCATGGCACAGATTCTCAACCCACTGGCCGCGCATATTCAGACTGTCAAGAGGCGTCTGATCGTCATCGGGGCCACGATCGTGGTGGCCCTGATGGTGTGCTTTACATTTTCCGGCGAGATGGTGGCCTGGTTGAACCGTCCTTTTCCCAACCAGCTGGTGTTCTACGGGCCGACAGAAGCGTTGTTTGCGTCGATCAAAGTGTCCTTACTTGCGGCGATCCTGGTGAGTCTGCCCGTTATTTTCTATCAATGTTGGAAGTGCATTGAGCCGGCGCTGCTTCCTAAAGAACAACGCTGGGGCATTCCGTTGTTCGCGCTGGCAGGGGCGCTCTTTGCCTTCGGGTTGATCTTTTGCAATTTCGTCATTCTCCCACTCGTCATCAATTTCTTCGTCAGCTTCGGCATGGATCACGATGTCACTCCGGAGCTGAGTGTCGGCACCTACATCGACTTCAACGTCAAGTTTCTCCTGATATTTGGTTGCGCGTTTGAATTGCCGCTGGTGCTCACTATCCTGTCGCGGGTCGGGGTGGTCTCGGCCCAGGTACTCGCGAAGTATCGGAAATATGCGATTCTGGCCTCTTTGATTCTGTCGGCCATCGTGACGCCGGATGCCACCCTCTTTACGATGCTCTTGATGGCTGTGCCTTTGATGGTGTTGTATGAGATCGGCATTCTTGGCGCACGTATCTTTGGGCGGGGAGGTCCGACTGAAGTCAGCTTGCCGCTTGATCCGGATGTGCCGATAGGGCCGGCCGGGCACCGCGTCCGATAGCAGAATGCTGAAAAAGTCCGCCAGCATCGTTCTCGCATCGCTCAGAGGCTCAACGTACCGAAGCGTACGCCTCGCCTCTTCGCTCGCTGCGGCCTTGCTGGACGACCTTTTTGAGCATTCTGCGGGAGACTATTTTTGTTCTAAACGTGTGGCCACTGAAGTTCACTGTGCCGAAATGGTTTTACCAGTCGGTAACGGGGCAGGGGATAGATGAAGATTCGGGCTCTGATTATATTTACAGCGCTTGCACTGATTATTATATGGGGCACAGGTGGGATCGTGTGGGCTGCCACTCAGGCGCCCTCACCCGTTCCGCCTGCTCTACCGCAAACCCCTGGTCATGGAGAAAGCCGGCTTCAATACGGCTCCTTTGGTCAGCAGGCGACGAGCATTCAGGCGCTCACCTCTGTTGGGAGCGACCTGATCTATGCCGGATCGTTCGGTCTCGGCCTCTTTCGTAGTGAGGATCGCGGCATCAACTGGACGAAATCTGGCCAGGGAGTAACCGATCCCTTTATTCTGACGCTGACGACGGGGAAAGATGGCGCCATCTATGCTGGAACGTTCCGTGGCGGAGTATTTCGTTCGCGTGATCAAGGGAAGAGCTGGCAGGCAATCAATAGCGGACTCAAGCGTTTAGAAATTAAAGCGCTCCTTGCCGTCTATAATGGGGTATACGCAGGGACGAGCGATGGGGTCTATCGGCTGACCGCTGACCGCTGGTCGGTCGTCACCACCGGTTTGGACGACATTCTGGTCCATGCCTTGGCTCTCTCGTCGGACGGGACCTTGTTTGCCGGTACCTCCGGGAAAGGAGTCCTACGATTTAAGGCTCAATCCACCGGTTGGGTGCGTGAGCGGCAAGGACTCAAAGACCACGAAGGGATGACGGAGAACTTTATTCGCGTATTGACGATTGATTCAGACGGTGGCATCTATGCCGGCACATTTGACGGAGGTGTGTTTTGGAGTACCGATGGAGGCGTCACCTGGCGGCCCATCAGCCGGGCACTCCCGAACGATTCGATTCGCGGGATTGTGTTCAATACCCGGGGGCTTTTCGTGGCGACAGGGCACGGCATTTTCAGAACGAACGACAAGGGCCGCCAGTGGGTGCCGCTCAATAAGGGCTTGACGAGTATGGCCATCCAGGTACTCATCGAGTCTGGCGCGGGTGTATTTTTTGTCGGTACGAGCGACGGGGCGTTCCGAAGCGACGACGATGGACGAACGTGGAATCCAATCAACCAGGGTCTTGAGGGAGGGGAGGCTCCGGCGCCCTTCCATTTTCGCTAACCAAGAAAGGGTCAGGACGATGTCAGAGCCGACAGAACACACACGGGCCACCATTTCCGTCAGCAGTAAGGGAACGCAGTTGGGCGAGATTGTCTTGCGGTTTTATCATGATGTGGCGCCGGGGCATGTGAAGAATTTTACCAAGTTAGCCCAGGAAGGTTTCTATAACGGTACGACGTTTCACCGGGTCATTTCCGGTTTCATGGTCCAGGGCGGCGATCCCAACAGCAAGAGCGCTGACCGTGCGTCGCACGGGATGGGCGGACCTGGACATCGGGTGAAGGCGGAGTTCAACAGCAAACCACACAAGCGCGGAGTGCTCTCTATGGCTCGTTCGAACGACCCGGACAGCGCCGGCTCGCAATTTTTCATCTGCGTTGCAGACGCGAACTTTCTCGATTGGCAGTATACGGCATTCGGTGAAGTGGTGAGCGGGTTGGACGTGGCAGACAAGGTGGTCAACATGAAGCGGGATGGCCGAGACAATCCGCTTGAACGAGTCGAGATGACGGTCACGATCACGGAATAACGTGAGGGGTTTAGACCGAAGAGTATATGGATGGCCGGACTCAGTGTGGATGGTGTTCAGGGCCATCGCCTCACGCCTCACGCCTTACGCCGTACTGTTATTAGCCGGCTGTGCCATTCCTGTGGTGCCCTATCGTTCGGTGTATGAAGATCCGGTCAATTATGTGCGGCTTGAGCGCGACGAAACGGTCTTGCCGGAATGGCTTCCTAGCGCGCACGCACATCCAACGGCGATGCGCGCCGAGGATGTTTCCCGTATCCTCGGCGGCATCTCAGTCAAAGAACATCGGATCTGGCTGCAAAGATGGCTGCAGGGAGAGGCGCCGTTGGTGCCGGCGTTTCGCCCCGAGGAACTCAGGCTCTTGTCTCGGCAAATCGCAGAGGCTTTTGCCGCAGCCAAACCGGATGAACGTGTGACGTTTTACCTCAGTCAACCCCTGACATCTGTCAAGCGTATCATTACCACAGGTGGACTCTATCTTCATGGCACAGAGCTGCATTTCATCTTGGGAAATTGGCAGATTCTCTACGGCATTCCAACCTATGGGATGATCTACGATCGGCGTTATCCTATGCGCCCGACGGCGTCCAAAGGATTTGACCTCTTGTTCGAGCCTGGCGAGGCGATTCTCACACAACGGCACAGCCTCTGGGATACGGTGTTGGCGAACACCACCGACGAACTCGTGATCGATCTGACGAAGACCGGCATTGGCCCGCTCGCGTCTTTCGCAGCGCACTGACGCCGTCCACCAATACACACACGATTGAGGCTCAAGTCGAGATACATGGGCCGAATTTTCGCTCAACCGTGAAAGCGGCCCATCGTGTCGTGACCCTGCGGAATGCCGAATGCGAGAAATGAAGAACTCCTTGTTAAGACACAGGTTTCGTAGATTTCATACAAGGGATTCGGTAAGATGATCGTGCACATGTCGGTATGATGTGGGTTTACCAACCGAGGACGACCGATTCAGGGAGCAGGAGTGGTTCGAACGCGTGTCGCTGTCGCGCTGATTGTCATTCTGCTGATCGGCGGCGGCGCGTTTCTTATGTTCTCCACCTACCTGACGGGCGATGATTACGTCAAGAATTTTTTCCTCCAGCAGTTGGAACAGAGCCTTGGGCGAAAAATTGATGTGCACCGCATCAAGCTGGTTCTGTTCCCTCGCATCCGATTAGAACTGACGCAGGTTGCCATTCACGATCGGAATTCCGATGACGTCCTGTTGTCGGCCAAGAAGCTGGATTTGGTTTTGCGGTTTCTCCCGCTGTTGCGCAAACAGGTGGTGGGGAAGCGACTACTGATTGAAGAGCCGACCCTCACGCTTCGCCGCGATCGTACCGGGCACTGGAACCTGTTCGATCAAGTGGCCAAGGGCAAGGGAGCCGATCCGGATACCGTCCAGACAATCAGCCGGATTTTCTACATCCGTGAAGCGACGCTGGTGAATGGGAAGGTGGACATTATCGACGACGTGCGCCCAGAGGGGACGCGATCGATGACGTTCGAATCGGTAGAAGCGTCGCTAGTCGTCAGAGCAGAGCGGGAAGAGGCAGACCTCCGTGTCTCTGCAGGTCATACAGGTGATAACGGCCGCTCGTCCATTTCCCTCATAGGGTTAATCAGTACCGCTCAACGACCGACATTGGCGATAGACGATTCCTCCAGTTCGCCGATCATCCCCCAATTCGACGGCACACTCGAAGTATCTCATCTTGATCTTCGAGAAGCGGCAGGTTTCTTTGGGCCCCGACCGGTTCCAGAGCAGCTGCGAGGTGTCGTGAGTGGGCACAGCCATATCCGGGCCGTGCCCGGCGTCGCTGGCTATGATGTCGTGTTGTCCGACCTGTCCGCGAATCTTGAACAGCTGCACCTTACCGGCCAAGCGAGTTTCTCAGGTCTGCTGACGACTCAACCCACATTTGCCGTGACCGTTGCGGCGCCTCCGGTTCAGATGAGCCAGTTGCTTAAGACCGTGCCGGCTGAGTGGATACATCCGCAGCTGCCGGTGGTGATGAAAGATCGGGAGATCGACGGGATCGTGGAGATGGTATCTGCGACCGTCACGGGATCGTCTGTCGAGGGCACGCAGCTGTCGTTGACGGGGGAGTTTCGCGTGAAACAAGGGCAAGCCCTGATTGGACAGAGTCGTGTCCCTGCCAAAGACTTGTCGGCAGTCGTGTCGGTCGAAGCCGGTCGCCTCAAGGTCTCGAATCTGAGCGGACTCTATGGCACGATTCACATGAGTGAGAGCAAGGCGCTCGTATCATTTTTAGAAAAAGGGCCTTGGCTCGAAATGGACGTGATCGGGACCATGACCGCCGCGGACCTGGTGCAGTTTCTCGCGAAGACCGTGAAGTCGGGACAGCTGTCGCGTGTATTGGCCGATTCGCATGACGTCGAAGGTGAAGCCGCTCCCACGTTTCGCATGGTCGGCCTGCTCAATCAGCCGGGCGGTGTCACCTTTGCCGGGGGTGAAATTACTGTGAAGCGTGTCAGTCTGACCAATCCGTTATTGCCGGAGCGGCTGACGGCGCTGCAGGGCCGGTTCGTGTTGTCGGACGGTGGGACCATATTCGATCAAGTGACGGGACGTGTGGGCGATCTGGAGCTACAAGTAAGTGGGGGAGTCACGGGTGGGAACGGCAGCGCGTTTCAGGATTTTCTGATTCGGGGCAAGGGTGATGCCGATCATATGGCCAAGTTATTGCCTGCGCACGCTATTCCTGCCGGGACATTCGAGGGTCTGGTCAATGGCGCCGTGGTCTTAACCGGGCCGACCCTCTCGCCCCATCTGCGAGGTGAAGTGGTGTTGACTGAATCGAAAGTGACGCTTCCTGGTCTGATCGATAAACCCGTCGGAGCCCAGGCGACGGTGGAATTTGAAGGGATGATTCCTCAGGGATCCGGGGTCGTGCTCAACAAGATTGAGCTGATCGTGCCGCCGATCCGATTGCCCGTGAAAGGCACGATCCAACTCGGTGAACGATTCTCCATTGATGCCGCGCTTTCGACCGGTGTGCTGTCGTTGTCCCGCGTACCGGAATGGATTGCCAAGGGAGGGTTTGAGGCGGGGAACATTGAGCTGGCGCTCGACATGAAAGGCAAGGGTCTTGATTGGAAGGCCTGGAAGACCACTGGGTGGCTCGCATTGACGAATGGGCTGATGAACGTCAAGGGAGCCGAGGGGGCGATCCAGGACGTATATCTAAGGGTCCAATTCGTAAAAAACGATGTGGAGATCAAGCGGTTATCGTTTCGGTTGCTCGATAGCGATGTGGCGCTGGAAGCAACGGTCCGCAATCTGGCGGCGAAGCCCATGATTACCGCGAAGATTGAATCCAATCAGATGGATCTTGATCTGCTCATCCCGAAAGGCCAGCGGTCGCCGATCCGAGATTTTCTGGAATCCCTCGCAGCCAGCAGCAAAGTTCAGGCAACCGCGGCGATTACGCGCGGCAGGTACAAGCATCTCAAGTTCGGGAGTCTCGCCGCCCGGATCACGATTCAAGACGGCATGCTCGATCTGGATCGTGTGTCAGGCCAATCGGCCAATGGTGAGGTCGCCGGCCGTATCGTGGTGCAATTGCCGCTCAAGCGGCCCGCCGAAGCTGAACTTTCGATTCGCGCGACGGGCTTGTTGGTGGAAGACGTGTTGAAGCTGGCGGGGGAGAAAGGAAGCGGAATTACCGGTGAAGCTCGAATGACGGGAACGATCCGTGGACATGGGAAGAACCCACACGGGGTGTATCCCACGTTGGACGGCAAGCTGAATGTATTGCTTGAAAACGGACGCATCTTTAAATCGCAGGAGCGGGCGGTTTGGAAAATTATCAGTATTTTGAATCTCCCTGCCGTACTCCAAGGCAAGGTAGATTTGGAGAGAGAGGGATTGCCGTATAACAAGGTGTCGGCGACGGTGCTCGTGCAGAACGGCCTCTTCGAGACCGAGAACCTGATCATCGATAGCCCGATCGTCAAGATTACCGCGGCCGGCAACTATGACCTTCCGACGGATCAAGTCAATATGGTCTGGGCGGTCAGCCCGTTCGGGTCGTATTCGCAATTCTTGAAAACGATCCCACTCTTTGGGCGGCTCTTTGCCGGTGACCGCAAAGGTCTTGCGACGGCGATGTTTTCGGTAAAAGGGTCCATCGAGGATCCGGAGGTGACGTATCTGCCGATCAAGTCGTTTGCGACCGGCGTCACGGGACTGGCGCAACTGGCCTTCGACATTTTGAAGAACACCGTCATGCTGCCGATCGATCTGATGACGCCTGATGGGGAAAAAGATGCCGTCAAGGACACCGTGCCCGAGCCGATTCCCTCTGCGCCTTGACCGCCCCCCCCTCCCATGTTAAATTCCGATGAGCTTCACTATGGCATCATCCATCCAAAACCCTCAGCGCGCCACCGTGTTCATCGCTGCCAGCGAGACCGATTCTAATCTCTATTACGCCACGAAGTTTATGGCGCCGGACCCCTTTATCTATGTGGAGATCAAGGGGGAACGTATTCTGGTGATGAGCGATCTTGAAATCGATCGCGCGAAGAATCAGTCGTCTGTCGATCGGGTGCTCTCGTATTCGGAGGTGGAAGGGCGAGCCAAGACACAGGGCATCGCTGAGCCAGGCACGGTCGAGGTGGTCCACATTCTTTTGAGAGAGGCCGGCATCACGCAGATCCTGGTGCCTGCGAATTTTCCTTTTGGCCACGCCCTCAAGTTCCAATCGTTGGGGTATCAGCTGTATCCGAAGCGGGACCCATTCTACGAAGAACGAGTGGTGAAGACTGCCGAGGAAGTGCGCTCAATCGAAGCCCCCCAGCGCGCTACCGAACAGGCCGTCGCGGCCGCCTTCCAGATTCTGCGCCAGGCGTCGATCGACCAGGATCAACTGTGGCTCGATGGGATTCCGCTGACGTCGGAGCGAGTGAAGAAGCTCATTAATGTGTCATTGATGGAGTGTGATTGCGTCGCCCAGCATACCATCGTCGCCGGGGGAGAACAGGCCTGCGATCCCCACAATGAAGGTAGTGGGCCATTGCCGGCTCACCGCAGCATCATCTTCGACGTGTTTCCCCGTTCGGCTACGAACCGCTATTTCGCCGATATGTCCAGGACGGTGGTTCGGGGAACGCCGAGCCCCGAACTGAAACGGCTCTACCAAACGGTCTTAGATGCGCAAGAAGAGGCCATCACCAAAATCAAAGACGGAGCCGATGGAAAGCGGATTCATCAAGGGATCTTAAGAAGATTTGAGAAAGCCGGGTACCAGACAGGCCTGGTGAATGGACGCATGCAGGGCTACTTTCACGGGACCGGCCATGGGGTTGGACTCGACATCCATGAAATGCCGCGCATCAGCCGAACTGGGTCACTGCTCCAAGAAGGCCATGTCGTGACGGTCGAGCCAGGTCTCTACTACCCTGGTCTCGGCGCCGTGCGCATCGAAGACATGGTCCTCGTCACGAAAGACGGGTGCCGCAATCTCACGAACTCTCCGAAAACATTCGAACTAGACTCACCCTAACCCATCTTCGCCGAGCATTCGGTACGAAACTCG
The DNA here is from genome assembly GCA_041743755.1 of Nitrospiraceae bacterium. GTDB lineage: Bacteria > Nitrospirota > Nitrospiria > Nitrospirales > Nitrospiraceae > Palsa-1315. The sequence goes on along the minus strand of JBGTMB010000055.1, from coordinate 27,121 downwards.
AGGTCTGCGCCCCGACTCAGGTCGCGCCAGTCGCACTGGGCAGCCGCATCTCTGCAACGACTAACGGACACCCTATACACAATATAGGTGACATCACTGACTCATCGTCGCCTCTTGCAAAGTTCTTCTATGAGTGGGAGAGTATATTTGTGATGCGACGATATCGCCTATGCGTCTGACCTTCACGATTCAACGATTCAATCCTGAAGTCGATTCCGTACCCTACGCGCAAGAGATCCGGATCGACATCGGACGTGGGATGACGGTGCTTGATGCGTTGATTCGCATCAAGAACGAATGCGACGGGAGTGTGGCGCTTCGCTATTCCTGCCGCTCTGCGATTTGCGGATCCTGTGCCATGACGATCAACGGCAGTGAGAAGCTGGCCTGCCGCACCTCCCTCCGTAAAGAACTCGAACGACATGGGCATATCGCGGTGGCTCCACTCCGCAACTTGCCGGTGATCAAGGACCTGGTTGTGGATATGACGTCGTTCTGGGGCAAGATTCACGACGTCCATCCGTGGCTGGTGTCGGCGGTTCGATATTCTCCGACGCACGCACGAGGCCACGCCAACCCGCAGTTTCACAACGTGGATGCCTGCATCATGTGCGGTGCGTGCGTCGCGGCGTGCACGGTGCATGAAGTCTCGAAGGGGTTTGTCGGTCCTGCCGCATTGGCGAAAGCTGATCGGTTCCTCTCCGACCCGCGTGAATCTCCCTCGGCGACGCGTGCCAGGCTCTCTATGCTCCAGGACGAACATGGGATCTGGGACTGCACACGCTGCAACTTCTGTGTGGAAGTGTGCCCGAAGGATGTCAAGCCGATGGAGGCGATTATTCGGTTGCGGCGGGCCTCGCTCGAACAAGGGTTGACGAAAGCCGGCGGTGCGCGTCACATCCTTGGCTTTACGGAGCTGATCGAGCAACAGGGGCGATTGAACGAAGCGATCATGCCGTTGAAAGTGGTCGGGTTCGCACCTCGTGCGCTGCTGCACATTCTGCCGCTGGGGATGAAGATGTTGCGCAAAGGGAAGATTCCCAACCCTTTTGGGCATGCCTTCCCTGGGCTCAGCCACATCCGGGCGCTCATCCAGCGAGTCCGCCGTGCCACTCCGCCGACGTAACGGCTATGGCCTGGACCTTTCGCTTTCTGGAAGAGATTGCCCTGGCCGATATCGGTTTCGAGGCAGAAGGAGAGTCGATCGAGGAGGTCTTTCGCGGTGCGACGCAGGCGCTTCTTGAGAGCATGGCAACTCCTTCCACAGTGGCTGAGGAATGGGAGCGTACGATTGAACAACGCGATGTGGATCCGTCGGCGCTGTTGTTCGACTGGTTGTCGGAGGTGGTCTACTGGAAGGATGCGGCAGGCGTGGTCTATCGGGAGGCGCCGCTTACTCTCACGCATGAACATGATGTCTGGCTATTGCGCGCGCGTCTGATCGGCGCGCCGGTAGATCAGGAAACGCAAGAACTGCATGCCGATGTCAAAGGGGTCACGAAACATCTCTACGAGCTTACGCAGACAGCTGGTCGATGGAAGGCGCGTGTAGTACTCGACGTGTGAAGACAAGGGCTACGTGCTGAGTGCTGAGAAATTCGTCATAGACCAGATAGACCAGATAGACCAGACAAACCAGACAGACCATCCCTGACATGAATCTCAACACCGACATGACGGTCAATCGGATTACGGATGAGATTTGGGAAATCCCTGTCTCTGAAAAGCCCGGCATGCTGGTGCCCGCCAGGATTTATGCGACCAGGGAGATTCTTCAGGCCATGGACTCAGGGGTCTTCGATCAAGTCACCAATGTAGCGTGCCTGCCAGGCATCAGCCGGTATGCGCTCTGTATGCCTGATGGACACTGGGGCTATGGGTTCCCGATCGGCGGGGTCGCAGCATTCGATGTGCACGAGGGCATCATTTCTCCCGGCGGTGTGGGATATGACATCAACTGCGGCATGCGGCTGATTCGGACGGACTTGACGCTCGCGGACGTGCAGCCTCACCTAGAACGGCTCATGACCGAACTCTTTCGGAAGGTGCCGGCCGGCGTTGGGGCAAGTGGGTTTGTTCGGCTCTCGGGGAAGGAATTTAGCCGGGTGATGACCCATGGGGCTCAATGGTGTGTGGAGCGGGGATATGGATGGCATCGGGATCTCGCCCGCATGGAAGAAGGCGGCTGCATCGAGGGGACCGATCCCTCGATCGTGACCGACCACGCGATGACACGAGGCATGAATCAGCTGGGGACCTTGGGATCCGGCAATCACTACCTTGAAGTTCAGGTGGTGTCGAACGATAAGATATTCGATCCGGTCACAGCCGCGGCGTTCGGCATCACCGGTCATGAGCAGATCGTGGTGATGGTGCATTGCGGGTCACGCGGGTTCGGCCATCAGGTGGCGAGCGATTATCTCAAGGTGTTTGAGAAGTCTATGCGACGCTACGGCATTACCGTGAAGGACCAGCAGTTGGCCTGTGCCCCGTTTCGGTCTCCTGAGGGGCAGGAGTATTTCTCCGCCATGAACTGCGCGGCAAATACGGCCTTTGCCAATCGTCAGGTCATTACACATCAGATTCGTGAGGCCTTTGCGACGGTGTTCGGTCGATCTGCCGAGGCGCTGGGCATGGAGTTGGTCTATGACGTGGCGCATAACATTGCGAAGGTCGAACGGTATCCGGAAGGGGACCTGGTCGTGCATCGCAAGGGAGCGACGCGGGCGTTTGGGCCGGGGAGTCCAGAGTTACCGGAGCCGTTTCGGCAGACAGGTCAGCCGGTCATCTGCGGTGGGTCGATGGAGACCGGCTCATATTTATTGGCAGGAACAGATCAGGCGGTGCGCGATACGTTTGGATCGACGATGCACGGGGCCGGCCGCACGATGTCCCGTGCCCAAGCGAAGAGAACGGTGCGCGGCGCGCAATTGCAGCAGCAGATGAAACAGCGCGGCATTCTGGTCAAGGCCGTGTCGATGTCTGGCCTTGCGGAAGAAGCCGGCGTGGCCTACAAAAATATTTCTGACGTGGTGGAGTCGGTCGATCGCGCGGGAATTACAAAAAAGATTGCGGAATTACGTCCGATCGGGAATATAAAGGGCTAGGACCTGCAACATCACATTGCGAGGCAGACGATGGAACAACGGTCAAACCTCCGGTATCGCGCTCAATTTAGGAGTTCCTTTTCTTCCGTTGCCATGGTCAGTGGAGAGGGGAGCCTCTTGGATCTCTCTATCAGGGGTTGTCGCATCGAAAGTCTTATCAATGTGAAGCCGGGAGCCACTCTGGAGATCCGGATCGAGGTGATTGAGCACCGCCCTCCAATCCAGATTGAGGCAGCGGTTGTCCGGTGGAGCCGAGAGCGGGAATTCGGCCTCGAGTTTGAGGTGATCGCTCCGACAGAATGGACCCACCTTCAGGACGTCGTGAAGCAGATCGAATTGGAACCACATCAGCGGGAGTCACAAGCAGCTGACATCGCCGGCTCTGCCTAACCATCCAATCCTTCCATCACCGCCCCGTTATTTTTAAGCAGCTCGGTTGGGTATGCGCGCACCATTTCATGAGGCGGTGTGCGTGAGGGTGCCCAGGCATTCACTCAGACAGCCCTGAGTTGAAATCGTCCAGTGTCATGCTGGGTTATGGCCTTGTCGAATCGATTGAGTGTCGGTATCGTCTCGGCACCATCCTGCTCAATCCAGGGCAGAACCTCCGGTGAGGTCTTACCCTATTGTATCCCGGAAAATTCCAGTTCCTTGGAGTCTTCTACCAACGGTCGATGCACGGTGACTTTTCGCAAGGTGAAAGTTATACTTCGTGTCGCACATATGAACCATGTTGGATTGAAGGAATTGCGATGAAGATATATGTTGGAACGTTGTACGGAGTCGTGGGAATCGGCTTGCTCACCCTATCTGTAGTTTCGGCCTGTGCATCGGACAAACCGGTGACGGGTGATACGGTGATCAGGGAAACTCAGGAGGCGGTCACGGCCACTAAGGACTACACGATTCAACAGAAAGCGGTGTTTCAACGAAAGGTTCAGGCCGAACTGGATGAGATGCAGCTACGCATCGCGCAGCTTCGTGGCCAAGTCACCCATGCATCGGTGGAGGCACAAGCGGATGTCCAGAAGGCGATCAGAGAATTAGAAAAGAAAAAAGAATTGGCCCAGAAGAAAGTGGAGGATATCCATTCCGCCACGGCCTCTTCCTGGGAGCAGGTGAAATCGAAAACAGCAGCTGCGATGGACGATCTTCGAGATTCTTTCACGCGAGCTCGATCTCATCTCCCGTGATAGTAGATCCATGAAATATGCTCTCTACCCCGGTTGTGCGGCTCAAGGGGCCACGCCGGAACTCTATCAATCGACGAGAGCGATCATCGGCCGATTGGGGATCGAGGTCGTCGAACTCGCTGCCGCAGCCTGTTGCGGCGCGGGGGTCGTGACGGAGGCGCATCCCGATATGGCGCTGGCGCTCAATGCCAGGACCTTCGCGCAGGCAGAGGCGTTGGGGCTGGACGTCATGACGATCTGCGGCACCTGCCAAGGGGTAATGAGCGCAGCCAATCGACGATTGAAGACAGAGGCAGGGACTCTGGATCGCATCAATGCCTTTCTGGCGCCGGAAGGACTGGCCTACCATGGTCGTGTCCAAGTCAAACATTTGTTGTGGATTGTGGTGCGAGATATCGGACTGGCTCGCCTGGGTGCCTTGGTCTCCGTGCCGATGCAAGACTTCCACATTGCCCCGTTTTATGGTTGCTACATCCTACGCCCATCGTGGGAGCTGGGATTCGACGATCCAGAGAATCCTCAATCTCTCGAGCGCGTCATCAAGGCAGTCGGTGGTGAACCGGTGGCCTATGCAGGAAGAACCAAGTGTTGTGGATTTCCTATCATCCTCGAAAAGGAAGCCATTGCTGTGGCCATGGCAGGGGCGCATATGAATGAAGCGAAGGATCAGGGAGCTGACTTTATGGTGACGCCCTGTCCTCTCTGTCACATGAGTCTGGATATTTATCAGGAGCGGGCTGGTCGTGCAGTAAACCGCGAGCTTCACTTGCCGATCTTGCATGTGCCGCAGTTACTCGGTCTGGCGATGGGGCTTCCTCCCAATGATTTGGGGCTCTCGCATCATGTGATCTCGGTCGATTCTATTCTGGCCACACTTGAGCGTCGTCGAGAGCATCAGCAATCTTCCTGAAGGAGTCGGAACATGACAGTGGTAAATATTTCAGACTTTCAGCAGTTTAGCAGTGAAAAGATGAAGAAGAATAATATGTTTCAGACGCCGCGATTCTTCTGCGACATCTACTGCTTTGAACCAGGGCAGGAACAGAAGGGCCATATCCATGGTGAGCAGGATAAAGTCTATCTCGTACTTGAGGGACAGGGCACGTTTCAAGTCGGTTCAGAGAAACAAGTGCTTGGCCCGGGGCAGGGGACGATGGCGCCGGCCGGGGAAGAACATGGTGTGAGGAATCACACGGACCAACGTCTCAAAGTCCTTGTGTTCGTGGCGCCCAATCCGGCGTGAGAAGTTAAACGTGAAACGTGAAACGTTAAAGTGTGGGGAAGGGAGCGGCCAGGTGCTCTTCTTGCTCACAGAACGCGCATGATGAAGGGGATGGAAGGACACTCACGTTGGTCCTGTGCTCCCGGAGCGCGCGCCCTCAGAAGAATGGGAAGGGCAGCCTGGTCGTCCTCCTGCTCGCGGAACACGCACGATAAGAATGTACTCGTTCGACGCGCGCATTCGAGGATCGACCAGGCCACCCTTGAAAGTGAAGTTGAAGATTGAGAGCCCACGCGCAGTGAGTGACCATTTAACCAGCCCTCAGGGCGAAGGTTGATAGAAGAGCGATGATATTTCTCCGATAAAAGACTCCCGACCACTTTTCAGGCTCCCCCTTATTCTTCTGGCGACTCTTTCTTCTCATCCCTCTGTCTTAAGACAACTGTGCGCAGAATAGTTCAAGCCGTTGGAGCGGTTGTGATCGATCGTAGAGCGTTTTTCAGGTGGGACCTCTTGATCTTCATGAGACCTACCTGCTTCTCCGTCGGCGCGTAGGGTGTCAATTTCGCCTCTTTGTAACGTTTCTCGAACTGCTCGATGAGATAGAGCGCTTCCGTTGAGTGATCCTGCCTAGTCAAGAGTTCCACGAGCCGAAAATACGTCGGCACGATCAGGGGCAGATGTCGAACCTCCTTCGCATATTCAAGCGTCTCGCGGTATTTATCCATTGCGGGCTTTGGATTCGAACAATCTCCCAAGACAGCTTCCAATACATAGATACCGAGCCGGTCGGTGTTGGCGCTGATGCTTCGTTCCCAAGGACCAAGGATCATGTTCATCAATTCACCCTCGTCCAACTGTATCGGCTCACGCTTGCGGGACGATCGTAGTCGCTCGACGATCTGGTTTGCTTCGGGCCATGCGCCGTATAGTCCGACGAGAAAGCCGATGCAACGGTCAGGGCTCTTGCATGCTTCCTTGATTGGCGAGAACCTGCTCTTCATCACTTCGCTGGGAGGGTAAACGGTCCCATGAGCTGATCGGCACACCTCGCATGCCTGTAGGTTGTCGGTTACGACATAGAGATACAGGCGGGTGCCCGATCGGTCGAAAATATCGATGGCCAGGATTCGTCCCTTCATCACACGGAGTTGATAGTATTGCCACAGGACAAGCAATCCGAATATGGCTAATAAATAGGGAAGGAAATCTGGCAGGACGATACTGCTTGTGGTCTCCATAGGCATTCGAACGATATCCGGACGGTACGACGGTATTCTGGAGAAAAGTATAGCGAGGAAAGGCTAGTAGATCTAGAAATAGAGCAATTTCTGAATAACGCCACAAAGGCAATCTGAACGAACACGTCAAGGTTGTTAGGGATAACAGCCTTACCACGTGTTGTCGCGCATCGAACGATGAAGGCCGTCTTTCGGAAGTCTGGGTGAGGAGTGGTGGGTGACTATTCCATGTTGAATCGTCTGGACGGCTGACGAATGACGCTTCACAAGCAATGAATCGGAAGCCAGACCGCCACGCGCTGCGAAAAGAATCATGGCTCCGTTCCATTTCCTTTGTCTCCTACTTCCGTGGGTTCTTATGCTTCGCTTCCAGACTGAGATGATACTGGTGAAATTTATCGTCATCCTGCTCGTTGTCTAGCCTGTCAAAAGTGAATGCACGTCCCCGTCTAGATGGACCGAACAATCTGGCAAATTCACCTTTAAATCTGTCGAGAGATGGACCCTCTCTAAGGCCCTTGCTTTCCTTGTCGTAGTCAGGCTGCCAAGGCCGACGCCCATAGGCATCGAAGGAAGCTGCGCCACCACCTTGGTAGCCAATGAAAATCTCGCCGCCCAATTGTACTCCGCGAGGATCAGGCATCAGAAGGTACCCATGACCGAACTCATTCCAGTTCGACTTGGATACATATCTGTCGGGATAGAGCCATTCCTCTTTTGCCGCAGCGATATAGCGAAGTGCTCGGTTCTTGATAATAAAATTGATCTCGCGGACTTCTCGCTCCTGTAAATGACGTAGCGTTTGTATATCCAGAAAACTGAAAAATGTCTCACGCCATGGGTTTGGATTGGGCCGAAGACGTACTTCAGATTGATACGGGTTTCTGACCCAGGAGAGATTGGTCAGTATGAGTATTTTTTCTAGTGACAGTGGGAAGATCGTGTGAGTGCCTTGGAACGCTATATCCGGGTCGTTATTATCACGACACCAGATCGAACGGGGACCACATCGCCGGTTGTATACCGTCACTGGGTGGTCTGAAATAATGAACTTCGTTTCCGACTGCGAAGCGTCTGCTATGAGCCAGACAGACTCTGTCCAAATTGCACCATGCAATTGTTGGAACTCCAACATATATCCCAAAGTCTTATTCCTGTCTGTGGCTCCCACCTGGGAACTAAGCCAGCCAAGTCCCTTTGGCGTTCGAAGTTTTTGGGTGCTTAAATACAACATCATATTGTTGAAAGCGTGGGTGTCTACGGATGGATGAGTAAAATTCGCAAAATACTCGACGGAGTCTCGGCCTTTGGAATCAATGGGGCCAAAAAATATCTGCTCTATTTGGGTCGATTCCTCGGAGCCAAACGGGGTTGTGTAAAGGTCTTTCTCGGCAAAACAGTGCCTAAATCCCAGACGACGAACAGCGTTCATTGTATGAAGACGGCCTAGTGAGTCACTAACCGTACGCGGCTTTAAGTTAAGATAATAGAGCTCGTTATCTCGCTGCCCAGGAGGAAGGAACCTCTTTTGGTACCATACTGGGACGTAGTGATTATTTCTGTACTCTGTAGACATGGTCTAAACGTTATCAGCACAAGCAGTGCTGCGGAAAATGCGTCAGTGTACTTTTTCCTGGTTGTCTTGGTCTATGAGGTAGCGGGCGTCCTCCGAGCTACCACCACCTCTCCCTCTGTTATTGTGGGAGGGGGGTGGCGTTTTTCCAAGGTGCGCGCGTCGAACAAGGGGAGTCCGCGACCTCGCGTTGCGCGAGCACAGGGAATCGCCAGGTCCCACCTCCCTTCAGCCTCTCTTGCTTCGAGCGAATTCCGGGGCCATTGCTTGGCCTTGCACTGACATCGCTGATGTCTTGCGCAAGACTCCAAAAGCTTTGGCGTGGGTTGTGATCGTCGAGGACGGTCCGGCCTTCATCAGAGTTCTTTAAGCTGAACGATGTAGGCAGCGGAAAGCAAATATTGAATGCTAGAACTTCAATGGTTCGCACGTGGGGCGCAACAATAGAACACTCTCGCAGGATGCTCAAAATGGCCGTCCAGCAAGGCCGCAGCGAGTGAAGATCCGAAGGCGTACCCCCGCCGGTACGTTGAGGGTCTGAACGATGCGAGAACGACGCTGGCGGACTTTTTCAGCATCCTGCCTGCACGCAGCCTACGGTGTTGGCTGGGTCGGCGGTGCGGGGACTGATTCCTTCCTTGCCCGATTCGTTGCCGTGACACAGAGCCCCACTTCCTGCGCTGGGGCTGGAACGTTGTGAATCGTGATAAGCGCTCCCCCGTGCGGGTCGTTTGTCCAGATCCGAATGGCCTGGGCTGTGCTGTGAGGCGCACTCACGTATATGGTGGTGTAGGCTAGATCTTTGAGTGGAACATTGTTCTCATCAACGTTTGGTTCTTGATAGGAGACGGTGAGGTGTGTTTGTCCTGTTGGGAGTGTGCGCGTATGAGTCGGGCAGCCTGGGGGGAAGGGCACCCCTACGGTTGTCTCTTTTCGTAATTCCTCGCTCTGGGCGTCCTTCCCAAGAAGGGCGTGCCCCTGCCCTGCTCCACAACCTGCGAGAGCCATTGTGGCCGTGAGCAGCAGACCTGCCGTCGTATATGGGATTATATCGATTGTTGCTAGGTTCATAGTCTTGATTCAGTTACGTGACAGGCTCTTGGCGTGGAACGTGGCGTCCTTCTTCCAGGTCTTGTAGATCAGCCCAAGCCGTGAGGTCGGTTCGGGAGGGATCGACGGCGTCCCTGAGCGTATTGAAGTATTTCTGCTTCTTGAGCGTGCTCGGCCCCCGACTCAGCATCATCCGGTTCCATGCATCCAGCTCAGCAGGAAGATGCGCTTTCACCGTCCGGGTGAACCATTTTGCTACGAGGTCATCCGATGGATTGGCTTTGACTGCTGCGGTGAATTGATCGGCCGTGATTCCCGCAAATTCCATGAGCCGGTCATCCATGGGGCAGGGGTAGATATATTCTCCCTCGGCGCCGGCCAGCACGGCGCGGCACTTGTCGATCATGCGCGCGAGATGGACATAGCCCTCCATCTTCATGCGCATACTGCGAGGAAAGTCTTTTCGCAAGTCCATTGTTAGATCAGTTTGTGATTCGTGAACGTCAAACTTTTCACGATCACGTGACCATTTTCGTAAGTAATGATGCGGCGAGTGGCCGGCAAATCCGAAGATCCGATGCGCACATGCGTGTCGGTAAAGCTCTCCACGTTGTTCAGCTTCCCGTCGGTGGGTGAATAATAGTACACGCTGTACTTCGTCGTGAGATTCTTCTGGTCTTGGGTCACTGCGCTCTCTTCCACATTAATCGTAAAGGCGAAGGGGGTCATGCCGGGATGCGCCATGGTGCGATTGATTTGAGTAATGCGATTATCTTTCACGCGATAGAAGGAGTTCGACCCATGAATGATCAGTTTCGTGCCGAACGGGTGTCCGTCTTCTTCCATCGTCAATGAGTACTTGCCGTCCGACTCCTCGAAGGTTCTTGGGCCACGGTGCACCGCGATCATGCCGAGCTGTTCTTGCACCCACTTCTGCACGTCGGGCTCTCCCAGTTGGACCGATACTTCACGAGGGCCTTTCACCATGACGGGGCCGCTGGTTTCTTTTCCGTTCACATTCACCGTCAGATCGGCGGTGAATCCCGTAAACTCTTTCTGCCAGCGCGAGGTCTTTTCGAACGCGTGTCGAAGTATCTCGCGGGCCTTCGGATCGTCGGCGACGGTCGGTTGGTTCTGTTTCTGATGTTCCATTGGGTAGTCTCCTTCGTGAATCGAGTTGCAAATTCGTGAGGCATTATACGCTTGGGGCAAAACGTGCCACAAGCGCTAGCCGATACGCGATCCAAAGTTTGACGTTCGATGTTCCGAAAACCTCGAACCGTGAGCGCTTCCTTGCCTCGCTCATCCCTCCAGACCCGCCAGTCTCATATATATATCCGCAAAGGCGCTGGAAAACATTGAACATTTCGGATATACTGCGCCGTCTCATTGTGTGACGCCTACGCAGAAAGAAAGGACGGACATGGAACGACGGGCTGCTTCCCATACAGAAGAAGAAGAGATGAACCATCGCCGCCGGTTGCTGAATGCCGCAAAGAAAGGCGATCAGAAGGCCATTGCCAAGCTCTTAGAGCTCTATCAAGTGCGCATCCATAGTGGCGATATGGTTCAGAAGTTGAATAAAACATCTGCGACACACAAACTTCAGGCTCAACTCGCGGAAGGGAAGCCAGTGAAGGGTGGGTCGGGGAGTCACGGCAAGAAGACTGCGCCTGCGAAGCTTGTTTCACCGAAGCTCAAAGATGCGAAGTCCGCTGAAAAACGCGCGCCCGCGAAAGCCAAATCGCATTCTGCCATCGTGAAGCCAAAAGCTAAGCCAACGGCAAAGGTTCGATCAGCCAAGGTTCCAGCAAAGAAACACAAGAAGTAGTGAGGAGTCTGTCCGGGTGATGCCGTTCTCCTGCGGCAAACGATCTGCAAACATCTGCGTCGTTCTCGGCCCGAAAAAATCCTCACCGTATTCCAGCGAATACGTCTCCGGTTTTTTCGAGCCTGCGGCTTAGCATCTGCCCGCAGCTCCCTTGCCTCGCAACGAAGGATTACTCGGACAGACTCCTAGCCTGCGATTATTGCACCGCGACTCGTAGCCCCCCTCCCCCCAGTTTTGCGGCGATCTCTTCCGCTTCTGCCAGCGTGCCTGTGAACACGATGGCCTCCCCATCATGGTCGATCTTCCATGCGAGCTCAAAGGCTTTCGTGGAGTTCATGCCTGGAATGTATTGGCAAAAGAGTGCAATTACTTGCTCATAGGTATGACAGTCGCAGTTGAACACGAGCACACGCGCATCAATCCCGGCACCTGTGTCGGTGCTGGCGATCTCAGTTGGGACTGGAGGGGCGAAGGGAAGGTTCGTGCCAGCCATGGGGGTGAATTCTAGCAGACTTGACAGGAACTTTTAACAGGCCCCGAGAAAAACTATGTGTGCATGCAAAGCGACACTGATCCGCACATCTGTAGCAACAGGAGAATGCCACGAAGGATGCTCAAAAAGGCCGTTCAGCAAGGCCGCAGCCGAGAAAGCACCGGAGGCGTAGCCTCTGGGCTACGTTGAGGATGCTTTCGAGGTGAGAACGAAGCTGGCGGACTTTTTCAGCATTCTGCTAATAGCCTGTCCGATTGAGCAGGTGGTTGCTTCGTGGCCAATCCTCCCGGATACAGGATTGCGTATAGAGAGAGAAGTGAGCGGGAGAGTCTGTGACCGGCTGAAGCTGGTACGCCTGCGTGAGGGTCTGCGTGTAGACGAGCGCGGCGGATGTCTTGACGAGGGCGACCCCATACTCACAGTCGTAGCCTTCTTCAAGGCTGAGGCGTTTCATCGATAGCGCGCTCACGTGATCGAGGTCATAGGCGCGCTGTCTAAACGAAACGTCCATGAGGCGTAAGAGTGCGGCGGGGCCTGGCACGAGACTGTTTCCGATACGAAGGCTGTGGGATGGTTCGAATAGTCCACGTTGGAGGCGCCGGTCTTGGCAAAGCGCTGTATGAAAACGCGCGCGCCATAGCGGGTCTTGCAGGTCGCGATCGATGGCGGCCGCCACAGGAGGTGGAGGCGGTCCACTGACGTCATAGCCTTGGACGAGGCGTTTAGATTCGATGAGATCGGGGAAACTCATGCCCATTCGATCTTGGAACGCTGTTATCCCGGACAGAGGGGACAATTGTAAGGCCATGAAATCACGAAAATGGATCGTGGCAAAGCGCGCCAGAAGGCGCGTCAACGTTTCCGCGTGACAGAGATGAAAGGGGTAGAACAGGGCGTGGGGTGCTCGGGGTCGATTCATCGACAAAGTTTCACCATCATGTTAGGGTTTGCCTGTGCGATACCTCTTCACGTCTTGGCTTGATTACCTGCTTATTTTTGTTCCGGCGACGGTCGCGCTCGAAGTCCTTCGAGCCGACCCGCTGTTGGTCTTTGTGTCGGCTGGACTTGCCATTATTCCGTTGGCGGGTCTATTGGGCCGTGCAACCGAGCATTTAACGACCCATGTCGGCGCCGGTATCGGTGCGCTGCTCAATGCATCGCTTGGCAATGCCGCAGAATTAATTATCGCACTGGTCGCGCTGCGCGCAGGCCTGCATGATGTCGTCAAGGCGTCTCTCACCGGATCTATCCTGGGCAACATCTTACTCGTACTTGGAGTGTCCATGTTTGCCGGCGGGATAAAATACGAGCGGCAAAAGTTTAATCAGACTGCTGCCGGAATGGGGGCTAGTCTTCTGCTCCTGGCTGCGGCTGGACTCATTATCCCTGCACTGTTTCATTTCACCGCCGCTGACCGTGGTATCGCGATCGAGCACAGACTCAGCCTTGAAATATCACTTGTATTATTCGCCATTTACATCGCAAGCTTATTGTTTAGCTTGAAGACGCATCGTCATCTGTTCGCCGGAGAAGACCATGATGCCTCTGATCTCGGAGAGCAGCCCTGGACCCGCGGTGCGTCGATCACAGTGCTCACCGTGGTGACCATTCTCGTGGCTGTGATGAGCGAGATGTTGGTCGGAGCGTTGGAGTCGGCTTCGCACCAATTGGGGCTCACGCAAGTCTTCGTCGGCGTCATTCTCGTCGCCCTCGTGGGTAATGCAGCCGAACACTCCACGGCAGTGATGGTAGCCATGAAAAACAAGATGGACCTCGCTTATGGTATTGCGGTCGGGTCTAGTCTGCAGATTGCGTTACTTGTGGCCCCGTTGCTTGTCTTTGCCAGTTATTTCTTCGGAGCCCCGTTGGATCTGATCTTCACACCGTTCGAAGTGGCCGCGGTGACGATCTCGGTCCTGATCGTGGGCTTTGTGGCGATGGACGGAGAATCGAACTGGATGGAAGGTGTGATGTTAGTGGGAGTCTATCTTATGCTTGCCATCGCCTTTTTCTTCCTGCCCGCTTAGCTGAATGCTGAAAAAGCCCGCCAGCAGCGTTCTCACCTCGAAAGCATCCTCACCGTAGCCCAGAGGCTACGCCTCCGGTGCTTCCATCGGCTGCGGCCTTGCGGGCCGGCTTTTTGAGCATCCTGCGAGATAAGCCAGATAGACAAGATGGTCAGACAAACCTGGCTCGTCTCATGAGCCCATCCTCGTGTCAGACTTTATCCATATCGATGACCTCCGTGGCCTCCCACAGATTCTTCTGCTCCGCATCCGCTAGTGCCTTGACCCGATCTTCCTCCGTCTCTTCTCCAAACTGAGCCACGCGTGTCGGCACAGGCATTTCTTTTTCTGGCGGAGGTGAATTTTTTTCTAGTGACGGCGGCGGTCTTTTCCTCTTTTTTGCCGGGTCCATATTAACGGGCATGGCAACTCCGATGTGAATTGCGTTCAGTTTCCACCTCACCCAATGACAAAGTCAACCGGAGTGCAGTGATCACTAGCGAGAGCAGGCTTGTCTCTTCTCGTAGAATGCTCAAAAAGGCCGTCCAGCAGGGCCACAGCGAGTGAAGGACCGAAGGAGGTACCGACCGCACTTCGTGAGTGCCGTTCGCCCATACCATTGATCTTGGTGAACGGAAAAAACCCCTTTGGTGCTTCCGATTTCCGAGAAACTCCTTCTCAGCGTTGAGGGTCTGAACGATGCGAGAACGAAGCTGGCGGGCTTTTTCAGCAGCCTGCTAGTACAACAGGCCGGCGATGGTGTCTGCCTGCAGACGGCCTCGTGCCGAGAGTCTGCTGTATTCACCGTCTTCTTCGATCAACTGTTGCGCGAGTAACTGCGCGGTGACGGTGGCATACCCATAGTTTTGAGCATGCCGGTGAAGATGCTGTGAGGGAATGCCTCGAATCAGGCGTAATCCAAAAATCACGGCATCGCGGAGTTGTTCATCATTGGAGAGCCTGGTGCGATCTTCCATAGGAAGGCGGCTTGCCGTGAGTGCTGTCTCGTAGACCGTGAGATCGGCGACGTTGCCGAATCTGGTTCCGTCTAGATAGGACTGTGCGCTCGGGCCGCATCCAAGGTAATCGCCCTTGGTCCAATAGAGCAGATAATGCCGGCAGGCATACCCGGGCTTGGCATAGTTCGATATTTCATACTGCTCATAACCGGCATCGCCGAGTATCCGTTGGGCCGCTTCGTCCATTTCAATCTGAAGACCTTCGTCCGGCTCTGGACTTTGTCGGCGCTGGATATTGGCGGCAAGTCTTGTATCGTCTTCGACTGTGAGGGCATAGCAGGACAGGTGGGTCGGGGTCAATGCGAGGCAGTGGGTCAATGTTCGTTGCCAGCTCTCCAGCCGTTGGCCCGGGAGTCCATACATCACATCGAGATTGATATTGGTAAATCCGGCGGCTCTGGCACGAGCCACAGCTGTGACGGTTTCACTGACGGAGCCGGGCCGTCCGATTCTGGCGAGGTCGCCATCCTCCATCGATTCTGCGCCAAAACTCATGCGGGTGACGCCGGCCTGATACAGCTGTGCAAGATCCTCTTCGGAGATGGTGGAAGGGTGCGCTTCGATAGTGATTTCGCAGTCTGAGGCGAGAGAAAGATGTGTGCGAATCTCCGACAGGATTGTGGTGAGCTGAGTGGCGGTAAGAGCTGTCGGTGTGCCACCTCCGAAATAGACGGATTGGACGGGCCGATGTGCGGCGAGGTGTTGCTGTGCTGAGAGTGTGATCTCATGCCTGACGGAACGCACAAAGGCTTCCGCACGGTTTTCGCGATGGATCTCAAGATAGAAGGCACAAAAGTCGCATCGCTGCCGACAGAAGGGGATGTGGAGGTAGAGGCCGAGGGGAGGGGATGTCATGACAATAGACTGAATCCTTGCGGTTTGGAAAAGTCCCGTGCAAGAACGATTTCAACTTCATCCTCGGGGGATTTCCCGCGATTGCGTATGTGCGCCTGCCAGGCCCGCTGTTGACGCAACGATTCGAACAGCACTTTGAGGAGATCCGGTTTGATTCTCGCTTCCCACTCGCGCATCCAAGCCTGGTTGTCTTCTTCGCCTTCATAGTCGTCGGGAAACGAAGCCTCCAAACTGAATCGAAGGGTAAAGGTCTTTTCTTCTTGGTACATACGACTCCTCTGGATTGCGAAGTGGCCGGTTCGATCTTATAATGTCTCCTAGAACAAGGAGTATACGCTATGCCTATCTTCGAATATGTCTGCGGGGAATGCAATCATCGATTCGAGCTGTTGGTGTATGGCTCGACACAAGTTTCCTGTCCGAAGTGCAACACCACGAAATTGGAGAAACAAATCTCTTCGTTCGGGGTCGGTGGCACGGATGGCTGGGTGCTGCCGGGTAATGGTGGAGGCGCCTGTGGAAGTTGCGGTGACCCGCGCGGCCCCGGTTCCTGTTCCACGAATTGACCATGGAGTCAGGCGATCAGGCACTGCAGCGCGCGATCGCGACTATCTCCCAGTCCGACCCGCTTATCAAATTGCTTGAACAGGTCAAGCGTGGACGGATGAAACCCACCGATGCCGGGCTACGCGCTGTCACCGACTCGTGGCTGGACACCTACAGGAAAATCATTGAGTCCGGTGAATTCAGCAGACAGGCCTTGCGCCGCATCGATCCATATCCTCGTCTGGTACTGTTAATCGAATGTGGTGTGTTGACTGAGGCGCAGCAGGCGGTCGCTGACCTCCGCGAGAGTTTTGAGCGGGCTGTCGCCGCTGTAACGGAGTGATTTCATTCCATGAGGGCTCTCTGTGTCATTGTCATTCTGTTCTTGACCTTCGGATCGGGTGGAGAAGGTTGGGCTGAAGACGCACTCGGGACGCGGCCGCTTCTGACGATTGCACGCAAGGATCTTCCTACTATCCTGCCTCCGGATTGCCATATCCTGATCGATCCTCGCTCTATTGAACAATTGCTCGATACATTGGATGGACGCCCGCCGAATTGGGATGTGGTTTACGGTCGTGGCCATCATGATTCTGGTCTCGATGAGCGGTTGTTCGCTCTGAATCGAGAACGAGATGCGAAGCGCGCAGGGAAGGAGGCGCTTCAGTGGATGGTGGTCTTTCTTTGGTCGGGAGAACTCTCGAGGTATCATCCGACGATCGGTGGGTTTGGTCTCGCCACTGGGCCAACGTTCACGCCGACCAGATGGGGTGTGGTCAGATTCAAACCCGAAGAAGTCCCAAGTAATCTCGTCGTGATTCCTGATCCCAGCACCCGTGAGGTCCTTCTCCGACAGCTCGATGCCGGCCGAAAAATCGACATTGACATAGCGATGGTGGGGAGGCTCGTCCCCGATGAGTCCCTGGTCTATGACTTTTCCCACGATGAAGCAGGTGTGGGGGTCATCATGCCGGTAGTGAGGATCGAACGGGTCGAGTATCTTCTGGTACGGTGAGATCCCCCAGGATGCTCAAAAAGGCCGTTCAGCAAGGCCGCAGCGAGTGAAGGCCCGACGCGTACCCTTTGGGGTACGTTGAGGGTCTGAACGATGCGAGAACGAAGCTGGCGGATTTTTTCAGCATCCTGCTAGAACGCGTCCTTTGCGCAGCGAAATCCTGTACCACTGGGACGGCTGTCCATCGTGCCCCAGTCTCGGTCGCTCGTGCGAAGACTGATCGCCGGCTTGAGCCAAGATCCACCGCGCATCGCTTTGATCGCCCCACGAGGAGGGCCCTGAGGATCTGACAGCGGCGCGTCTTTGTAGTAGTTCGGGTTATACCAATCCTGCACCCACTCCGCGACGTTGCCTGCCATGTCGTACAGGCCGTATGGGCTTGCACTTTCTGGAAAACTGGCGACCGGCATGGTGAGCACTTCCCCCTTGAGGCCTTTTTCTTTTGAAATCTTCGCGCCCTCACCTTTGATCCAAAAGGCGTCCCAGTCCGCTCCGCTCTGAAAGTCGATGGTTCGCCCTGCCCAATAACTGGCGCTGTTGGCTTTTTTGAAGTCCCACTCGTTTCCCCAGGGATAGCGGCGTCCATCGGTGCCGCGCGCGGCCTTTTCCCATTCCGCTTCGGTGGGTAGACGCTTGTCCAGCCAGACGCAGAATGCCACGGAATCCTCCCAACTGACATTGACCACGGGATGGGTGCCGATGCCTGATATTGGAGCATTGTGCTCCCACAATGTGGAAGCAGGGTTCGAGTGTTTTGGCGCACGGTGCCCGGTGGCTTGGACAAATCCTGCATAGGCATCATTCGTAACCTCGTATGCATCAATCCAGAATGGTGCAAGGTACACAAGCCGTTGTGGCTGTTCGTCGGGAAGCCCATCGCCTCCTGCAGGATTCCCCATCAGGAATTCTCCGGCAGGAACCAGTACCATGTCGATCGGCAAAGGCGCGCTGAGCGCTGATGATAGATCGCTGAGGATGGGAAGGAGGGATAGGGACAAGGAGATCAGCGTAGCCGTATAGAACCGACTCACCGTGAAGTCTTTTTTAATCCGCAGACTTTAGCGACGGCATCGCGATAGGCCAGCCAGAGTGTCAGACATTTCTTGAGGCAGCGCAATACGGTCTGTTGTTGAGCCTGTGTCGTGGCATAGTTTACCACCATGGCATAGGCATCGTGGCGGTGGCCGGCTTCAACCATTTGGTGGGCGCGAATGAGATCCATGGAATCGAGGGGCAGGCCGTGGTATTTCACCAATGGATGGTGCTGGACGATCGTTTCGATTTCCTCGGCGGTCTTGGGCTTGGAAGGGTCGACGATTTCGGCGCGATCCTTCACGCTGCCTTCTACAAAGACAGTGAGGGCCGCTGCTCCGATGACCCAGTCCCGGCTATTCGAGACACGGTCGAGCCACGCGCGGTAGCGTCGGCTGGCCGGCAAGAGCCGAGCTGCGTCAAAGTCGCGCGCCGACAACCCGAGGCCTGCCATCATTGTGAGGAATAATTCCGGATGCGATTTTCCCAAAGAGAGCCCACCGGTGTCTTCTTCGTAAATGTTCTCGGCGAGCATTCGACGGATCGAGGTCGGCGGATTGTTCCCGTGAATGCGTGCAAGGAAAACAGGAAAGTCACGCACGTAGACACGGTACTCCTGTTGGAAGTGGTGTGAGAGCTGATCGACCGTGACCGTTCCGTCGGCGAAGGCCGGCCACGCCCAATGATGTTTACGGTCCATGATACGCAAGAGTTCTTCTTGGAATCGACTTTTCGTCATGGGACGTGTCATATCTGTTGCCTTCCTAGTGAACGGATCATTACAATTCAAAGGCGTGGAGGTCTATGCATGAATCAGATGACGATTCAGAATCCTGAAGACATTCTGACTATGCTCGCAGAAGTGTCTCTGCGAGGATCGGGCTTTGTGACGGACTGTCTTCTCGACTATGTGCTGGAAGAAGGCTTCACGGAACCGATCTTTCTCAATGTCAGCGGGGAAGACCCTGACGCCTATTTCAAAGGTCAATCTCCTGCCTGGGCGGTGTATCAGATCCGAGAGTGGAAACGTGTGTTGACCGTTTCAGGTGGTCCCGGCAAAGAGCGCCGCGTGCAAATTACAGAAACTCCATAATTCGTTGTGAGTGTAAGAGGGATGGGAAGAAAAAGCAACGAAACGACGGAGGATCAACGGCGCGTGACCGAATTGGTTAGGGAATGCATCCCATGCCGATGATCCGGCTCACAGAGCCGCAAAGCATGGGCGAGCTGGCGATGATGACGAGTCTGTTGGAGGGCAGTGGCATCGCGTTTATCGTTCACAATGAACATATGAGCAGTTTGTATCCGGGACTCCCCTTGCTCAACTCGTGTATCATGGTTGACGAGTGCGATCAGCGCCGCGCGGAAGTACTCCTCAGCCGACTGCGCTTGGCAGTGCGGGACGTCTCGTCGCAGCCCTAACCCGCATTATTCATGAAGGTTCTGCTGCAAGCGCGGATACACGGCTACGACGGGCAGTCTCGCCGTTCAGCCCTTCAACATACTGCATGAGTATGCCTCAGGACTTCACGGCTCCGAGTGCCCGTCTCGCTTCGTGTCTGCACGCTTTCGCGACGAGCCTTCATGAAAAATGTGGGCTAAGGAAACACTAGCGTTGCGGCTTCGGGCTGTGCGGATTGGACGGGGACTGAGGGGGGAGTCGTTCGCCTTCGCCATGGAACCAACCGCCGATGAGGTTGCCCTCTTCAAAGTACAGATAGCGATGTTTCACCACCGCAGCGCTTTCCCAATCTTCAAAAATCCATTCTTCCCGACGGACGCCTTCCTTGTTAAAAGTCGTGTTGATCGTTTGCGGTCCTCCCCAGGCTTCTAATACCTGCTCTTTCGACATCCCGACCATGACGCGATGTTCCGCGATATGTGTTTGAAAGCCAGGGTCCTTGAGTTGCGCGATGAGCGGCCAGATCACCATGATGAGCACGAACAGACCAAGTCCGGCGTAGATGATCAGCCGAACCGGACGTTGGCGGATGAACGGGATTGGTTCTTCTCGTTCGGTTGGAGCGGCGTTCATTGATTCATGGGTAGCCATGCTGATGTGAGGCATAATGCAACGTATCGTAACAACGTGAATTGCAGAGAGTCAAGTTGAGCTGCCTGTTTCTCTTTATTAATCAGGGCGATATAAAAGATGCGCTATACTGAATGAGTGCAAGCATTGTGGTGTTCAGGGGAAGCCGTGATGATTCCTAGATCGAAAGATGGAAATAGCCAGAGGCGATGGATACGTATGGTATGGCTCTTGACCATCGGGGGGTGCCTCGTCATGCCACTGGCTTCAATTGAAGCGTCGGCGACCACCATATATTCCTATATCGATGAGCAAGGCACGCCCGTGATGACAGATAATTTTAATACGATTCCTGAACGGCACCGTGCAAGGGTCAAAACCACTGAACAGGTAGCGACTGCTTCCCAGAGAACTTCAACTGTCGGCACCATTCATGAACGTGTGTCGAATTTTGGAGGGCAGCTTCGAGATATGGTTTCCAGAGCAGCTCCCGACATCTCTGGGCTCTCTCCTTCACAGTCGGGGATTCTGACCTATGCTGGTTTGGCCGCGGTGGTGTTGCTCGTTGCCATGAACGTGATGAAAGGCCAATTTATCCGTCTTCTGGCTTTGGGGTGTTTGATCATGCTCGGGCTTGCCACGCCAGTTTTGATGTACGTGTCGGATGATGGCCCGATGGATGTCATGAAGAACAAAGCTTCTCAGGTCGAGAAAAAACACCAAGACCGTGTCCAGCAGATTCCGTAACCCGTCTCAGCGATCCCCCAGACCCATCATCGATGTCGCTAGTCCGCATATTTGGGGACAGGGATTTTCTTGGCCGTGGGAGGCTGAGGGGCGAGTCGGTGCTGGGAAAATTCTCGCGAGTAGGGATTCATGATGGGGTCATGGGTGTGCCTCTGGCGTTGTTTCACCAGCTCGACACTTTGTGTGCTAATTTCCACTCGATCGACCAGTGCTTTGGTCGTGAGAGGTTCTGGCAGACCCTGCAAAGAAAATAGCTGATAAGCTAACCTCCACTCCAGTTTGTCCTTGGACGCCTCTTTCACAATGAAACGAGCGTCTGATGACGGAGTGCCTATAAACAACAGCAGCCAAATATTTGATCGGAACGAGGGAGAAGCTGGATCCTCTGACGGGAGAAATTCCGGGACGAGTGCTGGGATTTGGGCGAGAGGGACGGTGGGGGAGAATTCGATATCGACCAGCCGTACGAATAACGTTCGATTCTCGTGTTCATCGTTGGGGTCGGCGGTATAACTGAACGAATATCGAACCTCGACGCCGTCCCGTGTAAAGGTATAGACGTCCTCGCCATTTTCCGGCGACACCAGCTTCTGAAAATACTTCTCCCAATCGGTGATGGCGTAATAGCTAAACACGCGCAGCGCAGACTTCCGATCGCGCACGGCCTGCGGCATACCCAATTTTTGATGGAGTTCCGCTTGTGTCAGTCCGAGGTAGCCATCCTCAAAATAGGGTGCAGCGTGGACGGCCGACGACTCGAACCAGAGGCCGGTGGGCGAGAGGAGAAACAGTAAGGATAGGAAGACCGCCTGGATGGAACGACGCAGAAGCACAATTTCTCTCCGGCGGATTGCGGTATCGTATCGGCAGGGCCTCCCCCTGTCAAGGAGAGGTGCGGCTGCTTGCTGGCGTAAGAACGGGTCGGGTATGATGGGCCGACTTTCTTCATCGTCACAGTGGATTCGATCTCGGAGACAACGCGTATGAGCGCATGGTTGGAAACCTTACTGCAACAACGTATTCTGGTTCTCGACGGGGCCATGGGAACCATGATCCAGCAGCGGAAGCTGGACGAGGCCGCGTTCCGTGGCGATCGCTTCAAAGATTGGAAGAAGGACCAGAAAGGGCATAACGATCTCCTGAACCTCACACAACCTGCCATTATCGAAGAGATCCATCGCCAGTACTTCGAGGCCGGCGCCGACATCGTGGAAACGAATACATTCAACGCGCAAGCCATTTCACTGGTCGACTACGGCATGGAGTCGTTGGCCTACGAGATTGCGAAAGCTGGAGGAGCGTGCGCAAAGCGCGCTGCGGAGCAGGTCATGCTGGCAGCGCCGGGTCGGTCGTGTTTTGTGGCCGGAGCGATTGGGCCCACGACGAAGACGTCGTCTATTTCGACCGATGTCAATAATTCCGCATCCCGCGGCGCGACCTATGATGAACTCGTCACCGCCTACTACGAGCAGGTCCGCGGCTTGGTTGACGGCGGAGTCGACATGCTGCTGGTCGAGACCATTTTCGACACGCTCAATGCGAAAGCCGCGTTCTTTGCCATCGACACGTTTTTCGACGATCGTCAGATGAAACTTCCCCTCATGGCCTCGGTGACGTTTATTCAAGCCGGCAGCAATCGCGGGGTCACAGGTCAGACCATCGAAGCCTTCTGGAATTCTATTTCCCATGTGCCGTTGCTCAGTGTCGGCATCAACTGCGCGTTAGGTCCTAAGGAAATGCGTCCGTTGATTGAAGAGCTCTCGCGTCTGGCCCCAATTTATGTGAGTAGCCATCCGAATGCCGGGCTGCCCAATCCGTTGCTACCGACGGGATTTCCGGAAACACCCGATACCTTGGCGCCCCAATTGAGAGAATGGGCGCAGAATGGCTGGCTGAATATCGTCGGTGGCTGTTGTGGGACAACACCGGGCCACATCAAGTTGATTGCCGAGGCCGTGAGTGGTCTTCCTCCGCGCGTCCCGCAGTCCGTCGAGCCTCACACCAGGCTCAGTGGATTGGAGGCGGTGACGATTCGCCCGGAATCGAATTTTGTCAATATCGGCGAACGGACTAACGTCACTGGGTCGCCGGCGTTTTCCAAATTGATTCTGGCAGGGGATTATGACGCTGCCCTCTCGGTCGCGCGGCAACAGGTCGAAGGGGGCGCTCAGATTATCGACATCAACATGGATGAAGGGATGCTCGAATCCCAGACTGCCATGGAGAAGTTTCTGCGATTGGTGGCGTCGGAACCGGATATTTCTCGCGTGCCTATTATGGTGGATAGTTCCAAGTGGGATATCCTCGAGACGGGGTTGAAGAACATCCAGGGCAAGCCCGTCGTCAATAGCATCAGCCTCAAGGAGGGTGAAGCCAAATTTCTCCAGCAGGCCACATTGGTTCATCGCTATGGGGCTGCCGTGGTGGTGATGGCCTTTGACGAGCGCGGCCAGGCCGATACGTATGAGCGTAAGATCGAGGTCTGTGAACGGGCCTATCGCCTTCTCACGGAGCGGATCGGTTTTCCTGCCCAAGATATCATCTTCGATCCGAATATCCTCACAGTGGCGACGGGTATCGAGGAACATAATAATTATGCGGTGAACTTCCTCGAAGCCACGCGCTGGATCAAGCAGCATCTTCCGTTGGCGAAAGTGAGTGGGGGCGTCAGCAATATTTCCTTCTCGTTTCGCGGCAACAATCGCGTGCGGGAGGCGATGCACGCGGCATTCCTGTATCACGCCATCAAGGCCGGTTTGGATATGGGGATTGTGAACGCCGGGCAGTTGGCGGTGTATGCGGAGATTCCCAAGGATCTCCTGGAACTGGTTGAAGATGTGCTGCTGAACCGACGGCCGGATGCGACAGAGCGATTGGTGACGTTTGCTGAGACGGTCAAGCAACAGGGCAAAGTGGTCGTGAAAGACGATGAGTGGCGCGCCGGAACGGTCGAGGAGCGCCTCTCTCATGCGCTGGTGAAAGGCGTGACCGACTATATCGAACTGGACATTGAGGAAGCTCGACAGAAGTATGCCAACCCGCTGCACGTGATCGAAGGACCGTTGATGGCCGGGATGAACATCGTCGGAGACCTATTCGGGTCCGGCAAGATGTTTTTGCCTCAAGTGGTAAAAAGCGCCAGGGTTATGAAGAAAGCCGTGGCCTACTTGATGCCCTTCATGGACGCGGAGAAACTCAAGTCAGGGGCCTCAAGTTCGAATGGAAAGATTCTACTCGCCACGGTCAAGGGCGATGTGCATGACATCGGGAAGAACATCGTCGGGGTAGTCCTGGGATGTAACAACTACGAGGTGATCGATCTTGGGGTGATGGTACCTTGTGAACAGATTTTGGCAGCAGCACGCGAACATGGGGTCGCGATCATTGGGCTCAGTGGGCTGATTACGCCGTCGCTCGACGAAATGGCACACGTGGCACGCGAGCTGACGCGCGAGGGGTTCGATCTGCCGTTACTCATCGGCGGCGCCACTACGAGCAAAGCCCATACGGCTGTCAAGATCGCTCCGGGTTACAACCATTCCGTGGTGCATGTGCTGGACGCCTCCAGAGCGGTGGGCGTCGTCGGCAGTCTGGTCAATACAGGCTTGCGGACTGATTTCGCCAAGAAGGTTCGTGCCGACTACGATCAGATACGTCAAATCCATCAGGACAAGGGAGCAAAATCGATCTGGACGTTGGCGCGGGCGCGAGCCAATCGATTTCAATGCAATTGGGCTGCGGTGGATATTCCCATACCAGCCTTTACCGGGGTGAAGACGTTACCGCAGCAGTCATTGGATCAGCTGATTCCTTATATCGATTGGTCACCGTTCTTTCATACGTGGGAATTGCGCGGGCGCTATCCGACTATCCTGGAAGATTCTGTCGTGGGTTCGAAGGCCAAGGAATTATATGACGATGCGCTGGCCTTGCTCCGTAAGATTGTTGACCAGCGGTTATTCACTGCCAACGGGGTCTATGGTTTTTTTCCTGTCAATAGTCTGGGGGACGATATCGAGGTCTACCGCGATGACCATCGCACAGAGGTGCTGACGACGTTTCACACGCTGCGCCAACAATCGGAGAAACCGCAAGGACAGCACAGTTTTGCGCTGGCGGATTTTGTGGCGCCGAAAGAGTCCGGTCGCGCGGATTATGTCGGAGCCTTTGCCGTGACGACGGGAGTCGGGGTGGATGTACTGTGTAAAGAATTCGAGCGCGATCACGACGATTACAATTCCATCATGGCCAAAGCCTTAGCAGACCGCTTGGCCGAAGCCTTTGCTGAATATCTCCATAAACTGGTTCGTGACGCGTGGGGGTATGGTAAGAACGAGGCGTTGACTTCCGACGACTTAATCCGTGAAAAGTATCGTGGTATCCGTCCAGCCCCAGGATATCCGGCTTGTCCTGATCATACAGAGAAACGGTTGCTCTTCGATCTCTTGTCCGCAGAACAGCACACCGGCATCACCCTGACGGAAAGTTTTGCGATGTGGCCGGCTGCCTCGGTCAGCGGACTCTATTTCGCCCACCCCGATGCCAAGTATTTTGCGGTGGGGAAGATTGGAAAAGATCAGGTGCTTGATTACCAAGTGCGAAAAGGGATGCCCCTTTCAGTGCTGGAGCGATGGTTGGGGCCAAACCTGAACTACGAACCGAATGGATGAAAAGAGGTTGTGCAGAGGTTGGGCGAACCTCTGGACAGTGGAGGTGAGCTAAGACGCTTCTGCAAGGACATTTGAAAGAACAGGTTTCCCAATCGCAGCAGTCAGCGCCGACTTGACCCGCCGATATCGTTCTTCTGCCCAGCGATTCACGTCTTCCGAATCGGTAAAGACCAGATCCCAGGCTTTCGTCGCATCCAGCATGAGCAATTGGTGCGGGCGATCATCGTCGGGCACGTAGACGACGAGCACTGCAGAGTTGCCGGTGAGGCTGATATCCGTAAACACGTGTACCGTGGCGTCCTCCGGCAAGGCCATGTCGCGAGAGGCGGCTTCGACAATGGGACGGTACAGCCACTGAAGGAATTGGGACGTCACTTCGTAGGCATTGCTTGCACATAAGAGGCGTGGATTTGGTTTTTCTCCGAACAAATTTTCGGTGAGATAGGTCGCAGCCTCCCAGGTCGGCATCACTCCAGACGTCACCAAGGATTCGCACAGATACGCGATCCAATTGCGCGTTGCCGTCTGTGTGTGTGGCACCGTTCCCTTGTTCACCACTGCCCACAATCCTTTCAAAAAGTACGACTGTTGCGAGGACAAGGCTGGGAATGTGTGTATCGGCCTGTTCCTGACAGACGAGGAAAGTATATCGATGGGTGGAAAAACGGTCAACGAAATGGTGAAAAGGAGGTTACGACTCTCGAATCATGGTGCGAGGCGATTGGTCGGCATACTGATCATGGATCTGTTTGATCTCGTTCAGCGAGGCGAAGAAGATGTCGAGGAGCTCAGGGTCGAAGTGCTCGCCTCGATGTTTGGTCATGAGTTCGACGGCCTGGTCGAGGGGGAAGGCCGGCTTATAGATCCGCTGCGTGGTGAGGGCATCGAAGGAGTCGGCAATCGCGGCGATTCGTCCTTCAACCGGGATCACATTGCCCTTCAACTTGCGCGGATATCCGTTGCCATCCCACCGTTCATGGTGAGTCCAGGCGATCGATGCCGCGACTTTGAGGATTTCCGCGTCTGATCCGTTGAGGATGCGATAGCCGATCTCCGCATGTTGAGAAATGACGTTGAATTCTTCCGGGGTGAACTTGCCGGGCTTCAAGAGCACATGGTCCGGGGTGCCGATTTTTCCGATGTCGTGCATAGGACTCGCGGTGCGGATCAAATCGCACTGCTCGGCTGAGAGCCCATGTTTCCTCGCGAGCAATTCACAGTAATGGCTCATGCGGTGAATATGCTGTGCTGTTGCGCTATCCCGGTATTCGGCGGCGATCGCGAGTCGTTGAATCGTTTCCTCTCGTGAGAGCCGCAGCTCTTTTTCGCGTAGCTCGAGCCATTCGAGCGCTTGCTGGAGCGCCATCGTTCTGGTCCTGACGACATCTTCCAGGTTCTCCCGGTGCAGCCGATTTTCAAGTTCAAGCCGACGGCGGCGGAGCGCATTGGCGACATCGATCATGACTTCATTGGATTCGAAGGGTTTGAC
>JBGTMB010000054.1:0-11191 GCA_041743755.1 Nitrospiraceae bacterium | reverse complement strand
GCTGACGGGCGGCGAGCCGATGGAAACGCGCTGCATGGCGGCCTGTGTCGGCAAGATTCGGATGCAGAGTCTGATGCGCATCGGCGAAGACGGCCTGTGGGCCGAGGATCGCTGGCACCCGCTCTACTATACGATTCGTGTGGAGCA
Source organism: Nitrospiraceae bacterium (assembly GCA_041743755.1). GTDB lineage: Bacteria > Nitrospirota > Nitrospiria > Nitrospirales > Nitrospiraceae > Palsa-1315. The sequence goes on along the minus strand of JBGTMB010000054.1, from coordinate 11,044 downwards.
GGTGGCGTTGCCGCTCTACCCGCAGTGGGGGACGGAGCCCAATGGCTTCTATATTCCCCCGCGGCATAGCCCCCGCGGCTATGCGCGACAGATGTTCGGTCCCGGGGTCGATAACGCGATCGAGAAGTATCTCGTCCCCAGCCGGGAACTATTGGCGGTCCTGCAGCTCTGGAGAGCCAGCCAGCAGATCGTCTTCCGCTACGATGTCATTCCGGGTCCCAAGGTCTTCGAGACCCAGATCCACGGGAAACGGTTCGAGATGTACAACGATACCGTGCTGGGCTTCAACAAGTCGGGGAAGGAAGTGGCGCGGGTGCAGGTCGAAGAGCCCATCTACATTCGACCAGCGGAGCGGGTCACCTGGCTCTAAGCGTCCGCGAGACCGGTGTGTCACATGGGGCGGAGTTCCCTCAGGAACTCCGCCCCTTCTATTTGACCCAGCACATGTTGTCTTCACCGGTCTTTTGGCTCACATCATGTCTGATTCTTCTGTGCACTTGACGCATTCCAGAAGGTTCAGTAGAGTTACTACTTGATATAGATATTCCTCCATCACAAGCTGAGGTGTCATCAGCGTGACCTCTAGTCAGCAACCGTCCATCCCATTCGCTGCGCAAGCTATACCTTTTGACGAATTTCTGGCCTCTGGAAAACTTCCAGATGGTTATCTTACTAGCGAATATATGGCTCAGCAATTCGTCGAGCGCCTGGTGCATTATGTCCTCAGCGTCCCGACCGGCAGCTATACCATGCCTCAATTGGGCCAGCTCCTGGAACAGATCAACCCGCGTGTACAAATCCTCTTTTTCAAACGCCTCAAAGAAACCAGCCCGGAGTGCCTCAAAGATTTCGCCCCGCTCTATTATGGATTCATGAACGAGTTTCATTCTCTCCTATTTACCTAGCTCAACATTTTTTTCCTTGTTGCCTTGGAATTCTCGTGTATAATCAGGCGATTGATAATTTGCGCAAAGGAGAGACATGATTCCAACCTTACAGCGAGCAGTGACCAGCTTCTATAATCTCATCTATGAGGCACAGACATTTGCCACCACCATGTCGCGGATCGACACCGCTGAGCAGGAGCACTACGCCGGGCGAATCGAAGGGTTGAATTGGGTCCTTGACCGCTGCCAAGAGCTTGAAGATATGGATTCAAACTTGACTCCTTCGTCCCTCCAAAGAGTTCTGACCGAGGTCAAGTCAGATCTCGATCACGAATTGTCAGTCCAACGTCGAGAAAAGGGACGTCGTGCGGACGGACGAGAGGAAGCTCTCAATTTTGTCGCTGATTATTTATCGAGCCTGATCACAGCAACGGACATTGAGTCAGCAAAGACGCCAACGGCCTAGCATTCCTGTTCTCAATCGAGTCTCTCGCACCAGCTGCGCCATGGTATTTTCGTGACCCATGGTTCACAGTTACGATACAGCAAGAATGGGCCTGTTCGCCATGTGCTCGGGAGTAGCGGTCACATGGTGTTCAGCGATGTCAAATATCTCCATGGCCTTTGACCATGGAGTACCATCGGATTCAATGTCGTATTGATTGAACTTACAGTTGACGGATTGCTGTAAGAAGGGTGAGGAGGGTTTGGAAATAGTTCCGTTAGCTCTCAGGTTCCCGTCAACGAATTAAATCAGCGCTTCATGGAAAGCCAGCATCTAGACTCCCGAGCATTGACCACTACCGTCTCATTTTATAGAATTATTGTATGTCAGGTTTTTCACGAAAGCCTCCTAGTCCAACTTGGCTGACCAATCCTTCCCCCAACACAGCTCGACCGCCAAGACCATCTTCTTCTAAACAACCAGACCAATTCAGATCGTTAAATGCTTCGCTGCTCTATTGCCCTTCCTGCCGAGTGGCGACCCCCACACGAGAGCGACTGCTACTTGTGCTCCCGACCGGAGATCTATACGAATATCTCTGCCAACACTGTGGGACATCGACTGGTTCAAAAAATGACAATCGATAGACGGCTGACCTGCTGTCGTGCCTGAATACTCAGTAGACGCTATCGAGATTTTTTCTCATCCTGCCTGGGTCAGCAGGAAGATTCTGATACGTGACATGCTGGCTTAGGAATAGACGCAGAAAGAGAGTGTCCACTAGCAGTCTGCTGAAAAACGTGATCTTCTTACAATATGTCGTCGCGATATAACCATTGAGGATCATGTCAGAGTCGCAGCAGGATGCTCAAAAAGGCCGTCCAGTAAGGCCGCAGCGAGCGAAGAGGCGAGGAGGTACCAACCGCACTTTGTGTGGCCGTTCGCCCGTAGGATGGATCTTGGCGAACGGATAACACCTTCCAGTATTCCCAAGCCTCTGAGCGACGCGAGAACGCCGCTGGCGGACTTTTTCAGCATCCTGCTAGTCCGGCTAGATGATTCCTTCCAGGGGAATGCCTTCTTCAATGAGCATGACAGGAATATCTTCTCTGATTGGATACAGTATCTTTCGGTCTGCCCTAATCAACCCTCCGTCAAGGGGCTCCGTAATCAGCTTATTCGCCCTATTTTTTAATTGCCCATGACTCACGGCCCCGTTTAACTTGGCAATAAGCGCCTCCTCGGCTAGACTCACGTCCTGCTTCGTGTCAGGGCAACAGAGAATAGCAAGAAGATCCTTGTCGATGTTAACCAGACGCCTTGCTTCGGTACGTTCTGCCATCATGCTTCCCTCGTGAACCCGACCGATATGACAGTGGCAGAATAGATCATCGAGCTCGATGAGATCAACCCCGGATGCAGACTCCTAGTTAGGCAGGCGGTTTCTGCTATACTACGCTCGCTCGCTGGAGTGTATTCAACGGCACGCGCAGTGATGTCAAACACCTTGTGGAAATACTCCCTGGCTGGTTTACTGGTCCTCGTGCCTGCCTGGGCCACCTTCTTCATCCTTTCCGCACTATTTCACGCACTCAATGAATTAATCCACGATCTCCCTTGGAACATGGGAGATCGACAGTGGCCTGGACTCAGCCTCATCCTGTTTCTGCTCCTTGTCGTGGTTATCGGCGCCATCGCGACCCATGTAGTTGGGCAACGCATCATCACTCAGGCCGAGCAGTGGATCGAGCGCGTTCCATTGGTCCGCAGTCTCTACATCACCCTCAAAGGCATGGCCGATCTTCTGAATTTCCGTGCTCGCTTCGGCCACAGCAAAGTGGTGGCCTTTCCATTCCCTCGTGACGGTCTCTGGGCGATCGGGTTTGTGATGGGAACCGCACCGTCTGCGCTACAAGTTTCACCGACAACCAATTTGCTCATGGTCTTTGTGCCCACGGCTCTCCATCCGTTCAGCGGTTTGCTTGCCTTTGTCCCTCAGGCACAGTTGCGTCCGATCAATCTGGCACCGGAAGAGGCTATTAAGATGGAGTGTACCGCCGGTTTATACAAGCCGGAATCTGGATGGCTACAAGCCCCAAAAACAACAACTTGAGCTCCATGTCAATCCTCGACCAATTGAACGTCCGACTCGCCAAGCCACAAGATGCCGCGAAGATCGCGTCATTCAGCGCAGCCATGGCTCTTGAAACGGAAGGCCGCCACCTCGATCGCGACCGCCTGCATGACGGAACAATTGCTCTCCTGAATTCTCCCGATCGTGGATTTTTCATGGTCGCCGAACTGGAGCAGGCCGACGATCGTCAGCTGGTAGGGCAGCTCATGATTACTTTTGAATGGAGCGATTGGCGTAACGGCGCATTTTGGTGGATTCAGAGTGTGTATGTCACCCCTGCTTGGCGTAGACAGAGCGTCTTTCGCCGAATGCATCAGACCGTGATGGCTACCGCCAAGACAAACCCGAATGTCTGTGGGATCCGTCTGTACGTCGAAGAGAACAACAGCGTCGCGCAAGCAGTGTACCGTAAAGTGGGGCTCACTCATTCCTCCTACGCCATATTTGAAACCGATTTTGTTCTGGCACGCCAAAATGGTTTAATGGATTGTCCAACCGAAGCTTAGCAAAAGGAGTCATCATGTTATTCTTCAAGCCGCTGGCCGGCATTGTCATTGTCTTGACCTTGGCCCTGCTTCAGGGCTGTGTGGTGACTAGAGGAACAGTCGGCGAGCCTATTCAAGAAGAAGCCGTCTCGGCTATCAAGAAAGGCAAAACGACCATGGCAGAAGTTGTCTCCTCAATCGGTGCGCCGGATCGGATTGTTAGAGGCAACGATCGAGAGATCTTTCACTACTACTACTATGACGGGAAATCGCCGGCGATGATGCTCATATTGCTGAACTTTATCCGAATGGATGTCAAGAGCGACAATCTTTATGTATTTTTCAACAGGGATGGGATAGCTGAAGAAGTGGTCTACGGCAAACGCACCGACCGCACACGATTTAGACTGTGGCCCTTTGGTGACTAACGTGGCGTCGCATTTCCACTCGATCAAATTGGTCGTTGGTGCGCTCTGCATCCTTCTTCTCTGCGCTGGATGTAGTGTCCGCCGAGCCACGCTCAATGACGTTCTGACTCCGGAACAGGTCAGCTTTATTCGCGTCGGACAGACGACAATACGAGAATTAGCTGATCACATCGGAGCCCCAGATGAGGTGACTGAATCTGATTTCGGGGTTGTGGCCCTCTACTATTGGAGCGATACAAAATCCGCGGGTCTGGACTTCGGTGCCATCGGTCGCCTTTTCTTACCCTACTCCCCGACGATGAGGCTGAACAAGATCGGAATTACACCTGAGCAACTCCAAGTGGTGTTCGATCCCCAGTGGACCGTGCGCGCCTACGGATTTTCGCGAAAATCCACAGATGAGCCGATCATTTGGTTCTGGCCATTCTAGGCCAGGTCGTCATTTCACGAATTGCTGGACGTCTAAGCACCCGCTATAATGCACCTGCATGATTAGCCCATCTGATTCAGATTCATTTAACCCCGCAGCTGAATCCTCCTCCTACATTCCTGCCGATCGCGACACAGAGTTTCTCCAGCGGGACGAACTCCGCCCCCTCCGTATCGGGATCGAACTGTTGAAGCCGGAGTTGATTCAGCGTGAACAGGGGATCCAATCGACTATCGTGGTGTTCGGCAGTGCGCGGCTGCTAGAAGAGACCCACGCAAAACAGGCACTCCACATGGCCGAAATGGAGGCGGCTCAATCACCACAGGACCCAACGCGCCGGCAGAGGGTGGCGATCGCGCAGCGACAACTAGCCCTCTCGAAATATTATGATGTGGCGCGTGAGTTCGGACGGCTGGTGTCGTCGATCTGCCAAGTCGATGGCCGCTGCGACTACGTCATCGTCACTGGCGGAGGGCCCGGCATCATGGAAGCCGCCAACCGCGGGGCGGCGGACGTCAACACGAAATCGATCGGCCTCAACGTCACCTTGCCTCATGAACAAAGCCCCAATCCCTACATTACACCTGAGCTCTGCTTTCAGTTTCGCTATTTTGCCATCAGAAAAATGCACTTCTTAATCCGCGCCAAAGCACTGGTCGCCTTTCCCGGAGGATTCGGCACTCTTGATGAGCTATTCGAGACGCTGACGCTCCTCCAAACAGGTAAGACCGAAAACCTGATGGTCGTGCTGGTTGGACGGGACTTCTGGGAACGCCTGATCAACTGGCAATGGCTCGTTGAAAACGGGCTTATTGCCCAAAATGACCTTCAACTGTTCCAGTATGCCGAAACGGCTCAGGAAGCCTGGGATCTGATCAGCCGCCACAATGGAGTACCTTCATCATGAAACTCTCCTTCCACGGGGCTGCGCGCTCAGTGACGGGAAGCCGCCATATGCTTGAGGTCCCGGGCTTCAAACTCTTACTGGATTGCGGACTCTTCCAGGGACGCCGAGACGAAGCCTATCGGAAGAACCGAGATCTTGGCTTCGACCCCAAATCGCTTAACGCGGTCTTGCTCTCCCATGCCCATATCGACCACTCCGGTGCCTTACCGGTCCTCCAGAAGCACGGTTTCTCCGGAAAGGTGTACCTCACCAGAGCGACCGCCGATTTGACCGAACTCATGCTCGAAGATTCGGCTCGTGTCCAGATGAGCGATTGTGGCTACGTCAATAAGCAGGAGCAGCGGAAGGGAAAGACCTGTGTCCAGCCGCTCTACAATACCGAGGATGTCCGTAAGCTCGTTCGACGATTCGATGGGACACGATACGGAGATCTGCTCAAGATTGCCCCGCGTGTGACCACGTCCTTTCACGACGCCGGGCATATCTTGGGATCGGCGGCTATTCGGGTGAAATACACGGCACGCGGCAATACCACCACCGTGCTCTTTAGTGGGGATCTTGGCCGCGCTCATATGCCGATCCTTCAAGACCCTGAAGCCCCTCCGCCCTGCGACGTGTTGATTCTTGAGTCGACCTACGGCGATCGCCTGCACGAAGCCGATGGGGAAATCATGAAACAGAAAGCGCTGGAGCTCCTCATCCATGCCAAGACTCACAAGAGCAAGATCATCGTCCCTGCATTCGCCGTTGGACGGACCCAAGAACTGGTCATGAGGATCAAGGAACTCGTTGGAGAAGGGCGACTCGATCCTATTCCGATCTATATCGATTCTCCGCTGGCCTCACGGGCCACAGAGGTCTTTCGCCGCCACCCGGAGTGCTACGATGAAGAGACTACCCGTACCTTCACATCCTCGGGCGACCCCTTCGCCTCACGCTTTATACACTTTGTTTCATCACCGGAAGACAGCAAGCGTTTGAACCGCATGAAGGGCCCTTGCGTCATCATTTCCGCCTCCGGCATGTGCGAAGGCGGTCGCGTCGTGCATCATCTCAAGCACGCGATTCAAGATGAAGCGAATGTGATCGTCTTCGTAGGCTTTCAAGCCGAGCATACCCTCGGGCGGAAGCTTGTCGAAGGATGGGATGTCGTCCCGATTTTCGGCGTGCCCACTCCGCGCCGGGCACAGATCGTCAAGTTCAATGGGCTTTCGGCCCATGCGGATCGCCAGGATCTTTTGGCCTACGTGCGCGCCATCCAGCCAAGCCCGAGTAAGGTAATTCTCGTCCATGGGGAAGAGAAACAAGCGCTCTCCCTGGCTCTGGCCATTCAGGCGGAATATCCCAGGATTGAGGTCACAGTTCCCCATGCCGGTTCGACCCTTGAGATCTAACAGCACGGCCCCTCTCGCAACAGTGCTGTTGATCCTGGCCGGCTGTAGCTGCTTCGCTCCCGTCGTACCTGCCCAGGCAGGTTTGGATGAACCCCGAGTGCGGGCTCGTGCCCTTGGCATCGTCGTCGGCTCCCATGAGCCTGGACCGCTCAACGCGATTACCGACGTGGCCGGCGTCTCTGTGGGCCAGACCACCCTCATCTCCGGAGACGGGCCGCTCAAACCAGGGCTTGGCCCGGTGCGGACCGGCGTGACCGTCGTGATCCCTCGCGACGATGTGTGGCATAAAAAAGTTCCAGCCGGGTCGTTCGTCTTGAATGGAACCGGCGAGATGACTGGCCTTTCGTGGGTGACTGAATCAGGATTTCTGGAGTATCCGATTGCCCTCACCAATACGTTGAACGTGCCGCGTGTGGCCAACGGGGTGATGAGCTGGATGATCGCGCGCTATCCGGAAATCGGTATTACCGATGATACGCTGACGCCTGTGGTGGCTGAATGCGACGACGGACGACTCAATGATATTCAAGGGCGGCATGTCTCGGAGGCAGACGTGGTGCAAGCGCTCGACAGTGCCTCCTCTGGGGTCGTGCAGGAAGGCTCTGTTGGTGCTGGAACAGGGATGGTGTCCTACGGCTTCAAGGGTGGTATCGGCACTGCGTCACGGCGATTACCCGAGACGGAAGGCGGGTATACGATCGGCGTGCTCGTCAATGCCAACCATGGGCGCCGGCCTGAGCTCGTCATGGGTGGTATACCAGTCGGCAGACTCTATGAGCCTGTGCCTCCCGTCGCGCAGGCTCTCGTACCTGGACAAAGCGAGGGCTCGATCATCGTCATTATTGCCACCGATGCGCCGCTCGATGGCCGCCAGCTCACTAGACTGGCCAAGCGCGCCGCTCTCGGTCTTGCCCGCACAGGCTCCACCGCGCGCCATGGAAGTGGAGATTTCATGCTGGCATTCTCCACGGCTAATACGATTCCGCATTACCCAAAAGAACCGACGTTTCAGCAAACGCACCTCGCCGACACCCATCTGAATCCGCTCATCACCGCCACGGTGGACGCCACCGAAGAGGCCATCCTCAACGCGCTGACTATGGCGACAACCGTGGTGGGACGAGACAGCCATCGCATCGAGGCCATCAACCTTGATCGGCTGAAAGCCCTTGTCTCTGGTTTCCCCAGGTGATTCCGGACATCGTCACAGCAGCCCGAACCGTTCCAACAACAAAGGCATTCGCAATACCACCGACTGCATAGCCACACCCTCACGACCTAGAACGCCGGTGGCGGCACCAGCCAGATGATAGACCTGCTTGGTCGCACAATGACCTGCAGCGACGAGGCGCCCCCTGTCCCCCTCCCATCATCTCAGATGGCTTGATTTCAGGAGGAGTACTAGGGTATTTTACCGTGCCCTGCCCCATTAATCTGCTGGAGCCAATTCATGAGATCGTCAAGATCAGAATGGAGTGCATGATGAAAGGTATTCTACTTTTCAGTCTCCTCTCCCTCTCTGTTGCCGTGGCCGCATGCGGCAGTGGTAGTAGCGGGAGCAGCAGCGGCAGTTCCCCATCAGCAGCCAGTACCGAACGCATCGTCTATCTGGCTGATCAAGATATCAATGACGTGTTCGAACTCTATCTCGTCGGGTCCTTCATTAAGCTCAATCCCCCATTGTCGCGAGGGAAGAATGTCCTCGATTTTCACATCACCCCCGACAAAACGGCTGTCGTGTATCGAGCCGATCAGGACAACAATGACGTCTTTGAATTGTACCGGGTCGAGTTCGCGAACCCTGGCGTAAGTACAAAATTGAATAGCCCCCTGCCGGCCGGGGGGGACGTGTGGAGTACTGTCATTACACCGGATAGCTCCTCTGTGCTGTACGTCGCCGACCAGACGACTGACGGCGTCACTGAACTCTATCGGGTGCCCTTTGCCACTCCGGGTGTGAGCACCAAGCTCAACAGCCCCCTGGTGCCAGGTGGGAACGTGTTTTTTGACATTGGGACGACCCCGGACAGTTCCGCCATCGTGTATCGAGCGACAGAGGATACGGCCAATACAATTGATCTCTATCGCGTGCCGTTCGCCACACCAGGTCAAAGCACAAAATTGAATGGCACGCTTCCACCCAACGCAGACGTCGATCCTTTTTTCAAGATCACTCCTAATAACACCATGGTCGCGTATACCGTCTCGCGAAAACCAACCAATCCGCCTGGTGGGTTAGATTTCCTGAGTGAGCTTCACAGCGTAGCCTTTGCGACCCCAGGTCAGAGCACAAAGCTCAATGGACCTTTCCCAGGTGGAGTCTTCGGGAATGAGGCTTACGTGAATCAAGTCGACATCACCCCAGATAGTTCCGCCGTGATCTATACATTAAACGACTTAAACTTCGACTACCGCTTCCTCTTTCGAGTGCCATTCGCCACGCCCGGTCAGAGCGCCAAACTCAATGGGTCAGGAGCGGACCGTTACATTGACCACTTCGCTATCAGGCCGGATAGTTCAGGGGTGGTATACGAAGCCAATTCGGAATCACCGAGGCAAGTTATAGCTGGCACTGGGCTGTTTCTGGTGCCCTTTGCTACTCCCACTGTGAGTACTCAGCTCAACGGCCCGCTGGTCGCTGGAGGGGGCCTTGTGACCGATGTCAGCATATCTTTTGCGATTGCCCCAGACAATTCCTCCGTCGTGTACGTCGCCGATGAGACGACAAACGATGTTATTGAAATTTATCGAGTCCCTTTCTCTACTCCCGGCGTGAGCTCCAAGCTCAACGGCCCCCTGGTCGCTGGCGGGGGCGTTCAATTCTTCGACGCTTTTTCTATTACACCGGATAGCTCGTCCGTGCTGTACGTCGCTGACCAGACGACTAACGGCGCCTTTGAACTCTACCGAGTACCCTTTGCCACCCCCACCGTGAGCCCTAAGCTCAACGGCCCCCTGACATCTGGTGGAGATGTGACCGGCCACATCGTGCAGTGAGGAAGCACCCATGAGCGGTCTTACCGAATAGAATACCGACTCCCAGCAGCCCGTATGATGCCGCCGGCAAGCTGCTTTCGCTTACGCGCAACACCGGAGGGGAGAGGTCTCACACCGAATACCGGCAACGCAATCGCCTTGGCCGTGATTGTGATGACGGTGTGGTCGCCTGCGCTCATCTTCAGCGATGGACGCCTTCGTTGCCGGGATGACACCGGGTTTCGTTTGATCTTCAACGCCGCATCAAGTCGCTACAGCACATCGGTGTCCAGTGAGATAGCCCCCCTCACTTGCATTTCTCTCTCATACCTCGCTATCCTTCCCCGACTTTCTCGCAGCTGGAGGACGAGCATGAACGAGTACCAACTCGGCGGTAGCTTGAGTCTGATTACCGCGCTAGGAAAAACCAATGCGTTCGCTGAGTTTTTACAAACCCGCATGGCCCATGCCGTGGAAACACAAGATCCCGCGGAACTGCACTATCTCCTGGCGCAACTCGATGACTACCATTCCTACTTGTGGCGCTACTATAAGAAGCTGGCGAAGGACCGACCGGAACGGATGGACCCAGGGGTCTAGCAGGATGCTGAAAAAGTCCGCCAGCGTCGTTCTCGCATCGTTCAGACCCTCCACGTACCCCAGAGGGTACGCATCGGCCCCTCACTCTCTGCGGCCTTGCTGGACCGCCTTTTTGAGCATCCTGCTATTCTATCGTCAACCGCGGGGGAAAATATTCGTCCCATGACATCTCATTCCACAGGGATAACTACTCCAGCGACACTTCAATTCGCGACCGCACTCTCGCGCAAGTCTGATACCGAAGCTGCCACTCGCGACCTCGCCGATGCCATCGCGATGCAACTCGGCGCGGCTCCCATCGATCTGGTCTTCGTCTTCTTTTCGGCCCACCATGCGGCCAATGCTTCTATGATTTCGG
>JBGTMB010000053.1:0-6560 GCA_041743755.1 Nitrospiraceae bacterium | reverse complement strand
GGCGATCTCGTGGCGGTGCAGGGCCTGGGTGGACTGGGACATCTCGGCGTTCAGTTTGCCAGCAAGATGGGTTACACACTGTGGCGATCGGGCGAGGCCAAGACAAGGAAACGTTAGCGTTGAAGCTAGGCGCAGCTCGTTACCTGGACACCGAGAAGACCAACGCGGCAAGCGAATTGACCAAGATGGGTGGCGCCTCGGTCATTCTGGCTACCGCGCCGAACAGCAAAGCGATGTCGGAGCTGATCGATGGACTCGCGGTCGGTGGCAAGCTGCTGGTAGTGGGGGCATCAGCCGACCCCATTATCGTCACGCCCATTCAACTCATCGGCGCCCGCCGGTCGATTCAAGGTTGGCCATCTGGAACCGCTCGGGATTCGGAAGACACGCTTAACTTCTGTGCAATGACCGGCATCCGCCCCATGGTCGAAACCTTCCCCCTCGAACAAGCCGCTGCTGCCTACGATCGCATGCTGAGCGGCAAGGCGCGGTTTCGAGTCGTGCTGACGATGGGCGGATGAAGAGGGGATGGAGCCTGATGATCTTCTGTGCTCGCGCAACGCGCGGCCTCCGACGACCCTCGCACGGGCTAATGGCACGTCTCGGCGTGCCAGTGGGTGGGCGGGTGAGAAAGTTGTGCGCAGTGGAAGATCAATCAGCCCCCATCCTTGAAGAGACAACGAGCAAGCTTGGAAGGATTATTTAGGGGTGGCGTTGACGAGGTGAGGCAGGTCGGTATATTGTTATCGTATACAGACAAGGAAATGGATGAAGAGACTGCTCGGGGTTGAGGGATTCGATTGGAATGAGGCCAACCTTACGAAGAATTGGGAGAAGCATCGCGTTACCCCGTGGGAATGCGAGCAAGCGTTCTTCAATCTTCCGCTGGTCGTGGCGGAAGACTCAGCCCATTCTGCAATTGAAGCTCGCTACTACGTGCTAGGGCAAACCGACGCAGGACGACGACTCTTTCTCGTCTTTACCATCCGCAAGCGGAGGATTCGCGTCATTTCAGCGAGGGACATGAGCGTGAAGGAACGGAGGACGTACGATGAGCAAGTTAAAACTAAGACCGACGTTCAAGAGTGAAGCGCAGGAAGCCGCCTTCTGGGCCTCCCATGACTCAACGGAGTATATCGATTACTCCAAAAGCCGCAGGATGATCTTCCCAAAGCTCAAGCCATCGACCGAAACGATTTCACTCCGGCTGCCAAAATCTCTTCTGGATCAACTCAAGACGCTGGCCAACAAGCGCGATGTCCCCTACCAGACGCTTCTGAAGCTCTTTGTGCTTGAACGAGTGCAGGCAGAGCTGCATCTCAAGACTGCCAAAGTTGTGTGAGGGCGCAGGCAACCATCTTTCTTGCACGCAGAACAGCGGAGGGGATGGAGGCTGATGATCTTCTGTGCTCGCGCAACGCGCGGTCGCGGAATCCCCTCGTTGGACGCGCGCAGTAGAAGCTCAATCAGCCCCCATCCCTTTGAGGAGAGAATGAGCGAGCTTGGAGGGAGCATTTATATCGTTTGATGCGCGCAGTTGAGGGCAGCCTTGGCCACTCCATTTTGAGGCGGGGAAAATAGCATCAGAGGATGAGAGGGCCGGGCTAGATGGTCTCCTGTGCTCGTGCAGCGCGCGGTCTCGGAAGACCCTCGTTGGACACGCGCAGTGGGAGACTCATCTAGTCCGCTCTCAAGGGAAAAGGTAAAACGTGCGCACTGAAGGCCAATCCGGCGACTTCTTGTTGGTGTTAGCCACACTTGAGCCACAGGTTAAGAAATAGCCTTGCTGCCGGAGTGAGTTGAGGCGAGGCTGCGAATGTGTAAGCCGCAGACGTCATTTCTTTTGCTGCTCAGCCTTCGCGCTAAACTTTTTCCAGTCTTCCTCAGAACTGAAAATCAAAGTCTTTGACCAAGTGGGAAAAGCGTCCGAGAGATAGATGCTGAGCTCCCCGTTCTTTAAATAAACGTGCGCGACATCGGGGAATAGTTCTCTCGACAAGGGAATTTTTGCATTTGGATTATGGAAAATCCAAATCCCTTCGGCCCAGGTTTCTCGACACGATCCTTCAACAAGAATACGGAAGGGCTCAGGGGCTTCACTGTCGCGAGTGGTATACCGTTCTCCAACCCTCATCATTATCCCTGAGGCATCGCCGAAGCCTGCTATTTTCCCCATTCGATTAAACTTAGAAATAGTTCCACCGTCACTGAACAAGATGGCCGAGATGTTTTCCGCATCTGGGAGGTTGAAAAACCCTTAAGGGATTGTCTTACCTCCGAATGTATGCTCCTTGATTGAGGAGAAGGAGAACACCCCTTCGTCTACGTGTTGACGCAGTCCATAAAGATATTGCATTAGAAGAGGCGCGCAATAACCCAAGTCCTCCGATCTCCGAAAATCAGCCACTGCAAGAACAAGTGCGTGACCTTTCACATGTTCTTTCTCCCAATAACGCTTCTGGAGTTTAGAATAGAGCGCGCTTCCGAAGGTTATCGCAATGAAGTCCTCTAATTCCCTTTGCTTTAAGCTAGCAACTTTGAGGCTATCTTTCGGCTGTATCGAATTTGCAGTAGTGGCCTCGACTATGACTGTTAGTCCAAAACCGAAGCAGACATAGTCGGGGGCCTTATGGGTGCGGTCCATCTCAAACCCCAGTTCAGGCAAGACCGCGTATAGATATAATTCCCACAGTCTCGCATCAAAACCTGTGGTCTGAAACTGCTGCAGATAGTTTCCAACAGGATCTTCAAAGGTGTAGGCGATTTCTTTAATAATTTCCCTTGCTGGTGAGTATCCGTTCGATTCTGCAAGCACCGAAAAAGTAGGGTTGAGTGCGTCCTGTTGGGCAATGGGTTTGAAGATTAGGAAGGTTTTTTGGCTTTTTCGTTCAAGGCCCTGCGGGAACACACTTTGCCCCGCCCTAACGTACTCATCCATCTTCTTGTGCAGTGCGTTTCGAGCTTCAGCATCGGTCTTATAGTTGATTTCCTGATCGATAGCACGGAACCGAGCTACCTCGTCTCTTCCAAGGATTACATAGAGCCAATCCTTGTCAGGTTTGTCAAAGATTACAACCCCCAGCACATTTTCATCATCATCTGAGTACCATTCCCGCTCCTCACTGATGAGCTTCGCTCTACCGAGCCGCATGAAACACAAAGCCTCGAACCTCGGTTGGGATATGGCCTTAATGTTCACTTTTATCGGGCCGCACTAAATTTGGACACCATAGTGTAAGTGATTGTGGTTGAACTATGGCAGAATTATCGTGTCCGATCAGGTTTGACCACTTCCTCCCCCACCTCTGACTCCTCTGTAAGTGATTGAGAACGAAACGATGAGACGATATCAGGATCTATAGCCTCAAGGACTTCAGGGTTTTCAAATCTCGCCCCCGCCATTTCCCAATAGATGAAGCGGGGGAGTTCCTGGGCTACCGCATAATGACCCTCATGAGCGCTCTGCTCTTTCATTCCTTCATTTCTGTGACTATAGTGAGTTCAGGTGAGGATGCTCAAACAGGCCATCCAACGAGGCCGCAGGCGAGTCGAAACCGGAGGCGTACCCTCAGGGGTACGTTGAGGATTTCGATGAGCCGAGAACAAAGTTGGGGGTCTGTTTCAGCATCCGATTAGAGGTGGTATTTTGCCATGCGATATCGGAGCGTATTCCGGGTGATCTTGAGGAGTCTGCTGGCTTCGGAAATGTTGCCGTTTGTGCGCTGTAGCGCTTCTTGGAGCATCTTCTTTTCCATCTCATCAACCGAGAGGCCGTAGGCCAGGAGCGAGGCCTTCTCGGTGCTTCCGTTCGATTCTGCTGATTGGGCCTCTCGCAGAGAAATAGGCAGATGGTCCGGCTGGATGATCTCATCCTTACATGTGATGGTGAGCCCTTCGACTACGTTGTGCAGCTCCCGTACATTGCCGGGCCAATCGTGGCCTCGCAAGATGGTCAGCGCGGCTGGGGTGATGCCCTTGATGCGACAGCCATGATCCCTCCGGGCGGTTTCCAGGAACGATGTCAGAATCGGCTCGACATCTTCAGTCCGTTCGCGGAGCGGTGGGATGCGCAGTTGGTAGACGTTCAGCCGATAGTAGAGGTCCAGGCGGAATCGCCCGGCTTTGATCTGAGCGGGCAAGTCTTCATTTGTGGCAGCAATCACGCGAATGTTGACGTGGATGCTGTGTGTGTCGCCCAACGGATCGACATGATGAGTCTCTAGAACGCGCAAGAGTTTCGCCTGGGCGGAAGGACTCATCTCACCGATTTCGTCGAGGAAGAGCGTGCCGCCCTCCGCTTGTTGGAATCGTCCCGGTTTGGTCTGCTTCGCATCGGTAAAGGCGCCGCGCTGATAGCCGAACAATTCCGATTCGAGGAGCTGCTCGGGGATGCCCGCACAATTGAGCGCCACGAACGGACCTTTGGACCGGGGGCCGGCGGCATGGATTCCCTGGGCAAAGAGTTCTTTGCCGGTGCCGCTTTCGCCGGTGATAAGGATGGTCGTCGCATCGGTTTGGGCGACTTCGGCTGCTAGATGTTTCAGCAGTTTCATTTGAGGCGACCGGCTGACGATTTGACCGAATGCTGAGAGATGTTCTTCATGCGCGTGGGGCTCTGGCGCCTCGAAGATGTGGGCCTTGTCGATGGCAGTCTGGAGATCCTTCATCGTGACTGGTTGTGCGAGGTAATCGGTGGCGCCACGGTGCAACGCTTCGACGGCAGCTTTTGCTGACCCGTCTGTTCCGAGAATGATGACGGGGATGTTGTGAGCGATGTGTCTGGCCTGAGACAGGATCACTTGGCTCGCAATCCGTCCTTGGCTTTCATCACAGAGGACAAGTGCGAGGTCTGCTCGGTCTTTCAGGATGCGCAGACCCTCTTCGGTCGTGGTAGCAGCGAGGATGGTGGCGCGGCGGTGATCGAGGGCTTGTTCGAACAACGGTCTGGCGAGAGGATCAGTAGAGATGAGCAGCAAGATCGGAGGATGCATGGATTCAGGCCTCCCTGCGAACTACCGGCAGGATGCTGAAAAAGTCCGCCAGCGTCGTTCTCGGGTCATCGAAATCCTCAACGTACCCCCAAGGGTACGCCTCCGGTTTCGACTCGCCTGCGGCCTTGCTGGACGGCCCTTTTGAGCACCTGCTAACTACTAGGAATAGCCTACTCCTCCTTCCTCCAAGAAAAAAGGGGGTGATTAAGAAGCCTGGCTCCCTTTCTGTCTCCTGTGGTTCTCCTGTGCAATTCCCACGTTCCGAAGGAGGCCGCTTTGTTTGGCTCGTTTGAGGGGACTTTCTTTGAACGTGGCAGAAAAACTCTCTTGGCTGATCTGAGAGAGTGTCTGGAGGCTGGGAGCGAGAGTTAAGGGAGTGGGGTGAAAGGCTGGTTCGTTTGTCGCGTCTGCCCGCAAGTTAAACGGACAGACGTCCAGGCAATCGTCGCAGCCGAAGATGCGATTACCCATCTGAGAGGCAAGCTCATCGGAGATCACTTCTCGGCCTCCGCGCAGTTCGATCGTCAAGTACGAGATGCAGAGCCTGGCATCGACGACATAGGGTTCGACAATGGCGCCGGTCGGACAAGCTTGGATACAGAGAGTGCAACTTCCGCACAGATCTGTGCCTGGTTCATCCGGTTCCAGATCCAGGGTCGTTAGAATCTCTCCGAGCAGGAGCCAAGAACCACTTTCCGCCGAGACGAGATTGGAATGTTTCCCGATCCAACCGAGGCCGGCCTCCTGGGCCCAGGCCTTTTCCATGATCGGACCGGTATCGGTGTAGGTCTTGGTGGTGATGCCTGGCGCCAGGGTTGCAATTTTTTCTTCGAGCTGGGTGAGCCGCCGGGCCATGACCGTATGGTAATCCTTACCCCAGGCGTAACGGGCGATGCGTCCCATTCCAGGCTGCTCGTTTGCACGATTGTCTGTGTAGTAGTTCATCCCGACTGAGATCATTGATCGACATCCCGGCAGAACATGTTGCGGATCGCTTCGACGAGTGGGGTCGCGAGTCATCCAGGCCATTGTGCCGTGGTAGCCTTGCCGGAGCCACTCTGTAAGACGGTTGAGCAAGTGATGAGATAAGGGAGGGGAGGGGTCTGAAAGAGATGAATCCGGCCGATGGCTGATAGCTGACGGCTGACTGCTTTCAGCGATCCGACTGATGCCGACGGCATCAAACCCAAGGGCCCGA
The DNA here is from genome assembly GCA_041743755.1 of Nitrospiraceae bacterium. Classification (GTDB taxonomy): domain Bacteria; phylum Nitrospirota; class Nitrospiria; order Nitrospirales; family Nitrospiraceae; genus Palsa-1315. Next base: position 371 of record JBGTMB010000053.1, on the reverse strand, counting down.
GCTTCGGCTTTGATCGTGTTAGCGAGAGACATGGTTAGCAGTTTGTTGACACGCGAGATGATGACCCCGGAAACGATACCACGTCTGAGATCACTGACGGAAGTTGAATGGCCTCCAGGCTGTTCAGAAAGGCCGTCCAGCAAGGCCGCAGGCGTGTCGAAACCGGAGGCGTACCCTTCTGGGGGTACGTTGAGGATTTCGGTGAGCCGAGAACGACGCTGGCGGACTTTATCAACAGCCTGTTAGTGCGATTGCTGGGAACAGTCAAAGCGGACAGAGAACTGGACCGAGCAATGGTCGGATTTACAGTGGGTGCAGGAGCCGGTGATGTGGGTTTCCCAATCTGTGGCCTTCTCGTCGAATCGGCAGAA
>JBGTMB010000052.1:0-2555 GCA_041743755.1 Nitrospiraceae bacterium | reverse complement strand
GCCACATGGAGTTGACCTACTCGGCCACAGGAAGGCGGTATTGCGCCATCCGTGAATCAGAAATACGCACAATTGAGACGACGATGGAGCCGCCACGCAGGATGCTCAAACAGTCCGGCAGCTAGGCCGCAGCAAGCAAAGAGGCGAATCGTACTGCGTGTCGTACGCTGAGCCTCTGCGCGTCGCGAGAACAACGATGGCGGGCTTTTTCAGCAGCCTGGCTATGAGATGACTGCATCGTCGGCCTCAGCAGTCATCTGGTTCAAGGTCGTTTCAAGTTCCAGCCGTTTGGCCTCCAGGGCCAACTCATCTAACTCGCGCGACACCCAGATGGGAGCCCCCCAGAGATACAGACCACACGACCAAGGGTACGGAACCATGAAGCGATCCCAACTCGCAAAGTGTTTTTTTTTGAGCAACCGAAGGCTAACGGGACAATCGGCAGGCCTGAGGCTCGTGCCAATTGGATGACGCCCATCTTCGCCACCTGGGCCGGGCCTTTGGGCCCGTCTGGCGTCACCACGAGGTCCACTCCGGACCGTCCTAAGCGAATCAGTTCGCGCAACGCCTCGCCACCCCCTCTGGTGCTCGACCCTCGGACGGCCCTAAACCCGAACCGTTCGATAATTCGTGCGACGATTTCTCCGTCCTGATGCTGGCTGATAAGAACATGCGCCTGCGTCCCTCGGTATGTCAGGGGCATCATGAGCTGACGCGCATGCCAGAAGGCGATGATAACGCGTCTGCCTTCCCGATACAGCGCATCGATCGACTCCTGGCCCTTGGTCTCAATGCGCATCGATCGTCCCAGCCCTCGAATCACCGCAGCTCCGATGGGAGGGAGGACAGAAAGCTTCAGCCAATTCTCCACCCGCTTCATCGCGGGGTTACGCATCGGGAATATCCTGGAACTGCATGGCATGAAGCCGCTGATACTGCCCTCCACGGCGCAGCAACTCATCGTGTGTTCCCACTTCGACGATCAAGCCTCGAGCCAGGACCATAATCCGATCGGCCTGTTGAATCGTCGACAGCCGATGGGCAATGACGACCGTCGTTCGATTCTTCATCAAATTGCCGAGGGCCAGCTGGACGACCCTCTCAGACTCGGTGTCCAACGCCGACGTCGCTTCATCGAGAATAAGCAAGGGCGGGTCGCGCAAGATCGCACGGGCAATGGCCAAGCGCTGCCGTTCCCCACCGGAGAGTTTTACCCCTTTCTCCCCCACGACCGTCCGGTACCCTTCCGGAAGACGTTCGACAAAATCATGGGCATAGGCTAATCGCGCCGCCTGGATAATGTCTTCGTCAGTCGCGCCCTCACGCCCAAAGGCGATGTTGTTGCGAATGCTGTCGTCGAACAAGACCACATCTTGCGACACCATGCCTATTTGCGATCGAAGGGAGCGGAGGGTGTACGACTGAATATCGACCCCGTCGATGAGAATACGACCGGCCGTCGGTTCATAAAAACGCGGGATCAAGTTGACGAGCGTCGTCTTTCCGCTGCCGCTGCTACCCACAAGGGCCACCATTTCGCCGGCTCGAATCGTCAGGTTGATGTCGTTGAGCGCCGGCACCGATTGGCTCTCATAATGAAACGTCACCTCGTCGAACGTCACTGACTGTGCAATCCGTGGCAATTCCAATCGGCCCTTATCCGCATCCTGCTCGGTCTTGAGGTCCAAGACTCCGAAGACCCGCTCTGCCGCGGCCAGTGCCTGTTGAATCATATTATTAGAACCAGACAACTTCCGAATCGGCGTATAGGCCATGAACATCGCGGTCAGAAATGAGAAAAAGGCCCCCGGCGTCATCGACCCGTTGATGACGAGGAAACCACCATACCAAATAATCGCGGCGACCCCCACGACACCGATCACCTCCATGTGCGACGACCCGAGGGAGGAGACCTGAATCGCCTTCATCGTCGTGCTGAGGAACGAGCGGTTGCTCTGTTGAAACCGCGCCGCTTCCGACTCTTCACGCCCATAAGCCTTCACCATGCGAATGCCGGATAACGTTTCCTGAAGTGTGGACGCCATATCCCCCATCCGCTCTTGACCGCTTGCCGCTAACGCCCGTAACCGCTTCCCCATCCGCACCATCGTGAATACGGCCAAGGGAATGACGATCACCGAGAGACTCCCCAGCCGCCAATTCTGATAGAAAATCACGCCCATCATGGCCAGGAATGTGAGTCCCTGCTGAAAAATATCCTTCAACACTCCCGCCACCGCATTGGCCATCAAGGTCACGTCGTTCACGACACGGGACACCAGCCGCCCTGACGTATTCACATCGTGGTAGGGAACAGGCAGCCGAATGAGTTTGCCGAACAACTCCTGTCGAATGTCGGTGATCACCTGATTCCCGACATAGTTCATGAGATAGTTTTGTCCGTAGTTGAAGACGCTCTTGAGCACCGCCACGGCAAAGAGCGCAAGCGGAAGGATGAGGAGGAGGCTTTCGTTCTTGTTGATAAAGATCTCGTCGAGGACCGGTTTGACGAGCCAGGCATAGGCGCCGGAAAAGGCCGCCACCAATCCTGAGCA
>JBGTMB010000051.1:0-23167 GCA_041743755.1 Nitrospiraceae bacterium | reverse complement strand
CGGTCCCCACTATCATCGCGCCAGTTTCAGGAATTCGCCGCCACGATCCGCCAACTGCGGCACGCCCTCCGGTCCCCGGCGACCTCGCTCACTTCGTCAACCAACGACGGTCGGAGTGACAGGACTTGAACCGGCGTCCTGCCCGTCCAACAATGTTTAGGCGGATCCGCGTAAGAGCTGGATCCGACCATTTCTGTCCGTATAACACGCCACTACTGTTCGTGAAGAATATGCCATGCTCGTTGCCGTTTCAATGAGTTGCGACGGTGGGACCATTTATCACGGGTTCTTATGCGGATCGGTGTAAGCCCCCCCCTTCTGGTAGCGGTCGGTCGTGGACTTCAGCTTTGGGTCGGTTACCGACAGTCACAGAACGGCCACAAGCAGCCGTCCGGGTGAATCATTTCAACCCCAACCTAGCTGCTGCATGCTGATGGCGTCATTCCATATTTTTGTCATGTGCTTGATGCGTTCACCATCAAAAACCATATGGTAAACGTAGTCAGCAGCAATTTTCTTTCCCGTCGGAGGTACTGGCCCGCCGGGTCCAGTTTGGGTGCCATGAAAAATCGCAAACGCTGTTACAGATCTATCGGCTTCATCGGCGGCGAAGAACTTCAACTCATAGTGCCCATCTGGAACCGGCGTAAAAAGGTTCTTCATCCACTCGCAATAACCTTCTAGAGTGGCTATATCAGATAAGGCATTTGTTTGTGAGGAAAATGTCGCGTCGGGATTACAATATGCTTTGCACGCATCCCAGCCTTTTCCCGTTTCGCACGCTTCAAAAAAACGCTTCGCCGGATCGAGAATAATGCTCATGAATGACACTCCTTTTGATTGACAATTCAAACGTCCGCTTTGGGTCGAAAGCGGTCATCGCCTCGGTGACGGGCACAGACACGGATCCGCAGGGTTATTCCCGGCAGGCATAAACGTGGCGGCGGCCAGGGTCGCCGCCCAATGCCGTCGAGGCGCCACCGGCGTTCAGTCTTCCACGCCCACGCCGGTCACGATGAGCACCGCATAGTCCTGCTTCGTGCAGCCCGCGACCGGAGGCATCACTCCTCCTGGCGCAACGGGAAACGCCGTCTTCTGCGCGTTGGCCGGCGAGCACGAACCACCAACCGCCGCCGGTGTATAGCGCGCGGAGCGGCAGGCCAGGTGCGTCACGTCGTAGAGCGTCGCGCCTTTATCGAGCTCCCAGCGCCTGTCGCCATTCCTGTCGGCGGGATGAATGGTCAGCACAGCCGTCACCTCGCGGTTACCCGTGACCATGTATTTGCCGGGAGGAAGCGGAACGGTCGGCTGTTCCATGATCAAGCCGTGTTCCTCCAGCCACCAGTCCCTGTCGTCGAATTTCCAGCGCGCCGGGGCGACGCCACCGGCATCCTTCAACCGTTGATAGCGGTTCAGCTCGACGCCCCGAGGACCCGGGTCCAGCGGCCACAGACCCCACGATTGCGCGCCGCTCCCGGAAGTCGCACCCGGATCTCCCAACGCCGCGATGAACTGCGTCGGTATGCGCGGGAACTTCGTCTGACCTCCGCCTGCGGCATGAACCGGCTGAGCCACTGCGGAGATCATTACCAATAGTACCGTCGCCAGGCATGCGCGGCGAATGAGGCGCGGCATGCTCCTCGCGAGCGCCAACCAGGCACCTCGCGGTACATGGGTTCGCACCCCGATCGTTCTGAGTGGTGCAATCATCTCTCGACGCTCCTTTCAGGAAAAAAGTAAGAAGTAAACAAGAATAGCCTCCTTCGTTTCACTTTTTACATTTCACCTCTAACGCCGCTCGTAGAACAATTCCAGCGCGGCGGCGAAGCCCTTCATCCGCCCCTTCCGGAACACGTCCTCAAGCTGCCCGCGTAATGATCTGACGCCGCCCTCATCATCTCGTTTGACCACGCCTTGTGACAGCAACATCTCCGTCGCCACTTCGACGAGCCGCTTCTTACGCCCCTCCATCTCAGCCGTGATCAGGTCTTCCATAACTTTCGATGCCCGTTCCTGAATGATCGATTCCTTAAATGTGTCGTACCCTTGGTCTGCCACGGTCCGCTCACGAATCACAGCCAATTCGGCTTTGATCCGCTTCACGTCTTTCATCAAGATCGCGAACACTTCCTTGCGCCCTTCGTCGAAGAGCTTCTGCTCCATTTCGTCGAGAATAACGGCTGGATCGGCCGCTTCATCCCGCGCCGCTTCTTCCCCCCAATTCAGCCGGTCATAGGTCCGTCGCTTCTCCGGATCGCCAATGACTTCATAGGCTGCATTGAGATCGCGAATCTTGGCTTGCGCCTGCGTACTATCGGGATTGCGGTCAGGATGGTGCTGAAAAGCCAGCTTCCGGTAGGCCTTCTTGATCGCGTCGTCTGAGGCGTCGCGCGAAAGCCCCAATACCCGGTAGAAGTCAATCCGTGCCATGGCAGCGACTATAGCATGGGGTTTTAAGCGGCTTCACCTTGACTCCTCCATTGGGAACTTTTCCTGGCGTCCGTGCAACTTCTCCACGAACCATCATCAATGAAGCTCCCCGCAGCAGCCTACTCCGCCGAAGTAGCCATTTCGGCTACGAAGGCTGGAAGCTGCGGGGCATCCTGCGAAATTCTCAGAATCCGCTACCCTCCTTCGCCAAGGCTATGGAGGGTTCTCCTCGCCTTCATCCCTGCAGCAGCCTACTCCGCCGAAGCAGTCGCTTCGGCTGCGAAGGCCGGAAGCTACGGGGTACTTGCGAAGGAGAATAATGCGAGTTTCCCGCTTCCGAGTCGGAGTCAAACCTACCAGCCCTTGACATCCCGGCAAAGCGGCTTATGTTGGAAGCATGACACACACTCCACCCCCTAAAGCCTTGACCCACGACGAGAAGAAAGCCGCCGATGCCGCGTTTGCAGGACGCCCGTTCAATGAATCATGGTCTGCGTCAGCCCGAACGATCTACGACGGTATCGTCAAGGCCTTGCCTCAAACAGACATCGCGATTCCGACCCCATCCGATGCCGAAATACCATCGGAGGCTTCTTCCGCACAGAGCGAGCCTCTGCAGGCTCAGGCCCAAGTACCTGTCACGCTAGAGCATGCAGGTGGACAAGAATTGGTGGAACAGACGGCACAACCCCCGGCCATTCAAGACCGTGAAGCGGCAATTCAGGCCGGGATCTTAATCGACGTGACACCCACCGCCCTGAAACTCGGCATTACCTTCCCTGTCACGATCACCCGACCACTCTGGGAAGTGGGCATCGTCACAAACCAAGCGCTCTCCGAAGAAGATCAAACCAGCCGGTTGCGCGACATTCTGTTGGCCTTTCGTCTGCGCCTGGCCGGCCTGACGACAGTGTCGCCGCTGATCGACTTTCCAGTTCTGCTGGCCTTGCCACCGAGCCAGGTACCGCAACCGGTGCCTTTGTTTGCACTGATCCAGGCGGACCCCACGCACCAGGCGAATGTAACGCTCTTGCTGCCGAATGAAGTATCTCTCTCCATCACCTCGCTGAATTAGGCAGACTGCTGAAAAAGTCCGCCAGCTTTGTTCTCGCATCGCTCAGAGACTCGACGTACCGCAAGTGTACGCCTCGCCTCCTCGCTCGCTGCGGCCGCGCTGGACGGCCTTTTTGAGCAGTCTGCGGGATCATCGGAATTCGTTGCGAACTTTCTGATTGCCGAGCCACTTCCGGACAAAGATGCGTTCTTCCGCTTCGGTTTTGATCATCCCATCAATGCGCGCGTCCAACAATTTCCCCAAGATCGTTGTGTACTGCGGCCCCGGTTGCAACCCCATCGCCTGAAGGTCTCGTCCAGTCAGCGTCGTTTTGACAGTCTTGTTCTTCATATAGGCCACAAGCTGTCGTTTCAGCAGGCCCCGCAACCCAGATTGCGTGCTTCGCTGCTTTGCCAGGAGCAGGACAAGCGCTTCGTCTGAGAAATCTGCCAAGAGGCGAAATACTTGTGAGTGCCGTACTGTCCCTGGATCGGTGAGTCGCTTCAGCGCGCGATCGACCCGATGTCTTCCAATGTTCATCTTCTTCGCCTGCTCACGTGAAAGCGCTAACCGCCGGATCATGGCGGCCACGACCGCTTGGCTGGACTCGCTCGACAAGGCCATGAGATAGACAATCGGCTTGTCGATCACAGAATCCGGGAATCGACGCCCCCACCAAGCGAGCGCCTTAGGAACAGCCGTGGCCGTTCGCTGTACGTTCTGTGTGTAATACAGACGCCGGTGAAGGAAACGAAGCAACTTCAACTGTTCCAGCCGCGCAATCGCGCGCACCGGATCGCGCTCCGCGAGCAGCAACAGGAATTCGTTTTGTAATCGAGGGCCGGAAAGTCGCTGGATCAGATTCGTGGAAGCCGCCTGCACAAGAAGACGCGCGGTGACGTTCTCAAGGCGAAACCCGAGCCGTTGTTCGAACCGGATCGCTCTGAAGATGCGAGTGGGATCGTCTTGAAAGCTTCCCGCGTGCAGCACGCGGAGCGTGCGCGCACGAAGATCGCGTTGCCCTCCGTAGGGATCGAGCATACGACCGAACTGCTGTGGATTGAGTTGCACCGCTAGAGCATTGATCGTGAAATCACGCCGGGAGAGATCTTCTTCGATCGACGCGGGCTGAACCGTCGGCAGGAGAGCGGGCTGGGCATAGGACTCTCGCCTGGTGGTCGCGATATCCATCTTGAGTTCGTCTGGAAACGCGAGCCGCGCGGTCGCGAACCGTTCAAATACTGCCAGCCCAGCCCGGTATCGATCTGCCACCAGCCGCGCAAAGGCGATCCCGTCTCCCTCGACCGTGAGATCAAGATCCCAGGTCTCCCGCTTCAGCAAGAGATCGCGGACAACTCCACCGACGAGATATAACGATACCCCACCCTCATCCGCGAGATTCCCAAGTTCACGAAGCTGGGAACGACGTTTCTGAGAGAGACGGCTCAGCAGAGATCTTTCGGTCATTCGACGCGTCACGGCGCGCCATTGTAGCAATCTCCCTCTCAATGAGGAACAACGTTCCATCAAAAAGACGGGGCGCTCAAGATACAATCCTGAGCGCCCCGTCTAGCCCGCATTATTCATGAACACTTCGGCTGCAATCGCCGATCCGCTGCTACGACGAGCCTTCGGTCAGTGGGCTCGCCCCTCGGACCCTCGACGTACTGCACGAGTACGCCTCAGGTCCTCCGGGCTCCGCACGCCGCTCTCGCGACGCGGCTCAGCGATTTCGCGACGAACCGTCATGAATATTGCGGGCTAATCTCCGCACAACTTCGAATTACCGATGCCGCTTGCCTTGGCGGTCGTGTTTCTCGCGGGCAACATGATGCGAAACGCGATTCTGCGCCGCACCAATCCTGGCTCGCTCCCTTTTCGTCATCACGCCGTCGGACATTGCCCTGTCTTCCATCTTGTTCACATGTTCCTGCTGCCTGTTCAGCCGGTTCGCTTCCCGCTTGTTCAGCTGCCCGCTCGCAATCCCCTGATCAATCCGCTGTTCCTGATTCATCTGCCGCTGATCAATCACAGGCGTTTCTGCTTGGGCGAAAACTATTCCGGTCATCATCAACGTCATCGCACTGACCGCAAGCAACATCTTTTTCATTGATGCCTCCTTGAGGTGTAATACTGTATCCCCTGGGCTGTAACAACGGCCCATGCCTATCTTGGAGGGCCTTGAGTTATCAAGCCGCTCCAGAACAGAGTAGAGCATTACTTACCAGGCTCAATTGGGAAGATCCACGATATTCAGGAATTGAGAAGGATGGAGTGAAACACGGACCAGAGTAGGCCCTACAGATTATACAGATCTTCCAGGATGCCCTGCCCGGAAAGAGGGGAGCTATTTATTCCTTGCCACAAGCAGCTTCCCAGAGAGCATGACTCATACTCTCTGCTTCGACCGGAAGCCAGTTGTCCTTGCCTACATATCCATCACGCGGTATGCCGGTTCCCATACCGCGTGAGAATTCCGTAAATGCCAGCAACCGAAGGCGCTTGTCCGCACAGTCGAATTGCTTCTGGGTCTTTGTAGACAAAAATCTGGTGGGTCCTCTCGGATTCCCTTGCATCCACTTGAAGTCAATGAGTTGCCACACCGTCACCACATTCCCTTCTCGGCGAATGCTGTCCGGATCGATATAGACAGTCTGTAGGCCCGGCGAGAGATAGTCTTTTTCGACTGCGACCCATTCCGCATAGGCTGGGACAATGCTCAGCAACAGGAATATGATCGGTAACCAGCGACCCACAACATAGGCCAGTGGCTGCGTATAGCAATGCTCGTCATATTTGCAACGGCTCATCTGTGTTGCGTTTGAGAATGAGCACATTGGATCAGCCTATCTCTGACAGAAGATCAACGTCGCGGGAGTCAAACATTGACCATTTTACTCCACCACCCAGATCGCAAAACCCTTGGCGTCGCGCAGGATATGATCGGTTGTGCCGCCACCGAAGATCTGTTTGATCCGGGATATCCCCTGCCGCCCCACAACGATGGTATCGTAATGTCCACCTCGGGCCTCTTCGAGAATGTTTCTGGCAATATTGTCATCATGGCCGAACTTCACCGCGACGCGGCTCATGTCGAATCCGGATTGTGCCAACGTCTCGCACGCTTCCTTCAGGACATGACAGTCGGATTCCCGTTCCTTCCGAATCCAGGCTTCCTGCTCATCGCGTAACTGCGCGCCCAATTGCTCCTCAGCGGCAGGATTCTCCGATCCACCATGCTCCAGCAAACCCCGAGGCATAGGTTTGAGCACGTGAAAAAGAGTGACGACGACATCAGGCGTCCGACCCAGGAGAGATCCAACATACTGGACAACGCGATGGGAGTTCTCGGACTCGTCGACGGCCAGAAGTATTCGCATCGCGACCTCCTTGGCAAGGTGAGGCAAACAGCGCACGACCGTATCATCATGATGGTTCTTCACAAAGACGTCGACCACGCGTTCAACGTGGAGCGTATCTCGTTCTTCACGCCTGTCGCACACCTCTGTTCGTCTCGCTCACTTTACTGCTGCGGGATACGTCCTCCTTGGTCCAACTTTTTCATTCGCGGCCGTCCTCGAGCTCGCCGCCGATACACCCGCCTTCTATCTTCTCCCTCGCCTGCGTGGCGAGGGAGTCCGTGGCCCCCTTCTCGGAGTATCGGCCTTTTTCTGTGTTGTCTGTCGGGTAATCGAAATGGAAACGGGTGGCGTGGTTTGGGTGGGAGGACCGCCCATCTTTCTTCCTTCTCGTATCGACGATGGAATAAGCTGATTGTCCACCCGATGGACACAGCGTGGTTGGTTCCTACCCTCTTGATCATAATAATGATGCCACCACTTGACTGCCTGCCAAATTGCCTCGGGGCAACTCGACCGGCTTTCCAGTCCCGGAGTCAGGTCGTGGCCGAGAGCGCTGAAGATGATTTCCAGCATCGCTGACGATGGAACCCCATACCCTTCCAACAGGGGATTGCCTGCGCGTCCAGCTCCCCACACAAAGGCCAGCCAACGGACGATCAATTCGATTGCGTCGAGCGAGGTTCGCTGCTTTTGGAACTGAGTGAATGTCCGGTTGATCTCCTCCCATGTCAGCTTGTCGCTGCTCGGAATGCCGAGCAGCGCAATGTTCGGATACCGTGCACGATCACGATAGTGTTGGATATGGCCATGCTGCAACCCATTGGTCGGAACCGGATAGTGAAATCCACCTTGAGGCTCCAAAGAGATTTCGTACACTCGAGACAACTGTTTTGGATGGATCAGGACGACATGTGACCAACTACTGGGCGTCATATCATGCCGGATGTGAGCTTGTGCGACTCGAAGCCGGAACGATACGGGATCCGTGCCCCCGAACAACACAAGCCGTACTAACTCCTGAGATTTGAGCGCGTCACCAAATTGAGATGTCAGAGTCTGAGTGGCGCGCCCTAACCAGCCCAGATTGTCTTCGCCACCTAGGCCTGGAAGGGACTGCACACCTTCCCATTCTCGATTGGTCCGTGCCGGAGCTATCGGAAGCATAGATTCCTCCTCTCATAAAGGACGCAAGCGCAAAGGCCCCACTGCGATCGGTTGACGCACGTGACCCTCTTCATGGATCGGATAATATGTCACGCCTACGTCGACGCCATATCCTGCACGCGTGAACGATAACAGCACCACTTGATCGCCCGGTTGGCCATACAATTCATTTGATTGATACCGTTTATCGAACACCTGCATGGCGAGAAAGTCCGGCGGTGTGTCTGGATTGGAGTGACGAGGCCATGGATCTGATGTGCCAAACAGACCTCCGAAAAACCCTCCAACCATCTTCAGCTGATCAAACCCAACCGAACTCACCAACGCGCTGGGTGATGAGATGACCTCATAGAGGGCATCGCGCCCTGTCTTGACGTCAACACTTTTCGCGACTCGTCCCCAATGAACATCTCCCGTCAAACAGAGTATCGGTCGCCCACGATCGGGAATCGACATGAGCATGCGAATGACTTCCGGATAGTCTGCATAGTTGGAAAGAGAATAATCCACCACGCTGCCTTTCAGGCTTCCCACGGGTTCATCGTAGAGCGACTGGCCTGTGGCGAAGACACCGAACAAACCTTCCTGAGACACGCGATTGCACCAAGCTTGCAGCGCTTGCAACGCCTGTGGCGTCATCGATCGACTGCGATTCTCAGATCGTTGACTCCGCGAATCGGCCAAGAAAAAAGAAAGCGGGGGAATGTCCAGTATGAATGGGTCACCGAGCTGCAGAGGAACAGGAAGCTGGAATCCTCGATACAGCATTTCAGCAGCGGTACGCCAGCGCTCCCGGCCCGCAGCAGACTGCGTGTTACCGACCACGAGGCTATCATGTGGTGCGTTATTCCAATACTCATGATCATCTGGAATACTGATGCAGGGAGCTGAGGACAAAATTGCCTCTAAGCCACCAGGCCCTCGCCAGTTTTTCACGTAGTACCGTTCGAACCAATCGGCCAACCACGTCGCATCATCTTTGTAATCAGTGAGCGTGGGGAGGTCTAAGTACACTTGGTCTCCGAGCAACAATGTCAGATTCGGACGAAACGTACCTTTCAGCTGGCGGATGATCGCACTGACGAGCTCGCTGCGATCTTCCGGCTGATAGTAACAAGACACGAGCAGCACGTGAAACGGCTTGATCGAATCGGTTGGGAGCTGATTGGGTAAGGTCTGCACCTCAATTGAAGCCTGCTGAACACCCGACTGTGCCTTCACCGTGTACGCGCTCTCAGGCTGTAGGCCTGTGAATTCATATACGCCCGCGAAGGCTCGAGGTGAAGTCAATGGGACAAGTTCTGCTGAGCGCACGGAATGGAGGTCGGTAATGGTCGTGGGCGTGATAGGCGTGCCGTTCAAAAACCACTGGATCGGTGGCGGAGTAGCCACTCCAAACACGCCAATCCAGATCTGTAAGCGATCCCCCGCAGTCTGATTCGCCGTTATAGCAGGGACCGGTCGAGGATACAGTCTGATGTCCATGTCGGTCCCTCCCCTTCTGTCGACCTACGGACTGGGCGTTCAGGAAGTGGCATGAAACGACGATAGGCTAGGCTATGGGAGGATACGTGTCAACCACTTGATCGAGAAAATTTGGGCTGTTCAGGAAAGCATCGATGCTAAAAGCAGGAGACGAGGATGAATGTAACCAGCAGGTTGCTGGCAGACTCCTCCCGGTCCCGATGATTGTGTGGTGAGGATCGCTGTGGAAACCCTTCGAAGACCGGCCTCGGAATCAGCGGGCGACCTTCTGGCCGTACGCTTATGTGCGGCGCATGACACCGCACATAGACCTCGGAACCATTAGCCCGCATTATTCATGACGGTTCGTCGCGAAATCGCTGAGCCGCGTCACGAGACCAGCGCGCGGAGCCCTGAAGACCCGGTGCGTATTCGTGCAGTACGTAGAGGGTCTGAGGGGCAAGCCCGCTGGCTGTAGGCTTGTCGCAGCAGCGGATCGGCGATTCATCGTCCTTCTCCTTACGTTAGAAAATTCTCTGCGAGGCACCAAATGGATCATCCTAAGTAGTGCCCCACCCAAATCAAGTCAACAGAACACCCTTGTAGGATTTTCAGCCTCGGAGAAACGATCGACACAGAGAGATTTTGTGGATAGAGGAAGCCCGCGTGGCCACGCGCCTCGACTTCAGTTCAACTTGGGGTTTACGGAAGGATGATAGATTGTTCGGAGTAGCCGATTGATCTGAGCGTCGTTTCCAGCGCGTCGGCCATCGGCGGGGGGCCGCAGAGAAAGATCACGGTGTCAGGACCGGGCGGCGGCAGATGCACGCGCAGCATATCCTCCGTGATACGACCCGTACCTTGCGACCAACCTGCGGGTGGCTGCTCCAGCACATGATAACAATGGAAGTTCGCGTGCTCGCGTGCATCCTCGTCCCACTCCTCTCGGAAGATAATGTCTGCCTCGGCCTTGTTGGCAAAGACCAGAAACAACTCGACAGGGAGGCTCTGGGCAAGAATCCAGCGAATGATAGAAATCATCGGGGTGATGCCCGTGCCGCCGGCCACAAAACCCACCTGCTTCGCCATGCCATCCACCCAATGGCCACCTGGATTCGGCCCGCTCATCAGCACGCGGTCTCCAGGCCCGTGCTTATGCAGATACTTCGACACCACGCCGGTTTCGTACCGCTTGACCGTCAAATCGAAGTACCCCGTGGCGCCGGGCATCGACGACGGTGTGTAGGGCCGCTTTACCTGTTTTCCGTCAATCGTTGCATGGACATACAGAAAGTCTCCTGGCAGCATGTCTAACGTGGCATCGTCAGGCAGGGAAAAGCAGAACGTCTTTGTGTCGTGGGTATCATGATGAATCGCCGAGAGCTCGTAGGGTACGGGCGTCTTCGACTTGATGCGTGCGACAGGTTCCACACTCATGCGTCCATCATACGAGTCTCAGAGAAAGGTCGCAACAGAGAAAACATGCGCGGTGGGCGGCAGGCGAGACTGACACGTCGAAGCTGGGCGGCATACGAATCTAGAATATCCCCGCTGTTTCATGATAGCCCTAAACGCATGTAGGGGTGGTTTTTCTTCATCAGATACCGCACACTGAAGAACTCACACGACATGATTGATTGGAAGAAGAGAGGGACGAAAGCCATGCTAAGACAAGCTATCATTTTGCTTGGAATGGCTATCGCGTTGAATGCGAGTGGTTGTGGCGGCCAGACTTCCGACCAGACTTCAGCCCTAGCCTCAGCAAATACTGCTGAGGGGCTCTGGGCCGGGACGACCAATACCAACCGGACTCTTACGACCGCTGTCCTCGACGACGGCACGTACTATTTTTTCTATTCCGCCGCGGCTAATCCTCATCAGATTGCCGGTGTCATACAAGGCACCGGCACCTCGAACAACGGAAGCTTCACCTCACCGAACACGAAAGACTTCGGTATTGGCGTCGCGGTGCAGGATGCAACCATCTCTGCCGATGTTGCTGCACGCCAGTCTTTCAATGGTTCAATCCCGTACTCGGGAGCAGGCACGGTGACCTTCACCAGTTCCTACAACACCGCCTACGATACCGCGCCGACCGTTGCCAGTCTGGCCGGCGTCTACACCGGCCAGGCAGGTAGCTCTGGGGGCGTGCAGACGGCGAATGTGACGGCCGCAGCTGATGGAACGTTTACGGGAACCGAGCAAAGTGGATGCACGTTTACAGGTACCGTGACGGCAAGGGCTCGCGGAAATGTCTTCGATCAGAGCATCACATTCGGCGGAGCACCTTGCTTTTTCTCCGGCAGTACCTTCCGGGGGATCGTGTACTTCGATATTCCAACCCGTCGACTGTTGGCGGTCGCTCCGAACAGTCTTCGCACAGACGCGGCGATCTTTTTTGGCACGAAGATCCTTTGACAGGACCTACGCCCCTTTCAATAGTTCCTGAAGCTTTCTTCGCTCTCTCAATCTTGATCGGATGATGGATTTCTTTTTCACGCGCAGGGACGGCGATCAGCAAATGGAGATATCTCCATTTGCTTGTCACGGCTGGACCGGCAACGCTGTCGTCTTATGAGAGAGAAACACGGACGCGTGGAAGAAGTGCTCGTGCCGGACTCCAGAACAACAATAAGTCCGATTCACGCATCAGGGTCCTAGGGGGCCGTGGTCGTTTCAAACGCTTTGACGATGAGTGTTTTTTCTTTCATCCGGTTCACCAGCCCTGCATAACTGAGGTCGCGGATGATGCTGGAAAACTGCGCGCGATAATTGCCGGTGACGCTGGCTCCATCAATGACCACATCGTACACCAGCCACTTACCGAGCCGGTTCGCCAATCGAAAATCGAGGAGCGTGTCCGTCTTCGAGCCCGCCAGTTTCGTTTTGACTTCAGCAAACCTGGCTTCGAGTTGTTCAGACAGATAGAACACCTGCTCACCCGTATAGTCATCGATCCTGCCGGCAAATGTGTCTCGGAGCAATTGGACGAAGAGGCCGACAAATTCCTGCCGTTCACTGTCTGTCAGCTCCGTCCAGGGAACACCCAGGGCACGTTTGGCCATCTCTTCATAACTCACTCGATCCCTCACCACCTGCTCGATCCGTTGACGTCGCTCCACAGCGCGGCTTGGCTGATTCAACTCAGCATTGTCGAGGATATGAACCACTTCGGCAATCGTGCTCTTCACAGCTTCTGTAGGAGTCAGCTCAGCGGCAGTCGCACCAGTTCCGGTCAGCGCCAATAGCGCAACCAGACTGGTCATCACAGTCCAACTCGTGCTGATACGTTGTTTGGGACCGATAGACCCCTGACTCACCACGTTGTGAAATATCTGGCCCATGGGCTGGCCCTCCTCAATCTTGGCAACAAGGGAGTCTCATCTCCTCTTTACAGCAAGACCCATGCTGGACCCGCAAACCAAGAGGGCTCGATGATTCGACAGGTAAAAGACCAACGAAGCCAGCCACATGAGTCGGTGGATCGGCATCGTCCCATGAAGAGATGATGCGCGAGCCATCGGCGCATTGGGGCAGAACGACTAAGGAAGGAACTCATATGTGACTTAATTGCCGCACTGCTTGGTGAATGAACCGGCGCCCAAACTGAGACAGAGCAAGAGGGCGCGCTCAGAGAGGACTCGATGGAGCCATCCATTGCCAGGGACACCCTAAGCATCACCGTGGCATGACTCCTCGCACGCGGACGAGGCGAAAATGCTCCGGACTACCTTTTCCGCCCTTAAAACATGGGTTGACTGCAGCACCATGAGTGTTATCAATAATCAGTAACCATAAACACTGATATGAGGGCCCAGCGGAGGATCGGGAATGGCCTAGTAGGTACGTGACGAAACACTATATGGGGAAAGCAAACGTTAGGGGTGGAGGGTTTGCACGAGGCCGGGCCCAACGCCGCCGGAGCGGCTGAAAGGAGCCCTATGTGGTTACTCATCATGGTTCTACTAAATACAATGCCGGGGCTCGAAAAAATCACCGTGCTGAATACGTTTGCCACATCTGAGGAATGCCAGACTGAACGAAGTCGGATAGGCTTTGAGATGGCAGCCGCGTATCCATATGAACGCGATTTTGTTATTGCCTGTCGATTGAATCCAAAACAGAGCTCATAAGAGCGGCTGAAGGGAAGAAGGGAGAGTCAACGTCGTCGAAGCTGAAAATGAGGATGGGGATCTACCGACATGCGACCTCGTGAGGTCGCGCAATTTGCACACTCAATTGCTCAAAGGTAGGAGTAACCCTGCAATCCCGCTGGCAGATGAGTCGTGTAAACACAGACTCCCGACCCCTTTATTTCTTTCACAGACCTTCGCATTTCTTCGAGATAGACCTCTCGGCGAGACTTCAACGTGCATCATGATTGGCCACCTGCTGCTAACCACATTCTGGGAGCTTATCTGGTAGAATAAATTTCCCAAAGACGGAAGGCGCTATCTGGTGGTCTTTTCACTTCTTTTGAGAAAGGGAGAATGCCGATGAGACGATCTACAACTCAACTAGCTATCACGCTGGCCGGAGTCCTAGCCTTAGTCGCCACCACAGTGCTGCCTTTTCAACCGGTATTCGGCGAGGGCGGGGCGCGGCGTGACGTTGTGCGTCAAGAAGAGCAGAACCTCAAGGACGCCCTCGAGCACGCGAAAGAAGCGGTGGACCATGGCAAACAGGGCCATGCTGACGCACTTCTGGTACATGCGGAAGCCGCGCTGCAGCATGCCCTGAAGGGAGGCACGGATCATCCGCATGTGAACGAAGGGATCGCACATCTGAAAGAAGCCATTGAGCATGGGAAAGCGGGCCATGCTGACGTAGCCACGAAACACGCAGAAACCGCTGTCATGCACCTGTCTCAGGGAAAGTAAGATAGCAAGGCAAAGAGGGTAGGTGAAGAAAAGGGAGTCAGCAACAGTGGAATCTCGCGTCTGGCTACGGTCAGTCGCTGCTTGCAGCAGCGCCGAGTCGGCCAATGTGTGATGACAAGCCCTGAGGTGGCCCCCGTTTTTCTACTCTCGACGAGATCGAAGGCCAGGAGAACCCCAGTTCGTCGCACGCCTGGAAATGTATGAGTGCAAGACGCGACCCCTTTTTTGTTCCTCGCTGAGAATGGGGCCTGAGACCGTTACCTTGCTCTGTTCTTATACCGGTCGATGGCATTGGCCTTGGGAGTATCGTACCGAAGGTTGCAAAGTCGAGCATCAAGTTTGTTGTCGTTGTTATGACAGAGATATAGCTTAGGTCGTAATCCTATCCAGGCTTCTACGACGAGCTCATGAATGGGTTGATTGCCGCCATACGGGATTACCGCATGGGGATATTTGTGACTTGGAGACAGCCGAGGCAGTCGAAATCCTTTCCATGTGTGAATGCGTCCGCAATTGGAAACAAATGTTCCCGGGTAACCGAGTGCTGGTCTCCAACTCTCTTGTTCGAGATTCCCGGCAAACATCTGGACGACAGGAGACAGAAATTCGTCGTTGGGTTCACTATCGTTAGCTTCGTAAGAGAGTCCTTTATATTCAGCCTCAAGGACTTTCCCCGCAGCCCAGCCTAGTTCGATTGCTTCAACAAACTCAGAAGACATCGTTGACTGTCGTGTCCACAGCAGGTCGTTTCCAACAAACGCGCGGTACATAAAGCCGGCGACAAACCCGGATGCATGAATGGGCTTCCCAACTGTTTTCCTTGAGGAATGTGACTGATAGTCATGTACGGCTGCAAGGGCATAGCCTGTTTCATAGGCGTGCAATTCTGCTTTTTGTCCAAGACCAAATATTGGCACGCTGACACCTAAAGAATTCTTGCCGTCAAGGCTGAAATATCCCTGAAGAATCTTATTCCTTTGTGGAGCTTAAGTGGCGAATGCAGCATAAAAAATTTCAAGAAGAATAGTTTCTGATCTAGGTCGACCATCCCGAAGTTCTAAGGATTAAAGGCCAAGCGAGATAGTACCCTGCCAGGGCTGCAATGTTTTGCGGATACCAGCGTTCGCGTTGAGATTGTGTGATATTAGCGCTCGGGTCGCGCATCCACCTGTTATCATCAAGTGCATTCAAATAGTTGGAAATAAACTTCTCAGCGGTGGCTAGTTCTATAGGCGCTTGCGGCATTTCGTTCCAGATGCGATCGGTGTCCGTTAGGTTGCTTATTAGCTCAGCACTCCATGGTCTATAGGTCCTAGTTGTTTCGTTCTGGAGTATTGTGGCTGTCATACCATCCAGCACCGTTCCAATTCTTTGAACGCATGATGCGAATTCATGGGCAGTAGCTGTCTTGCCCGAAATGTATTTTCGCGTTTCGTCATTATCGTGACCCTGTCGGACACGATAAGGTGCCCATGGAAATAGTTCGCGCAGGTCGCTGAATCTATGATCTTCATCATTTACCCAGTCAATATGTGCTACCGCCATGTTGTGTTGCTGATCTCTTAAAGAACGGTAAATATGAAAGTTAATCTCGACTGGTTTATCGCTGTGTGCATATTTCCGCTTCGCTCGCTTGATAAGTTCTCGAAACATCGCGGAGAAGAACTGCGGCCGGCGAGGCGACTTCCATAGAATGGACCAGCCAACCTGCACAGCTCTTTGATAAGAAGTGGGGGGTTGCTCCTTGAGTATTTCAAAATGGTTGGCCTCGATCTCTTCTTTCGTAAGATCTCCAAAGTCTGGAACCAGTGTTCGGGTGAAAGTCTTGATGGAAAAAGCCATGCTCGTTGCGAGCGTGTGGGTGAGTTTTAAGTTGACGGTGACCGTTTTTTGCTCGCAGAGCGCTGGATCGCGCCCTTGAAGAGAATCTGTAAGTACCTCATCTAGTGACGTCAGGAAAAGAGAAGGAGTCTTCCGACCGCTGACGCCAAGAATAAACACAGGCCAAGGTTGGGCTGACCAACGGATGATGGCTTTCATCGGTAGAGCCACCTTCATGATGTCTGAGTTGGAAGGATCGGAGTGTGCTTTGACTTGGACTAATGCTCGCAGTGGGTAGAGCCCTTCTGCTGCTGCTTTGCGCCCTTCGATTTCGATAAGAAAATCTTCTCCAAGATCGGGCTTAAGTTCGATAACGGAAATATCTTCATCGGCCAGCGCGTTCCTGACAATAGCTTCGCCCCAATCTCCAGTTTCTTGGTTCTGATATCCTGCCATCGGTTTGCAGTTTTCTTGCCTGTGAATGACAGGCATTTTACTTCCCGGCTTGGCCTCGGTCTATTGGGATTAGGTGTTCGTATTATCCTACCGTCATCTTCTCTCTGTCATGCTTCTGACTGAGAGGGGCGGCCTGGCGTTTTCCATTGTGCGCGCATCCAATGAGGGGAGTCCACGACCGCGCGTTGCGCGAGCACAGGCAATTGTCAGGCCGCATTCCTTTTCTCTTTCTTTTCCCTCTATCCCTCTCCCCAGTATTGCGGGGGTGGCCAAGGCTCCCCTCCACTGCGCGCATTGAGCGACCACCGTTTCATCGTGGGGGCTCTGCGAGCAAGGAGGGCGCCTGACCGCTCCCTTCTTCCATCTCCTCCCCAAGTTCGCAAATCTCTCCCCATGCGGGTGGCCTGGTCGATCCTCAACTGCGCGCGTCGAACGAGCACATTCTTATCGTGCGCGTTCCGCGAGCAAGAGGACGACCAGGCTGCCCTCAGCTCTTACTTCTTGGCGAACGCCTCATCTCCTTCCGCCCCTGCCCTTGGCTTCCACTCCAAACTGTAATATTCCCCTCGATCCCGCGCCCATGGATCGAAGGCATTCACTACCCCCTGAAGCTCCTCGGCTAATTCTGGCATCGTTCGCAACAGCACGCGTTTCATGGGAGACACCGGCTGTTCATGACCATTAGGCGTACCCTGCTCCATCATTTCAGGACCGGGCCCATTGTTTGTGACCCAGTCAACCCCGAACGTGGTGTAGAACTCGGGGCGAAAACTGGAGGTAAAGAACCGGTCGCTGAAGAGGCGGCGCGAGGCGTTGAGAATAAACACGACAAACTGGGTTTCGGAAATGGCAAAGCCATGCGGCCGCCTGAATTCCGCCAGCCAGCCAACCACGGTGTCGACATCCTCGATGTTATCGACCAGGCTGCCGTTCGGATGGCCCAGACAATCGTTGATGAAGGATTTGTCGTCGTTCAACTGAGCCTCGGTGATCTTCTTAGAGGCATCGCACTGGTGCTGCCCATAGGCTTCCCGCATCAGCGTCACGAGCGCCTCCTGCTCACGTCGAGCCGACGAGAACTTGAATAGGCGCGTATCGACGAAATCATCGAAGCTGGTTAATTGCTTCAGACCATACTGCCGGCGGAACTCATTGTAGCGCGGCACTCCCCGCTCCCGATCCCTGATGAGATCGAGCGCCGCCACATCGATCTGTTGTGTGGAGGATTGCAGGCGGGGCATCTTCAAGTTTTGCAAAAACTGTGGATGGTTCTGAAGAGTCAACGTCCCCAGCCGCTGACGGCCCATGCTCAGCGCCCAATTTGCCAGGCCTTTCTGCCGCATCGCCTCAGTCGCCTTGCCCCGAAAGGTTTCGATCACCGGCACCTTCTCTCGGATGACGTTCGGGTCTTTGTTCCATTCACGATACTCGATCAGGTCCGGCAGCAATGGGTGCAAACGATACGCGGTGATGAACTCCTCAGGGAAATTGAAGGGAGAGCCGAAGTGATTGACGCCACCGTTGATATGATCGTCGTTCTTCAAATTCCAACGATCTTCTTTATTGGGGTTGATTAGGGCGAAGAGAGGTACTCCCTCGTACACTCTGTTGCCCAGCCCGAAGATGCCGGGTCCGCCGGCGAATGCCGCATAGAGGCTGTTCGCCTTCTTGGCATTCCCCGAGTCACCGAGGCGGCGCACGACTTCCTTCAGCGCCTCCGCCACCGTCTCGCGCTCGTGGAAGACACCGTGCCAATTGGCGTTCATACCCCGGCTCAACGGCTCGTTGTAGAGCAGTTGCGTCGTCCATTCGATGGTGTGGATTTTGGCGATCTCAGCCGCGATGACCAGCCGGGAGACTTCGAACAACTCGGTCGGTGTGACGTCGCGGTACCGGATGACGCGATGTGAATCGGCGGGATTTCTTAAGCCGCTGTCGCCATCAGGTGTGCGGGCAGCCTGCTCCCGGAATGCCTCCACAAAGACGTTGTGTTCCCTGGCAAAAACGTTGTGAAAGAAGCTGGTCCCGATACTCCAATTATCCGGAAAAGCCGTCGTCTCCTGGCCGGACCACTCAGGATTGATCGGGTCACCCGCTTCGAAGACCGGCAGATACCCCAGTTTGCCGCTCTCACCTACCTCCTCTCTGACTGGCATCAGCAACAATCTGGCTGGATCTTTCGGATCGTGCCTCACTCGCTGGCCGGACCGCTCGTCGTATCCATAGAGCTGGGAGGCATCCCACCAGGCCGTCACGTGATTCGCTGTGGTTTTTGGTGCCCGCGAGAGATAGGTCTTGCCCCCCTGCGTGAATAACCTGGGTGCTGTGCCCTCAGCGATGATTGCCGCATCGATCTTGTCATCAGGCCTGCAGCCCAGCTTCTGGACATCTGACCGCGTCAACGGCTGTTCAGTATTCTTGACCAGTTGCGTCGCGCAGCCGACGCCCATCCATTCCGGTCGATTGCGCCCCTCTTCCAAATGCGCGAACCAATCGTGGGTCATGAACTGGATCCAGAACGCCGCCAGCACATTGAAGAACGGGGCTTTCTTGTATTCGCACTTGGCCTCTGTTGCGCTACCAGGCAGACCGTACCCCTCGCGACATTTTTCCGGCTGCGGCTGCATGCGGGTGAACAGTGTTCGGCTAATCACCTGAGGATCCGGCTTCAGCAGCCCTATTCGATTTCCATGGCGGTTCCTGGTTAGATCATTCAGACCCAGATCGGGAAAGGTCGTGTCGAAATCCACATTCCGCGCAAAGAGCTGATGCGTCGATCCCATCAGCGGATTGCGGATGTCGTTGCAGATACCGGTCAAGGTGCGGAAGCGTATCAACCCTCCGCGACAGACCTGTGCCTGATCCCCACCGACAGATATGAAGTCGGGATGGCTCTGAGGCAACCGCAGTTCCGGCCAGGTATTGAGCACCGGCCCGGCCTCTCCCTCTCGGCCTGTGACATACGCTTCGTAGGTCTTGTTGTTATCGAAGAGATTGAACTTAATAAGTTCGATACGTTGCAACTCCAGCTCATAGAGCGTGCCGTTGATCCCGTGTGCATTGGGGCCGATCACCTTGGCATTGGCCAACAGCTGCGCAGGGGCGCGGGAGGTGGCATCGCCGACAGCCCAATAATTCGGCCAATCCTGCCAGGGCCCCGCTCTCAGACTCTCGGCCTTCTTTCCTCCAAGACAACGAGCGGTGGTGTCCGGCACCTTCCCTACAAATCGCTCCTCTCTGGTCTGCGCCACCTTTTGAATATCCCCCTGCAGGAGCATCTCCGCACAATCTTTCGTGGAGCCTACGAATGTCCCGAACGGGCTTTGCCCGGCACAGCCCCCAAGCGCACAGAGTCCCGCCACAATCACACACCATGACCCTCTACCGATTGGTCTCATCAACAGCTCTCCTCATTGGCAGAAATCGACTCACGCTCCATACATGCCAGGGCGCGAAAAAACCCCACCAGGTTCTTTCCCACACCCGTAAAGTATATCTCGTAAAATGTGGTGTGTTTTCTGGCCTATCCGGCCACTTCACGCTTATCATGTATCACGACGCATGACGCTGCTGTACGGAGAGGGCACAATCCTGTCGCTGCCCATGTCGATTCGGCCAAGAATCCCGGGATTGTGTGAATGGTGAGGGAACGGGCAGAATCAGGAATACACAAGGTCAAGGCACATCGTTTGCGCAGCGCACGCCGAGCGTCGGCCCCCAGTAGGTCACGTCATC
Organism: Nitrospiraceae bacterium; assembly: GCA_041743755.1. Lineage (GTDB taxonomy): Bacteria > Nitrospirota > Nitrospiria > Nitrospirales > Nitrospiraceae > Palsa-1315. Next base: position 2,801 of record JBGTMB010000051.1, on the reverse strand, counting down.
CCATCCTCGATAGCTGGACTGAATATTAGGCGACTTTTCATTCCACTCCCCGCCCCGCAACACACGGAAGGAGCCACGCGACGGGCCCTGTGGATCTCGAACTGGAGAGGTCTGATAGAAATCTTCTGCGTACCAATCTTTCACCCACTCAGACAGGCTGCCGATCAGATCGAACGCTCCGTAGGGCGACGACGTCGCGACCTGACGCCCGACCGATTCGGCTCCGTTGGTGTCGGCCATGAGATGTCTATTTTTCATATACCTTTTCGCAATCTCTTCATCATTGCCCCAGGGATACCGGCGGCCATCTGTCCCTCGCGCCGCCTTTTCCCATTCAGCCTCTGTCGGCAATCGTTTGCCTTGCCATTGGCAAAACGATCGAGCCTGGCTCCACGTAATGTTGGTCACGGGATGATGCATCCACTGAGAGTCGTCGAACGCCTGGCGATCTTTGGGAAGCGTGCAGCCCCCTCCTTCTACACACTGTCGGTACCGCGCGTTCGTCGCTTCGTATTGATCGAACCAATAAGAACTGAGGTGCACCCGGTGTAAAGGTCGAGCATCTTGCTGCCCATCCTCCGTACCCATCCAAAACTCTCCGGCTGGAATCAGCACCATCCCCTCCGGTTGAGCGATGCCTCGTTGGACCAGCTGCTTCAGTTCTTCTTCCTGTACAGTCTGGAGTTGACTGTTCACCCGCGCGATCGCCTTGTCCTCCTGCACACTCGACGCATGATCCCGCGACAGGCCCGGCTGTGGGTGCGGGGAGACCACTGTTGGATGGTCACTCTTTGGCAACGTTCCGGCAGCGTGATCTGGAGGTGGTGGCATTGAAGCCGCGCCCGTATTCCTCACCGTCTCGATGAGCACCGTCGTCCGAACGACCTCATGGACAAGGCCTTTGCTCTCGACGTTCCCCTTGGTAGACTTTCTCACTTTCCCAATCATTGTAAAATCGAAATCTGGGATATTCGCGAGGAGAGGTGTGGCATAGCTGATCGGCACCGCAAAAGACATCCCTTCTGGCACGATCCCCGAGGGATGGCTAAATTTGCTGGTCATCACGCCGACCAATTCTCCGCGCCCATTGAAGATAGGCCCTCCGCTGTTGCCGGGATTGACGGCCGCATCCACTTGAAAGACTCGCTGAACACCCCTTGTCCGTACCGCCGCAATTCGACCGCGAGTTACGGAGACTTCCCGGAGACCGAACGAAAATCCGACGGTGATGACTTCTTGGTCGAGCCTGACGGCACCCGCATAACCGATGGGCGCTTCCGTCAGCCCGACCGTTTCAATCTTGAGCAAGGCGAGGTCGTGTTCGGAATCGGTACTGACAAGGGTCGCCGGCGCGCGAAATTCCCCGGCGGTGAGGACAAAAATCCGTTTGGCATCCGCGATCACATGCTCCGCCGTCAGAACATACCCATCGCTATGGACAATGACTCCACTCCCAGCCGGCTTGCCGGCTGGGGCGTCTTGTCGCTCGGCTCCCCAGAGGCTGCTGGAGACGGCGACGACCATCACCCATAGAAGCAATGCGATTCGTCTCATGGTCGAATCGGGATCACCACACTAATGGCACCGGCATTTTGTCCGAGTCTAAGTCCCTCTCGGACATACCCGGTTCGGTCCACTTCCCCTTTGGGATCGCCGTGACACTCCAGGCATTTCCTTGTCGTATAGAGCGGGAACATCAGACGCAACGACTTGCTCTTCGCGGTCACTTCGCTGATGACTTTCTCAAGGGGATACGAGGGATCAGCAAATGCTTCTAACGCCGTTCGCTCCATAGCATCCGGCACATTCACTGGGTTGCGAGGCGCCAACGCTGTCTGCTTCAGCCGCACGTGTGTTCGTTCCGTGAATCGGGTGGCCACTCGTGCGCCGAAGATCGCGGGAATCAACTCTTTGTGCCCGCCACCTGGGCGATTGACCTCAGCGTGTGCTTCTGCGACCACTTGCTTACTCAAGAAAACCAATTCTTTGAGAAGCCTCTTCGCTTCGGCTGGAATTCGCGCCGCATCAAGGTCCTGCAAGTCGATACCGGAGCGACTATGAAAGACTTCCAGTAATTGTCGTTCAAACTGGTCGGCGGTAAAATCTTTTTCCGTTTGATCCTGGTCGTCAAACAAGACTTGGTGCTCGTTGATCACGTTTCGGCCGGAATCGAGGAGGACTGCCAGGAGACGAGCGGTCGTCTCGAATTCAAGGATGGTGGAAAGGGAAACACCGGATTCAGGTTGGCGGTCCTTCGCACCAACACCTTCGCTGTTTGCCCAACCGGACATGGCGCAGGCCAGGAGCGATGCGATAACCCACCGCGGGCGACTCGCCATAACATCGACCCTGCTGCATACACATGGTGGAAGAACGTGTGAAACGAGATCCGCTAGAGCGCGAACAGGAAACCCCTGACAGACAGATGGTACGTTTGGTCATGGGTGATGTCAAGACATACACCCCGGCTTTGTAGATAGCACATCATCTGTCCGCTTTTTGTAGCACGTGATCTGTCCGGTTTAGGGTGCGCCCTCAAGGAGGGCCACTATGACACGGGCGAGGATCCTACAGGAGGTGAGACAGATGCGGTTTGAAGAACTGTATGCACGGCGGCAGCAGCGGGGCTTGACGATGGCGGAGGCGGCCGAGATGCTGGGCGTGACGGAACGGACGTTTCGCCGTTGGAGTGGCCGGTATGACGTGGAGGGGGCCGAGGGGTTGCAGGATCGGCGGATCGGCAGGCTCTCGGCCCGCGCAGTACCGGTGGATGAGGCGCTGCGCATGGTGACGTTGTATGA
>JBGTMB010000050.1:0-14372 GCA_041743755.1 Nitrospiraceae bacterium | reverse complement strand
AATTAAGGAGGTTACATGAAGGTTCCGCGAAAGGTGAAACAAGTGGGCAAGAAGGTGGATCGGAAACTTGCGGGCGTTAAACGGAAGGTCCTGAAGAAGGGCGCTGTCGTCGCGGCCAAAGCGCGCCGTGTTGCGCGCACTCTCGATAAACGGGCACTTCAAGGAGCCAAGTCCCTCGGGCGGAAAACCAAGGGTGCTGAGCGCAGCACTCGATCAAAAGCGCGCGAGGCTGGCAAAGCGGTGGGGACATTCCTAGGGAAAGCGATCGGAAATGTCGAACGCATTGTCGGTAAAACAGCCGAAACCCCCAAAGGCATCCTCAGTTAAGTACCAGATATCTCGATGCTGTATATGGAATAGGACCGAAGGATAAAACTTAGTTCGCCAGTGCGTGCGAAAGTTGTCCAGGCTTCTGGATCCCCGTCTCCAAGCTGTTTCGCAGCCATGCCCTGCGTTGTTCGGAGGATCCATGTCCAGCTTTCCGGTTGGACATGGCCTTGTCCCATCTTTTGGAGCCGGTCGTCTTCGATGGCGGCCGGGGCATCAAGCCTGCTTCATAGTCGCCCGGCTCGATCAGGTTCCGCTCGCGGTTGGCGGACCTGAGAAGTCAGTCCTTGAGCAAACTCTGAAGGACAGGTATAAAAAATTAGATGGGGGGCGTACTGCATCTTGTTCTTTAGTCCGCTACTTGAGAATTGTCGTGACCCTGGAATAAAGCTACAGCTGGGGCAGCGGTGCAATGAAACACGAGACCCGCTGATTAAGAGTGGCAGCAGGGAAAAAATTTGAACCGCTCGATGTTGCGAAGGTTTCCCCCTTTATCGTTGAAAGTCATAGGCTTGTTGGCGTTCCACTGATTCCATTGTTTCTATCCAATTCGGTTGATTGTGAAGATTTTTAGCACAAAATCAGCTCATTGACTTGGAGTGAATTCCTTATGCCGCGCCCCAACCGGGAATGAACAGGAAATAGGCCACCAGGAGGGCGAAGGCTCCGGCGATGATCCAGAGGGCCCGGTGCTGAAAGCCATCCGTTTCAGATAAGCCGGTCGCGACCACCACAACCCCCAGCACCACATAATCAAAGTCACTGGTCCATTGAAGCACGAAATCATGATCACTGAAGGGCCAGAGGAGGTGGAGTGGCCAGAGCGCGATCATGTCGCCGCACAGATGGATCGCGCCGCCGCCCAGGTTGATCCTCAGCAGACGGGCAAAGGAAAGGCTCGGTAGCCAGCGGCACTCGATCGCGGCTAGCACCAGCGCCACCACAACAAGCCCCACAAGTGTATGCGTGTAGGTGTGATGCACACGATAAAACACATCTGCTCCCCACAGATAACTAACGGAATCGATATCCGGGGAGAAGGCGGCTAGCCCCGCCACCAGGAGCGTCGTTTTCCGCACCGCTGTGAGCGGACGTAGGCCTTGTCCCAGTAGAATGCCGGAACATGTATGTGTGATCGGGTCCATTAGGGTCTCGCTCGTGGATAAGGCAATCCGCGCGTGGGACGCGACACTCGGCAAGACTGGAGGTAGCGTGGGTCCGGAATGGGGCCTCCGTTCAGAAAGGACACCACGAACGCTAGCATGCCATGGAGAGGGAAACAAATAAGAACGGTATCCTTGCGATCACGCGGAGCGATAGTCAATTGGCTGCTCGGGTTACAAGAATCCTCATGGTATGTGGCGTGATTGATCCTACAGCCTGCTGATTAAGAGTCCTGCCGAGGATCCACCTCAGGACACTCAGCAAGAGGAACCATCAGCTAAAGGCGAAGATTCGTGATGGAACACCTTGTCGTAGGTCACGGTGTGTCAATGAGGTTTGGCACCAAACTGAAATCGATGCTGGCCTGTTTTTTTGGGGTGAGAGTAAGTGTGCATTTGTCTGGCTGTCGCGCCAATGTATGAATACAAGACGCGACCCTACTGTTTGTTCTAGGGATCGACGAGATATCCATCCGCAAGGGGCACACCTACCGGATTGTCGTCAGCGACCTGGAGCGGCGGCGGCCGATTTGGTTCCGGGGGCAAAGACCGCTCGGAAGAGAGTATGGACGAGTGCTACCAGTGGCTCGGCTCGTCGAAAAGCAAGAAGATTCGGCTGGCGGTCATGGATATGTGGAAGCCGTTTCGCCATGCAACGAACACGGCTGCGCCGCAGGCCGCCATCCTGTTCGACAAATTCCACGTCATCCGTCATCTTGGTAAGGCGTTGGACAGGGTGCGCAAGACGGAATACTACCGTCTGACAGGCACGGATCGGCGCTTCATCAAAGGCCAGAAATACACGCTGCTGTCGCACCGGGAGAACCTGAAGCCGGATGGCCGGCGGAGCCTGAGACTGCTGCTCAAGGCGAACAAACGTTTGAACACGGCGTACCTTCTCAAGGAGGAATTCGGGCAGCTCTGGGACTACGAGCGGGAAGGCTGGGCGCGTCGTTTCTTCGAGAACTGGAGAGCGTCACTGAAGTGGCAGCGGCTCAAACCCTACGAGAAGTTCGCTGAGATGATCGACCGGCACTGGGACGGCATCGCGGCCTATTGCAAGCCGGAGAACAAGGTCGCCTTGGGGTTCGTCGAGGGGCTCAACAACAAGATTCGCGTCATTCAGCGACGCAGCTACGGGCTACGCAACGAGGAGTACCTGCGCCTCAAGGTCCTCACGTGCATGCTTGATCCGATCTGAAAATAGGCGAAAATCACCCACTCGCCAGGACGAAGAGCCAAATTAAAGAATCGGTTCGAAACACTCGTAGGAAATATGGCGGCAATCCCGCACCACCACATCGCCAAAGCGCGCGAAGCACTCAAGAGTCTTTTGGGAAAAACCATAGCGCTCCACCCGTGCGCTGATGGTGAGGCGCGCTACCTGACGGCAGAAGTCACCGGAGATTATGCGGGATTACTACGGTTGGCGATGGGGAAAAATAAAGGTGGTGGAGGGCATCCGTTGCACCCATCGTTGGTAAACGTGCTTTCCTTTAAGATTGCTGGAGTCGCCCTGGTCGCTTAAAATCCTAACCTGCAGTTTTACGAATTTCAGATAGGCCTACAGTAGGGGCCACTTGCGTCCCTACCCTTCGACACCCATCAGATTGCTTAAACATTGCGAACGACAAGTCTTTGAAGTGATTCGAGTGCGCGCGTCTCAAAGACGATACCACGAAGAAACTCATAGAAGCCGTGGGTACCGTCAGCTATGATGGGAAGTCGTTTTCTGTGGTGGTAACCCAAGAGGATGGAGCGCAATTGACCCAGGATTGATGGTGGAGTGCTCGCTTGACGCCACTGTCGAGCCTGGCTAAGTTCGGGTAGAATATGGAAGGCGAAAGCGCCAAAGTGCCTTGGCAATGCCGCTCGGCTGGAGCGACAAAGCCATGGGAAATTGGGCCGTGTCTCCGGTGTATCCTTAACGCGTTGCCTGGAGACGCGGAAGCCGGCCTAAGGGTGAGCCGGGCAAACTTCCAAAGGAGTAGACACATGATCAGAAAGAGTAGGGCCTTCATCATTTACGACTTTGAAAATGACGAAGACAAAAGGTTCTTGCTCACCGAACAATCAAAACTGCCTGACAGTCCGTTTGAAATTGCCAATGCTTCGGCGAGGGAGCCTTTACCAGGCGACTGGGGAGACAAAGTCAGGAGCCGAATGGCAGACATCGAGGTGGTAATTGTGCTGTGTGGCGTGGAGGCATTTCTAGCGAAAGGCATGGCTGCAGAATTGACGATTGCTCAGGAGAAAAACACGCCCTACTTTCTCTTAGAGGCTTACCCAGACAGGAATTGCACAAAGCCAGCATCAGCGATGTCAACAGACACCGTCTACAAGTGGACTTGGGACAACCTAAAGACGCTCATCGGTGGATGGCGTTGATGAACCATATCGGGAGTGCCGTCGATGAGGCGGTTGCAGGAGCGCGGGGCAAATCACTCGCCCTTTCTTAAGATGCGCTCCGTTTCAGGTCGTTAGGCGCTTGCGGCAAAAGATGGGGTAAAGGGGACTTAGTCAGCACGGGCAAATGATCCTATGGCCCGCTGATTAAGAGTGGCAACAGGGCAATAATTCGAACCGCTCGATGTTGCGAAGGTTTCCCCATTTACCGTTGAAAATCATGGGTTTGCTGTGGTTCTACTGATTCCATTGCTTCTATTGAATTCAGTCGATTGTAAAGAATTTGCGCACAAATTTATCACCCTAGAGGCCCGCTGAGTTTCAATCTGAAATCCTCCATGAGGTCCAATATACACCTTTGCAGAAACACGCCTGCCCATCGTCTCTCTAGTGTTCAAAACCCTGGCTTAAATCCCTCATGGAACACCTCGATTTATCAGGCCCTAGCGCGTATTCTTTCCGCAGGTTCAAAAACAAATGATTTTGACAAGCGCTGCCAGGCGTTGCATTCCAAAGAGGTAGTCGTCAGTATGGTTCCCACCTAGGTAACCATGATCCAGTGCGATGATGGACGCCGAACAACTTCCTTCACATCTTTCCTCCATACTCATTGTGGACGATGAGCCAGATATCTGTCTGGCTCTCGAAGATCTCCTTCGACATGCGGGGTATACGGTGCGTAGTGTCATGACGGGACGGGAGGCATTGCACGAAGCCGAACAGCATCCGTTTGGGGCAGTGATCTTGGATCTGGGGTTGCCGGACCTGAGCGGGTTTGCGGTCCTTCGGGGGTTGGAGGAGCTCGACCCCATGCTACCAGTCATTATCCTCACCGCATCCGTACAAGACAGCCACACGGTGGAAGCACTCCGCCGAGGCGCTGCTGCCTACCTCACGAAGCCTTATAACCCCGATGCGCTCAAAATCGTTCTTCGTCAAGCCGTTGATGCACGGAAATTGGCGCTCAAGATGCACCGTGCCGAGCATGCTCTGAGCGCGAGTGAAGAGCAGTTTCGGCAGGTTGTCCACGCTGCACCGGACGGGATCGTATTGGCGGATGGCGATGGCAAGATTGTCGCATGGAATATCGCCGCCGAACGGCTCTTTGGGTATACGGAGGGAGAGATTCTTGGGCGAGCGCTCAGCACCATGATGCCACTCGGTACCAAGAGGCCCATCAGCGCGGGCTTGAGCACGCCAAGGAAACGGGCATATCACGCTTGACTGGTCGAACGATCGAACTGCATGGCTTAAGAAAAGACGGGCGCGAATTTCCTATTGAGGTATCGATCGGCACTTGGAGATTCGGCGGTCAGATGCTGAGCTGCGGCATCATCCGCGACATCACCCAGCGGAAGATGGCTGAAGCAAAGATTCAGCAGCAACAGATCGAGCAGCAAGTCCTCTTGGATCTCATTCCGGCCATGGTCTGGTACAAGGACACCCACAATCAAATTATACGAGCGAACCGGCACGCGGCTGAATCCATTAACAAGACGGTGGCAGAGATGGAAGGCCAGTCTACCTCAGACCTCTACCCGGAAGAAGCCGAACAATACTACCAGGATGACCTCCAGGTCATCGCGTCGGGCATGCCAAAGCTCGGCATTGTGGAACTGTACCAAATGGCATCCGATGAGAAACGCTGGGTGCAAACGGACAAGGTTCCCTACCGTGATCCCAAGGGGAACGTGATGGGGGTCCTGGTTTTTGCTCAAGATATTACCGAGCGTAAGCAAGCGGAAGCGGCGCTGCAAGAAAGTGAAAGCCAATATCGACTCCTGATGGAGGAGATGTCTGACGGGATTGTTGTGTTAGATCGAGACGGATATTTTCGGATGGCGAATTCGAAGGCTTGTGAAATGTTGGGATACACGAGAGAGGAATTGCTCCAACTTCATGTGAGGGACACCTATATTCCCTTAGAAAAATCCCTCACTCAGCAGCGCCTCGAACAAATTCGCACTGAAAAGCACTTGTCTGTTAACCGATTGTTGCAACGAAAAGATGGGACGGTCATTTCGGTCGAAATCAGTGCAACCAAGATGTCCGATGCTCGCTTCTTGGGGATTATTAAGAAACCCAAGGTGACAGAGAGTGGGCCATAGCAAGCTCCAAAACAGTTGTTTGTGACCCTCTTAAGTCAACAAGTGAAATGCAGACCGGCGCAACTTCTACAGGCGCTATATCTCCCCAAGGTCAAGGCAAGTGGCCTGAATGGCGTATCCTGGCACAGCTTGCGGCATACCTTCGCGTCTCCGTTCGCATGTCGGGAGCCACCGAATGGACGATTGGCAGGCTCCTGCGTCATAGTGGCAAGGTTCTCGTTCGGCGATACGCGTAATTGAGTGTCGCGCTTGCAGGATGAAATCGAGAAGGTTTCAGCATTCGGGAAGGTGGCAGACCAGCAGACAGCGAGGAACGAGCCGAGAGCGGAGCAATCAGAGAGCCAGTAGGGGAGGAGGAACCCGTGGAGGGTCAATCGACCTTCATTTCAGTTCCAACCGTGACCATAACCGTGACAGGTGGGACTCAGTGATGAGCAGCCGAGTGATAAGCTGCGGGAATTATTGGTGGCGGTGTCCAGGATTGAACGGGGGACCCGCGGCTTATGAGGCTGATTAAGGCGTATTCTTGAACTCCCTGTTTTGCCTCTGGTTTCCCGTTATTCTCAGGGTAGACAAGGCGTTACAAGATTTCTATCTAGTCATACCTGTTCGATCTATTTGGGTCACTTCGGTGTATTTTAGCACAAAAATAGCACAACTTGGGAGCCTTTCACCTAGAGCAAGACTAAACTTTTGACATCAAGCTCATTCAGCGGTCACGGACGCACTTCAGCAACCCTTGATTCGCGTGCTAGAAGATGCTCTTGCGTCAACCGTTTCGCTTCAGCTAGTTGTGCGGGAGTGATGCGCCGCGCGACCTCATCTCGATTTTTTGTCGCCTCGTACTCCTGATAACATGGATCCTGTGCTAGTGCGAGGCTCCACCACATGTACGCCCGAACATCGTCCCGCGGCACGCCCTGTCCCTTGGCATACAACTCCCCAAGGAATACTTGTGCCCGTTCGTTCCCCTGCTCAGCGGCTCTCTCGAACCATTGCCACGCCTTGACGAAATCCTGCTGTACACCCTGACCGAGTCTATACAGTTCCCCAAGAAAAGCGGCTGCCTCCACATTCCCCAGCGCGGCTGCTTTCTCGTACCACTCTCGCGCCTTGGTATAGTCCTGCCCCAGACCATGTTCTTGCGCATAGAGACATCCGATGTAGAGATTCGCACCTACGTTCCCCTGGGCTGCCGCTTTCTCATACCACTGCCGAGCCTGTTCATGATCCTGCGGTACGCCATGTCCATCTTGATACATCCCTCCGATACCGGTCAACGCATCTGAGTTCCCCTGGGCTGCCGCTTTCTCATACCACTGCCGGGCCGTGGCGTAACCCTCGGGTCGCTCTGGCATGATGTGATAGTACACCCCAAGCATGTACTGCGCATCCGCGTTCCCCTGATCGGCGGATTTTTCAAACCACTGTCGCGCTAGCATGTCATCCCTTCGCACGCCCTGTCCATGGACATACATCACCCCCACCTCGAACTGTGCCCTCGCGTCCCCCTGGGCTGCCGCTTTCTCATACAACTGCCGCGCTAGCGGGTAATCCTTTGGCACACCATGCCCCTTGCCATACAGCATTCCCAAGTTGACCTGCGCTTCAGCGTCGCCTTGTTCCGCTTTTCCTAATAGAATGAAAAGCTGCTCCGTATTCATAATGATCCATCCTTAGGTGCTATCCCTCTTACCTATTCTCATTGGAACAACCCACAACTCGAACGATCGAACCCTAGCCTTCAATACAGTTATCCCACAACTCCACGATTGGCAAACAATTGATTGACAATAGGCAGTTCGCGAGGGTTCCAAAAAACTTGTTCAGAGGTAGCCGCTATCCTCCGGATTCAATTAAAGATCAAAGAAGAGAAGTGGAGGGGTCAAAAACAACTGTTTTTGAATCAATTTGTCGCAGCCGATGTCTGATGTTTTTCGGGTCGGATAAGATTTGGTTTTCCCTCTTCGCCTGCAAAGACGACCAGGAATTTCAATGGTACGTCGCTTAAATTCTTTCCGTTATGCCAGGTGTTCACAACCTCTAAAAATCCACTCCCGGCCTGAAATGTCTGGCGAGAGGCATCCTCAAATTCAACCGTCAGTGTTCCCTCAAGGACATGGACATAGGTGGGGACTGGGTGCATGTGGCGACCGCTTTCCTTCCCAGGTTGGATGTCGATCAGGACCGAGACCATTTCTGCCTTATCGGTTTTGGGATATTCAATCTGCTTGCCACCGATTGTTGTTGAACCTTTCATGACAGTCGTGACTTTTAAATCTTGTTGCTCTGCACGCACCGAGACGGTCGTCTGGATAAAGACCATGATCAAGAGGATTGAAAAAATTGTTCTCATAGTCATACCTCCAAGAACATTTATTGTGGGCTGCCTGAACTATCTATCTAAACGGTTGGAAAGTCAAAGCTCGTTTACCAGAAAGTGAAGCTTGTCACCAGGTGGAAAGAACTACTGCTAGATTCAGTCACAAATTCGAACGCCTTGACCATTTCTGACCTTCTCGCCATACTCCAACGTCCCATTTCTCCAAGAGCACGCCTGCTGGACTTCCCCGTGCGGAGGGTATGTATCGCAATGCCTTTGATGTGCTGCTCAGGCGTTTTGAGACGAAGAGTACGAGGAATGCAATGTGTGGCGGCGGTGCGTCCGTGAGCTTGCCTAGCACAATTATCAGATGCACCTAAGGAGATAATCTATGAATATTTGGCAGGATTTTAAAACGAATCAAGGGAATATCGTTACCAAGTGGATGCACTACTTTCCAATATATGAGCGGCACCTATCTCAGTGGCGGAATAAAACCCTTACCTTTATAGAAATAGGAGTTTTGAAAGGTGGATCGCTGCAAATGTGGCAGAGATTTTTTGGACCTCTGGCAACAATTATTGGAATCGATATAAACCCTGAGTGCAAGAAGTATGAGGAACGTGGCATCCATATAAGAATTGGCGATCAAGGTGATCCTAAGTTCTTGGAGTCAATCACTGCTGAATTTGGACAACCTGATATCGTGCTGGATGATGGTAGCCACATGATGAAGCACATAACAAAATCATTTGAATTTCTTTATCCAAAATTATCAAAAAATGGGCTGTACATTGTTGAGGATTTACATACGGCATACTGGGAAGATCATGGCGGTGGAATCGACAATGCGGATTCGTTCATCAATATCAGTAAAGATTTCATCGATCAACTTAACGCGGACCACTCAAGAGGAGCCGTAGAGCCTGATTTTATTACTCGAAATACATTTGGGATCAATTTTTACGATAGCGTTATCGTTTTTGAGAGGGGGACAATTCCGCTTAAAATGGACTGTCAAACGGGCAAGTCCAATCTTACCCTAATTAACAGACTAAGCCGTGCCATATCGAAGCCAGCTCGTATCATTCGGAAACAAATCTAATGCCTTGATGGTTCGACCAAACTACCGAGACGCTCACATGGACCCAGGCGGTGTGTGAGCAATATTCGACTTCTTAGGTTCAGAGTTTGAGAGAGGTTTTTGAACACTGCAAGGAGAGCTGCTGAGCAAACAGACAGCGCACCCCCATCCGCCCCCTTCGAGGAACTCACTCGGCCACAGTTGTACGCACCGCAGCGTTGATCAGGCGTCCTCCGTACTGCCAGAACCTATTGGTGTCCTGGCAGTGCCTCACCCTGATTTTCATGAGAAGCTGCGAACATATACAGCCGCGTGTTTCGCTGGCCACATCAGCAGACCCAGATGTGCAACTTGCTTTACGAAGGATTATAGCGTTTCCGATGAAGCAGTACCTAAATATCGCCGCACTGGCAGAGCGCCTCCTGGTTAAGCGTTCGACGCTCTATACCTGGGCCGAGCAGGGCATGATTCCACACTTGAAGCTCGGCCGACTCCTGCGATTCGATCCCGATGAGATCGAGGCATGGCTCCAGAATTATCGGCGAGGAGGCATCCCAGAGCCAGCTGCACCCCGGCGCCGACACGGCCCCGACAACGTAGATGTCCTCATTGCCGAGGCCAAGCGCGCAGTCTATACTTCGTGTCACGGGGAACCAGACCAAGACAGGGCCACACGAAAGGGGGAGACCCATGGCTCTGTATAGGCGAGGACCAGTCTGGTGGATGCGGTTTAGTTTCGAAGGACGACAGATTCGCCGGTCGACGAATGTGACGGATCGGAAGCTGGCGGAGCGGATTTATTTCAAGGTGCGGGGCCTGATTGCTGAAGGCACGTGGGTGGACTCTCCGCCTACAATGCCGCACCGAACGGTGAAGGACTTGCTCGAACGATATTTACGAGACCACTCGGCCCCGAATAAGGCGGCGATGACCCACCGCCGGGACCGGAGTCTTGCCGCGCATTTGCTGCGCGCGTTCGGCGAAGTCCCGCTCGATCAGCTCCGCCCAGCTCGGCTCGCCGAATACAAAGCGAGCCGACGTGCTCAGGGAGCGGCCCCCCAGACTCTCAACGCGGAGCTCATCTTGCTAGGTCACGCCTACAAGCTCGCGATGATGGAGTGGGAATGGGTCACCGAGAATCCCGTGCTGAAGATCGCGAAGGAGAAGGTCCGCAATGGTATTGAGCGTTGGTTGACGCCGGAGGAAGAGCAGCGGTTGCTAGCGGCGTCCGCCCCCTGGCTTCAGGAGCTCATCATGTTCGCGCTCCACACTGGGATGCGACGCGGGGAAATCTTGAAGCTGCAGTGGTCCCACGTGGATCTGGCACGACGGACCCTCACGATCCTCGAGCAGAAAAATGGATCGCGGGATACCTTGCCGGTCAATGACACGGCGATGGGAATCTTGCTCGCGCGCGCCGCGGTGCGGGGGAAGGCCGACGCGGTCTTCGTCAATGGGGCGGGCCACCCCCGGGAGGCGCGCAATCTGTTGCGGGCGTTTTATCCGGCGATGCGCAAGGCAGGGATCATGCGATTCCGCTTCCATGACTTGCGGCATACCTTTGCGACGCGGTTGATCCAAGCCGGGGTTGATGTCTACACGGTTCAGAAATTGGGCCGGTGGAAAACGATCTCGATGGTGTTGCGCTATGCGCATCATCAGCTGGAGAGTTTGCGCGGCGGCGCAGAGGTGCTGGATCGCTTGCGGCGAGAAAGTAGCACAATCGGTCACGGCCTCGAGAGAGGCGGTCGCGTAACCACTTGAAAAAATGGTGGCGGTGCCCCGGATTGAACGGGGGACCCGCGGCTTATGAGTCCGCTGCTCTACCAACTGAGCTACACCGCCAGTGCAGCAAAATTAACGACTTACGGTGACAGAGTCAAGCGGGGAAAGTGCATTGTGCCTGAGATTGTGCCCGTCAGCCATTTTGCAGGCCGCGTCCTGAAGATCGCCGGGTGACACAATGTTATACCGGTCGACGACCCGGCCCTCGCCGGTTTTGCTGCCGCCTGGATTGATTCGCATGGTGCCTGCGATGAGATCGATGTGACTCAACCCCAAGGTTAAGACCTCAGACTGCATCCGCCACCCATACGAGTGTGCGATCGTGACGTCACATTGAAGATCTGGCCGCAACTGTCGGCGTACCGCCTCGAAGTCGGTCCGCTCAAAAAATCCAGACCGTGGCGCTGCGTCGGTTAGCTTGTGGATGACCGGCAGTTTGCCGACTTTTTCACGTTCGTAACCCAATCGCAACATGCGAATGAGCGTGGCGAGTTCTCTGTTGATCGTGGCGGGTGTCACGCGAGTCTTCCAGCGATGCCGCCCGATCTCCTCGCGCATGGCCTCCACTTGCTGCGCCTGTGTACTTTGCGCGTTGGTTTTTACGCCCGTAACCCGTGCCTCTGCTTCGTCGAGTATCGTACTCATGATTTATTCCCTCCTTGTGATTGTAATTTTGACAACTCTGCGAGGAACTTGATTCCGCGGACTTCCGCTCGTGGCCCGAGTTGAGGTAACTCTTCTACGCCAGTGACGACATTCTCACAATAAGCGTATGCCGCGAGAGCATCCTCATCTTGAAGCTTGAACGTTGGTGGCCCTTCCGAACGAAATGCTTGAAACGCTCATGCCATTTGGGATTGTTCCACCTCGTATGCAGGCTCAAACTCATGGCCACGCGAGGTTGATTGATGAGATCCTCTTTATCCTTGCCCCCGTAACCACGCCATTGGTGCGGTTCATCTTCGTGCACAGAAGAGTATGGAACGACCTACAATTGATCTGCGGAAATCTTGCTGATTTGGTGAGCGGCGTCTACAAAGCGGCGGTCTTTTTCCAAAAACGAATGGCCAAAAAAGAATTGATCGAGATAAAGAATTATCTTCCTGAGCGGAGGCAGTGGAATAGGCTCACTGTGCGGACAAGTCCAACAACCTCGGAGAACATGGTTTTTTCCAACCGAGACATTTCCGAACTTGTTAATGGCTCCGCAGCCTGGACAGTTTCCTGAAACCCGTGTTACCCACACTTCTAGCCCCCTATGGATCCTATCCTTCTAAAATTGTGGAGCACACACTAGACTGCGCAATCATCTTAGTTCTCCCCCCTCCCCCTCAGCCGCCACGGCGAGATACTGTCTCTCTTGCTCCAAATATTAAAGATGGCCAGGTGCTTGTAGCGGACCATCGAATTCACCACGGAGCCGAAAGCCCACGCCCCCGGCATCGCCAAATAATCAACTCTCTCAAATCACTGAGGGATCAATACTGGTCCGCATTCATGCCACCGCGGACACACCAGAAGTGGATTGGAACGTCGTTCTTACCCATGGCACTCACTAAGCCGTCTGAAAAGTTCACGATCCACGCGCGTGTAGGATCATTGCTCCACGTCGTCGCCGACCAATACGCGACCGGCTGGACGCCGGTGAAGATGCCATCGGGTAGAAAGGGTGGCGGCAACGTGTGATCTAACAGGCTCTTTAGCTCCACCACCGAGGGTAACCGCCAACCCACTGTGCCCCCGACATTCTTGTTGACAGACTCGAAGATGGCAGGTGCCCAGACTCTTTCCGAGGCATCGGGCGCCTGCTCCCACACCAATCCCGTGTTCTTATCCAGCACCGCTTTATTGTGGAATGCCGCCAAGACTACAAACCGCTTCGCGCCCCGCAGATTCTGATCCCACCGCAGAGTATAATTCGCCATAACTCCCTCCAACTCGGTTGTGTGATTGACTGCACCAACTGCTTGCTGCTTGACCTCTTCGTCAATATTATTCGTCATGCAGAAGGTGTCCTGCCTGGTGGCTATCGACCCGCCTGCGGCTCCGCCGACTGCCCACGCTCGCCCGCTCATGCCGCCAGAGGTCTCTCCAGAGTCGGTTGGCTCCTGTTTGGGCTACAAAAGTACCCTTTCCCCTGCAACTCCTTCTTCAGCAAGTTCAATGAAGCGACGAAAAGGGACTAAATGTGAAATGTATGAGGGCCTCGCAAGGAGGCGCATTGTAGGCGGGCAGTGAAAGACGGCGCAAGGGCTGTGCCCGTAATTGTGCCCGCGAGAGGCTTTAGACCACCTCCCGCCACCCCACCCCACGAGACAACAAAAACCCCCTTGTAATCATTGATTACAAGGGGGGGGGTGCGCAGTCAGGCGTATGAGTCCACTGCTCTACCAACTGAGCTACACCGCCAGAAAGGATGGTACGTAACCGGGCGCTAGAATACAGGAATGATTTGGAGAGTGTCTAGCCCGAGGCGCAACAAGCGCGAGACGAGCAAAGAAGTTCTGAGTTAAAAGTTCTGGGTTCTGAGTTGTATGAAACTAACTCACAACTCAGCACTCACCACTGCTTGGTTGGTTCTGCCCCGTCGTTCCGGTAGACTCAGTGCATGACTCATCCGCTTCCTTCTTCCTGCGAACGGGCCATTCTGGAACAATTCCTCAAGGCGGAGGCCATGGCATTGTGGGCGGTACGTTCTGCTCAAGCGCAAGACGTTCCCTGCGGGGTGTTGCAGTTCTTGCGCCGTCATGAGGAGGAAGAAGCGCAGCATCTCAAGCAGTTTGAGCTGTTGCTGGGAACGAATTCGCACGGAAAGGCGGCTCTCCCTCGTATGCCCAGTCAGTGGAGGGTGCTCGCGGTGCATCTCTACGGATATGAAGCGTTGGGATTAGAGTTTGCCAGGTTGTTAGTCGGCTTGCGGCCCGATCTAACCTCGATTTTGGAAGATGAAGAAGTGCATGTGGGATTTTTCGAACATGAAGTCCGCGCCATCCTTGTGCATGGGGGATCCGCCGCTGATGGTGCGCGGCAGGCTGCACAGTCCTGGAGGCGCCGGTTGCCTCGTACGGTCGATCGCTATCTTCACGATGAGAGTCTCGCGGCGTTCCGGGATGAACTGCAGCAACATATTCTCGACGTGATCGACGCGCGCTTTGTTGCTGTTGGATTGCTGGCGC
>JBGTMB010000049.1:0-4389 GCA_041743755.1 Nitrospiraceae bacterium | reverse complement strand
CAGTAGTGTCCGGTTAAATGATAGCAAGACTGCGATAAAGCCAATGCTGGCGTGGTTTTGCAAGCGATTTTTTTGGTGCCGACTTGAAACGCGAATTTCTGTTTTTTGGTAGTTTCCAGCGTGTTCAACACGCTGGAGACGACCATGTATATTGGCAAAACCTTGTTTGCGCAATTGATGGAGTTTGTGCCATGGACGAGCTTTACCCGCATTGTGGCGCGTCATGGAGGCGACAAGGGAGCGAGAACGCTCACCTGCGCCGAGCAATTTCGTGTTCTGGCCTTCGCGCAACTGACTTGGCGAGAGAGTTTGCGCGATATCGAAGTGTGTCTCTCGGCCAATGCGGGCAAGCTCTACCACATGGGACTGCGCACCACCGTGCGTCGCTCGACCCTGGCCGATGCCAACGAAGGGCGCGACTGGCACCTCTGGGCCGATATCGCCGCACTGCTCATTCGACGTGCGCGCAAGCTCTACTGCAACGAGGATTTTGGAGTCGAGTTGCACAACACTGTCTACGCCCTCGATGCCACCACCATCGACCTGTGCTTGTCGGTGTTCGATTGGGCACCGTTTCGCAGCACCAAAGCGGCAGTGAAGATGCACACGCTGCTGGACTTGCGCGGCAACATTCCCGCCTTCATCCACATCAGCGACGGCAAGCTGGGCGATGTCAATGTGCTCGACATCTTGCCGCTCGAGGCCGGGGCCTTTTACATCATGGATCGCGGCTATCTCGACTTTGCGCGACTCTACACGCTGCATCAGGCGGGGGCTTTCTTTGTCACCCGAGCCAAGCGCGGCATGAACGCCCGCCGCGTGTATTCGACCAAGACCAACAGGGCAACCGGGGTGATCTGCGATCAGCGCATCGCATTGAACGGGTTTTATGTGGCGAAGGACTACCCCGAACATTTGCGGCGTATTCGTTTTCAAGATCCCGATTCTGGCAAGACGCTGGTGTTTCTGACCAACAACACGAGCTTGCCGCCGTTGACCATCGCCGCACTGTACAAACATCGTTGGCAAGTGGAATTGTTCTTCAAATGGATCAAGCAACACTTGCGCATCAAGCGTTTCCTGGGTACCAGCGAGAACGCGGTGAAGACCCAAATCTGGTGCGCCGTGTCCACCTACGTGCTCATCGCCATTGTCAAAAAGGAGCTGCACCTCGATGCCTCGCTCTACACGTGTCTACAGATCTTGTCAGTCTCAGTTTTCGAGAAAACCGAGATTTCATGCGCCTTGCAGCCCGATGTCACCAAAACCATTGCGCCACCAATCGATAACCAGCTGACTTTGCTAGAATTTTAACCGGACGCTACTGGCCCAATTCCCAGACTTACCGATAGGCCCCAACGCCTGCCGACGCCGCCGCGGATCGGGCTTCAAGCAACGGGCGGATCAACGTGGGCAGATCTAGAACGTCCCGCCCGAAGTGGAGGCGATAGCAATCCACCTGCTGAACGAGCTTCGACAAAGCCTGAAATTCACGGCAGGCTACGGCCTGGTCATAGACCAACAGTCCTTGCGGCATCAGCGCCTCGAGCGCGCGGCTCTTAGGCAGCGGTTCCAGACAGCTATGCGGCATATCAACCACGTGCGGGAACATGATCATGGCCGGCGTGCAGGAACGGCCAATGGACTCGGCATAGAGGTCTTCAGACTGAAAGTGTTTCTTCTGCACCCCTTGTTTCAATAGGCCTGGTGGCGCATTGCGTAACTCAGGAAAAAACTCGATCGTCCGGTCCGTCACATCGATCTTCATGGGAAAGGCCAGCAGTTCCATCTGCGTGCCCCGATCGCGCAGCAAGGGATAGTCGTCCGACAGATAGCGAAAGCCTGAGCGCAGGAGCGAGAGAAACGACGTCGTCTTCCCCTGGCCGCTATAGCCGGGAATCAAGATGCCCTGCCCCCCGTACTCGAGCGCCGTCGCATGCACGGTAAAGAGGCCGTTGCGCTTGAGCAGCTCGGCGAGCGCGAAATGGAGAAAGCTCGTCCGCACGTCCGGGTGCATCGCGTCGGGTCGAATGAAGTAACCCTCCACCAGATTCCTGGCGCCATCGATCACCAGCACGCCCTGCTCATGAAAGTCGGCAATGAGCCGGTCCCCGTCCTGCGCGATCTCGCATTGCCACAGCGGACGCATCGTATCCCCCAGAGAGGGCCGCTCCCCTGCAAACAGCACCTTCGAGCCTGCTGACCTCGTGACCGGCACCTCCGCTCGACTAGCAGCTTCCTCAAATTGGATCGTCAACACCGGTCCTCCCTGCGCCACGTCCGTCTGGAAATGACGGAGAAATACGAGCGCCGGCTCGACAAATGCGGACACTGACGTCCGAAAGCGGAGATCGAAGCCATGACAATTGAAGAGATACTCGCCGGCAGTAACCGCAGTATTCATGACATCCCCCACGAGAGAAGTTGGTTCCTTCTTCAACCCTGGCCACCCTGTGTGAGCTGCTCGGTGGCTCAATTCTATTTCACGCCTGTTCTAGGGTTAAGAGCCCCTCGTGGCTCAGATGGGTCACGAGGGCAAATAGATCATCGGCAATCCGTTCCGGCGGAGCGTCGAACCGCCCGCACAGGGCGACGTGGATAGCCCGAAGAGACTGTGTTCCCGTGCAGGTTTCCCAGATCGCGCTGCCAACCCGATTCAAGGTGTAGTAGCGGCCTGTGCTCAGATTGAGCAGCACGGTCTCGCCATCGAGCGTCGTTCCCTGGACATCCGGATTGGGGCGCGGCACCGCCGACATGAGCTCTTGACGGGTATCCTGTCTGCCTCGTTCAATCTGCTGTTGTTCTCCTTCCGACAGGACGGCACGAGCCGCTTCGGCCAACTGCACGGTCGTCGCCTGCCCCGACGGCGAAACGTGTCCGGGCTCGGACTCCACAGTCATATCCGGCCTCAAGTCCGCGGTGATAAACGGCTGTCTCCCCATGATGATGCTCCCTTCGTTGTGACTCGACAGTTCCACCCGCACTACGCCCTGCCGGCACAGAGCAAATCGGCCAAAGCATCACCGATCCGCTGACCCGTATAGTTCTCGAAAAATGTAAATCCCGGGCTGGTATTGACTTCGAAACAATAGTAGGCGCCGTCCGGTGTCCGGCGAAGATCGATCCCGCTCAGGCTCAATCCCAGTCCCTTGGCAAGATTGAGACAGCGGGTCTGCACGCTCTCCTCCAATTCGACCGCCCGCATCGTGCGCTGTTTGTCCTCGCGTTCGGCATACCGGTAGTCCGCCCCGTCCGACAGCACCTCGGTTGCGAACAGCCGGTCTCTCACCGTATGGACACGTATGTCGGCGCCGGGAATGGTTTCTTGTAGTTGCACCGGGCAGGTCCGGATCTGTTCCAGGCGAGGAAAATCGGCTGGCGTGAGCGGCCTCACGATTGATCGCTCCGCGCTGATGGATTTGTAGATAACGCGTCCCTGACAGGCATCATAGAAGCGGCGCGCGTCCTCCGGCACCATCGTCACCAGGGTCTTCGGAACCAGGAAGCCATACTGCTCAATCAATCGCTGCTGATAGGGCTTCGACATGTTCGTATGCCCGGCCTGGCGCCGGTTGACGACCAGGACCGGAAGGCTTTCGGCGAACTCCCAGAGCGTCGTCGCCACCATGCGTTCACGAGGCGTCGAGGCTGACCGGGCGCCGACTCCACGGAGGTACACGGCATTGATGCTTGCGGCATCGATGACCCGCTGGCCGAGACGGATACGCCCCACAGCCTGACCGCCGTCGGTGGACCAGGACACATCCCAGTCCTGCCCGTCCGACTCCGGATAGACGAGCATGAGATCAGCGTTCCGGACTGCGAGTCGGGCACACACGTTCGCGAGCACTGGATCGGCCATCGGCCCCATGAGAAGAATCATGATGCGAAAGACTCCTCAGTTTGGAAAGATGTTCGAGCAGATACTCCACAATCTTCTGCTGGGCATCCTGCGGGCAGCGCCAGAAATTCGGCGTGCTGCTGACATCGAGGCAATAGACTCCCCCATCGGGATTGATCACGATCTGGCACTCGGCGAAGGTCAGCCCCAATGCGCGCACGAGGCCAAGACATTGCGCGACATGAGCCGAGGGCACTTCCATCGGCTGGGTGACAGGTTCAGCAGAACGAACCACCGTGGCGACCACTCGCTCTCCCGCCACATAGACCGTGGCCTGCTGCCCAGGCGTAACTGTTTGGAGTGACACCGCCTGCTGTTCCATGACTCGGCGGATCTGCTCGACCCCATCGTGCACATACAGAAACTGCCCCGGTTCGACCGACCCGAGCGGCTTGAGATAAGCCGACTCGCCCCAGGCCTTGAATTGCTGCAGGGCATCGGTTTGACTTGATGTACAGTGGGAAGCCGGAAGAAGAAACCCATGATCC
>JBGTMB010000048.1:0-2845 GCA_041743755.1 Nitrospiraceae bacterium | reverse complement strand
GGTTGCTCGTTTCGGATTACTGAAACTCAGGTCTCGAACCTGAAACTTGGAACATGAAACTCGAAACTTGAAACGCCTGAACGAGACACGCTTCACAAGATACGCTTCACGCTCTGCTGATCTGCGCGGGATGGTGATCGTGGAAACTGCTTCATGATCAACGCCGCCACGCCGACGACATCGTCCAGTCCAAACAACGGAACAGCTAGATCTACGGGCTTGTCCGATACCACCGCAAGAAGCCCTTCCGTCGACACAGGAATTTCACCGATCTGCTCACGGACGATGACGATCTTCGGATAGTGTTCGTGCTTCCATCCTTCGGCAATGATCAAGTCGTAGGTGTCATCGAGAAACCGATCCCGCACGGCCTCGACGTTCAACTGATCAGGCACGTCGGCAAACATCGCCATACTGCCCTTGGAAAGCACCATCACACTACTGGCCCCAGCTCGCTTATGGCGCCAACTGTCTTTCCCTTCCGTATCGAGATCAAATCCATGGCCGGCGTGCTTTACCGTCGCCACTTTGTAGCCAGCCTGGACTAACTGCGGAATCACTCGCTCGATCAGCGTGGTTTTCCCGCTGTTCGACCGACCGACAAAAGAAACAATAGGTACGGCCATACAAAAAGAGCCCTTCGTTGTCAGGACCGATCAACCATATACGGATGCCCCTGGGCGCTGCTCACCGTTACCTTCAGCAACATGAGAGGCGATGCCCGCTCGTCTGGGCCGGATCGGCATGGGTGATCCACGCTTCTCCGCTCAGCAGTTGCACCGAGACCAGATCACCCGGATTCACGCGTTCGACTTCGACCGGTATATCGATCAAACAATTGGCCTTCACCATAGACGTCAATATCCCGGATCCCTGCGCCCCGGTCGTGCGAACCTTGAAAACCCCTTCTTCTCGTGTAAGCACCCCGCGGAGAAAGTGACGCCGATCCGTCCGTTTGGAAAACTTCTCCTGGAAGATCGCCTGCACAACCGGACGACCATAGCTCCGGTGCCCGCTCATTTTCAGCATGGCCGGCCGGACCAGTTGTTCGAATGTTACCATGGAGGACACGGGATTCCCCGGCAAACCGAACGCCAGCTTGCCCTGAATCTTGCCGAAGGCAAGGGGCTGTCCGGGCCTGATCGCTAACTTCCAGAAGTTCATTGCTGCACCCAGTTCCTGGAAGACTGCTTTCGTGAAATCGTAGTCGCCCATCGACACACCACCGGACAGCACGAGAATATCTGCCGTCAGCCCCTGCGAAATCTTGTCCTTCAACGCAGCAGGCGTATCCCGCGCAATCCCCAGTAGCAGGGGAATGCCGCCCGCCTCCTGCACCGCTGCCGCAATCCCATAGCTATTGGAGTTGATGATTTTCTCCTCGCTGAATCGCTCGTCCAAGTCAGCCAGTTCATCCCCGGTCGAAAGGATCGCCACACGAGGCCGTTGATGGGCAAAGATGAACGACTTTGCGAGGATCGCCAACATCCCGGCTTCACCAGGACGAATTCTGGTCCCCTTGCCGATAATACACTCACCCTTCTTGACGTCTTCACCTTGAGGCCGAATGTTTGCACCTTGCTGTTCCGGCTTGAAAACGCGTACGGAATCCGCGGTATGCTCAGTGTCTTCCACCTTCAAAACCGTATCTGCCCCCTTCGGAAGCGGAGCCCCGGTCATGATGCGAATCGCCTGCAGCGCGCCGACAGATTTTGACGGCATCTTTCCCGCCGCCACATCCTCAATTACTGTGAGCGTGACCGTTTTCTGAATGGCATGCTCCTGCTTGATATCATCCCACCGCACCGCAAAGCCATCCATCGCACTGTTGTCCCAGGGTGGATTATCCCGTTCCGCCACAATGTCCTCACCGAGAACACGGCCTAACGCGTCAAGGATCGAAATTTTCTCCAAGCCCAGGATCGGCGTAGACTCCAAGACAATCCGTTGCGCCTCCTCCAACTGCGTAAGCCCCTGTGTTGCGTCTATCGCTTTCACCTTCTCCCCTTTATCAGTGCGCCTGCCGAGATCCAACATTCACGAGGGACCCGCGCTTCTTGCAGAACGCTTCGACCTTGTTTGCAATCTCGTGATAACACTCGGCCGTAGCCGTATCGGAGTTGAACATCGCAAACGGCTCACCGGCATCGGACTGGATCACGACATCGGGATCGAGCGGAATCCGCCCGAGGAAGGGCACACCCATGTCCAATGCAGACGCTTCTCCGCCTCCCTTTCTGAACACCTCAATATGATTGTGGCAATGGGGGCACTCTAACCCGCTCATATTTTCAACAATCCCAATAATCGGCACTTCGCTATCTTTGCAGAATGTGACCGACTTGCGTGAATCTAAGAGGGCCACTTCCTGGGGCGTCGTCACGATCACCGCACCGCTGACATTGCCGAGCAGGTCGATGGTCGTGACCGATTCGTTGCCGGTCCCTGGAGGAAGGTCGACAAACAAAAAATTGAGATCCTGCCACTCGACACCGCCCAAGAGCTGGTTGATGAACTCATACTTATACGCATCGCGCCAGATGATCGGATCGTCCGAATTCTGTAGCAAAAAAGACATTGAAGCAATCTTAAGGTTATACGCCTGGAAGGGAATGATTCCGCCCGAGCTACTGATCTTGAGCTTCTGCCCTTCGGCACCCACCATCTTGGGAATGTTCGGGCCATGGATATCCATATCGCAAATGCCGACATGCCACCCTTTGAGTGCGAGACTCACGGCAAGATTCGTCGTACAGGTACTTTTCCCGACTCCACCCTTATTACTCATGATGAGCACTTTGTATTCGATCCGCTCCATCCGTTTGGCCACCAACCAGCGACTGTG
>JBGTMB010000047.1:0-14071 GCA_041743755.1 Nitrospiraceae bacterium | reverse complement strand
CAGTTCCTCGGTGCGCTCCTTCACCACATGCTCCAATTGGCCGGCCAAGGCGCGGAACCGCTCCTCGCTGGCGCGTAAAGCCTGCTCCATGCCCACGCGCGCAGTTATGTCGTGGAAATAGCAGACCACGCCGTGCTGACCGTCGGGGAGCGTCACCCGCTGCGTTTCCCATTCGTAGGCTTGCTCTTCGCCAAGGTCGTGGCGTTGTTCGACGAAAGGCGGTGACTCGTAACGCTCGCCCGTTTCCAGCGTGTGGCGGAAGATGGTCGCGATCTGCCGCCCAAGTTCCGGCCCCCAAAGGATCTCTATGGCTTCTTTAAAATCGCGCCCGATCAGTGGGTGCACGGTTTTGAACACCGGCATCGCCTCGGTGTTCACCTGTTGCAACCGGAATTGCGCGTCCACCACATAGACGCCCATCGGCGCCTGCTCGATCAGGGTGGTAAACAAGGCCGCATTCTGCTGCAGCGCGGCTTCCGCCTGCTTCCGTGCGGTGATGTCGCGGAAGTAAACGGACAGGCCTTCGTCGGATGGATAGCAGTGGCTTTCGAGCCACAGATTCAAAAGTCCCGGGTAAAACTCCTCGAAGTGGACCGGCTGACCGTTCTCCACGGCGCGCCGATAGCAAGCCTCAAAGTTCGTGCCCACCGAGTGCGGGAATAGGTCCCAGACGCACCGGCCCAGGAGTTGTTCCACGCGCATGCCGATCATGCGCGCGCCTTGCTCGTTACAATAGGCGTAGCGCCAGTCCTTATCCAGCACGAGCAAGCCGTCGGTGATGCTGCTCAACACGCTCTCCAGCTTCTGGTGCGCGCTGCGCTCCGCCGTCACGTCCAGCGCCGCAAGTATGGCGCGCACGGGTTTGCGCGACTCACCTTCGCCTTCAAAGATCACTTGCTTGCGCACCCGCAGCCAACGCACCTCTTTTCCCTGCCTGACCACGCGGTGCTCTCCCACAAACCCCCCGTCGCCCGCAGAGTCCAGCGCCTCGGCAATCAGACGCGCCATTTCCCCTCGCTCCTCCGGGTGGAACGTCTCGTGAATCACCTCGCGCGGCACCGTCACCTCAGCGTCGCCAAGGCCGAACAGATATGCAGCCTCGGAGGTCAAATGAATCGTCCCCGTCACGTAATCGACAGACGCCAGCGCCACCCCGGCGACGCGCATCCCCAGGCCCAGCTGCGCTTCACTTTCCTGCAACCGTCGCTCCACGCACTTACGGTCTGTGATCTCCCTGATGACGAAGAGCCGGCCGGCCGGCTGACCCGCACTATCCAGCAACGGCGTGTCACTCAACTCGACTTGCAACTCGCGTCCGTCGCGGGTGCGATGGACCTGTTCAATCCGCCAAGGTGCGCCCTCATGGCGGGGGAACGTCATGTCCCTGTCATGACCCTGGGAAGCCGGCCATAATTCATACAGCTCGGTCATCCTGCGACCGAGAGCCTCGACCGTGGTGACACCGTAGAGTCGTTCGGCGGCAGGGTTCAGATAGGTGACACGCTGGTCGCGATCCACTGCGAGAACGGCCTCGCCGATCTGAGCGAGGATCTCACCGCGGAATCGGTTCGATTCGGCATCCACTCCTTGCAACGTGTAGATTCGATGGCCATCGGGACCGTCGACCACCAGCGCATCACCTCCACGGATGGCGCGGAGCGTAGACTCCGACTCCTCCAGCCGTGCACGCAACTCCCGGCTTTCCTGGAGGAGGGCCTGAACGGTGGGTATTTTCTTAGCCATGAGAAATTTCCAGAGGTCAGGCGAGAGGGTTATTCGTCTCCGGTGTCTTGCGAAGATCGAGCCCGAGGATGATGCGCTCGGTCTGCGACATGTCGCCGATGAAGCGGCGTAGGAGCAGCGGAAGTTTTTTGATCAAGGTCGGCGCCGCGATGATCTGCTCGTTCTTTGACAGCGAGCGTGCTGTGTGCTGAGCGTGATTCACTCGCCCTCCGGACTCAGCCCTTTTCCCTTGAGTCTCAAATCCAGCGTTGCACAGATCGCCAGATAGAGTTCTTCTACCGCCGCTTCCTTGGTGAGCAGCATCGCCGCCCCGGCGTTCCTCATCGCCACCTCGTTCTCGCCCCCGGCTTGCACCGACAACCCGATGACGATGATGCCGGGAAAGCGGGAGGTAATCTGAGCTGTCGCTTTGATTCCATTCATCTTTGGCATGTTGATATCCATCACGACGATGGTCGGCTGCAACCGTTCGACATACTCCACCGCCTCTTCCCCGTTGCATGCCTCACCCACCACCTCCACGTCGGGGTAGGATTCCAACACCACCCGCAAGCCCTGCCGCACCATGGCGTGGTCATCCACCAACAAGACACGAATCTTCGCATCCTGCCGGTGAAGTTTTGAGTTCTGAGTTCTGAGTTCTGAGTTATCGAATCGATGGCTGACTGCTGTAGACGGGTGGTCGATCGCGCCGCCGGACAACTCAGAAATCAGAACTTTCACCTCAGAACCGACGGCGTTCGCAACGCCGAGCGGCAGCACGAGCGTTGCCGTCGTTCCTGCGCCTGGAGAAGATTTCAGGTCGAACCGTCCGCCCAGCGCGGTCATTCGTTCGCGAATGCTGAAGAGTCCCAATTTGGAGGACATAGCGGTACTAGTACTGCCAGCAGCAGCAGCAGCAGCAGCAGCAGCAAGATCGAAGCCGATGCCGTCGTCGTGCACTTCGATGCAAAGATCGCCGTCGCTTTCAAAGAGACGAATCGCGACCTCTTTGGATTCGGCATGTTTCAGGGCGTTCATCAGCAACTCGCGGACCGACTGGAACAGGAGCACTGCGCAATCGTCTCGAAGGGAGGAATAGGCGACTGTCCCGACATTGACCGTCACCGTTAAGCCATGATGCTGCATCTGTTCCCCGAGCCACACGAGGCCCGCCGGAAGACCATGTTCCTGCAACACCGGCGGGCTCAATTCTGTCATCAGCGTGCGGCTATACTCCAAGGCCTTGTCCAGCACCTCTTCGGTCTCTTTGACTATCTGGCTGGCTTTTGGCGGTAGATCGATCAGTTGCATCCGTCCAAGATTGAGGCAACAGATCACGAGCCATTGCGCCAGGCTATCGTGCATCTCACCGGCCAGCCGCTTGCGTTGACGCTGCTCAGAGAGGTTCAGTTCCGTCGCCAAGGCCCTCAGTCGCTCTTGCGACTGCACGAGGTCCTGTGTGCGGTCCGTCACCAATAGCTCCAATTGGCCGGAGAAGGCCCGGAGCCTCTCGTCGCTCGCGCGCATCGCCTCTTCGGCGCGCATACGCTCAGAGATGTCGAGCACGATTGCCACGGCACGGAGTGGCTGGCCCGCGGCATCCAAAACAAGGTTGATGGTGATGTGAGTCCAGACGCTCGTCCCATTTTTGCGGATGAGACGCTTCTGGGTCTCGAGGAGCGGGATGTCGCTCCGAACCAGGCTCGAATATTTATCCCAGTCCCCAGGTGGATCGTCGGGGTGTGACAATTCGGGGAACGTCTTGCCGAGTATTTCCGCCGTGGCATAGCCCAGGATTTTCCCGAACTGTTCATTGATGCGGAGGAACCGTCCCGTGGTGGCATCGCACTCGCCCACCCCGACGCTTGTCGCCTCGAACATGGCACGGTAGTGGGCCTCACTTACGTTTAGCGCTTGCTCGTTGCGCTTGAGCCTGTCGATGTCCACCAGCACCAGAATGGCGCCGTCCACCTTCTTGTCGAGCGTCATGTAGGGGCGCACACGCAGTAAATACCAGCGGCCACTTCTGTCGCGCACCTCGCGCTCCTGCTCGCGCAGCTCGCTGATGACTTCGTCGGTGAGCGCCCCCAGGTCTAGATCGAGTAGCGCTTCCGAGGAACCGGCCGACACGAAGCTATGCCGGAGCCGGCTGATCGACCGCCCCACGTCGGCCGGCAGTAAATCGAGCTCCTTTCCCGCCTGCGGGCTGAACCGGCGGATGGTCAGATCGCGCCCCAGCACCAAGATGGCGAGCTTGGCAGAGCCTTCAAAGTTGCCCAGGTCGTTGTTGAGTTGCTGGAGACCGGCGTTCCGATGCAACATCTCCTCGTTGACGGTCGTCAACTCTTCGTTGGTCGACTCCAGCTCTTCCTTGGACGTCTCGAGTTCCTCGTTGATGCTCTGCAATTCTTCGTTGGCAGACTGGACCTCCTCGTTGGCCGCCTGGAGTTCTTCGTTGGCTGCTTCGTGCTGCTCATGCAAGGCCTGGAGGTACTCGCGGGTTTCGAAGAGATCGGCTTCGAGTTCGGCAATCCGGCGCAATTCCTGTTGTGCGCTCAATGGCGTCGCGGCCGGCTGCCGACGCGCCCGGGCGAGACCGGCCGCGCGGCTGGTCTTGCCCGCTTCTTCGAACACGACCAAAAAACAGCGCTCCCGCAAGTTTTTCAGCGGAATCACTGCCACGTGGATTGTCTCGGTCACGCCGTCGCGCGTGACCCGCACGCGCTCCGCGCGTACGGTCTTATTCCCCTGCTTGGCTTTGTTGATGGCGGCACGCAGCGGCAGCATCAGCCCTTCGCGCGCCATCTTCAGCACATCGAAGCTCGCCTTGCCCGCCGGCGGTTCCAGGTAGGCCCCCGTCGGCCCGCGGAACTGCAACACTTGCAGCGCGTCATTGATCAACACCCCCGGAGGAGCGAACTGGCTGACGGCGATCCGGTCGGCCTCGCGCTGCGCGTTGAGTTCGCCGCGGAAACTCTCCGATAATTTCACTCCACCCGGCAGGCTCGCCTGCCCGATCGGAAGAGGTAGCAGCGGTCCCCGTGCGGCTCGCTTGGCCGCTGCTCTTTTGACCGGCACATGAAACCCAGGGGTCGGCGCGGGCTTCTTGGAGAAGATCTTGTGCTTCCGGTCTACCGGCTCGAAGAGGTTTGTGAACTCGCCGACGGATTCCGAGGCGCCCAACAGCAAGTATCCGCCGGGTTTGAGCGCGTAATGGAACGTGGGCATCGCCTTCTGCTGCAAGCTCGGTTCCAGATAGATGAGGAGATTTCGGCAACTGATGAGGTCCATGCGTGAGAAGGGCGGATCGGCGATGAGGTTCTGCCGCGCGAACACGACCATGTCTCGCAGCGCTTTGCTGATGCGGTAGCCGCCGTCCTCCTCGACGAAAAACTTCCGCAGGCGCTCGGGCGAGATGTCCTGCGCGAGCGTCCTCGGATACAAGCCATGCCGAGCCTTCTCGAGGAGTTTCTCGTTGAGATCGGTAGCGAAGATCTGGAATTTTCGCGCGCGCGGCGCTTCCTGCGCCGCTTCCACGAACGACATGGTGAGGGAATAGGCCTCTTGGCCGGTAGAGCAGCCGAGCACCCAGCAACGGACCGGATCGTCCCCGCGCTGCGCCAGGAGCTTGGGCAGGACGTTTCGCTGGAGCACATCGAACGCCTCGGGGTTGCGGAAGAAACTCGTGACGCTGATGAGCACGTCGGAGAAGAGCGAGTCGAGTTCACCGGCGTTGCCCCGAAGAAAGCTCGCGTAGCCCTTCAGCGTGTCCTGCCTGGTGAGAACGATGCGCCGTGCGATGCGCCGCTGGATGGTGCTGGATCTGTAGAGCGAAAAGTCGACGCCGCTATGGTTGCGTAAGAGCAACATGATTTTTTTGTAGCCGTCCGCCTCGCCGTTCGACGGGTCCTTTTCCCTCTGCTCGGCCTCGTCGCGCGCCTGCCCTCCACCTGTAAGCGGGGTTCCGCGTCCTCCCGAGGGCAGCGGCTGGTCGTCATCCTGATGCGCGATCGCGTTCTCGTGATCCTTCTCCGCGCGCGTCGACAGTTCGAGCGGGCGCTCGGTGACGAACGGATGTTTGGCGATGCGCATCAGCTCTTTGGCGATGTCCTCGGGCGCAAGAACCAGATCGACGCAGCCGGCGGCCACGGCGCTGCGGGGCATCGAGTCGTACTTGGCCGAGTCGTCCTGCGCGAAGGTGAAGCCGCCCTCGGCCTTGATCGCCTCCAGCCCCAGCGTGCCGTCGCTGGCCGTGCCGGACAGCACGACGCCGATGGCCCGCTCGCGCTGGTCTTGCGCCAGCGATTCAAAAAACGTATCGATCGGCCGATGCGGCATGCGCGTCCGCTCACGCGGCTCAAGCTTCAACAGGCCCTCCACGATGCTCAGGTTGGTGTCGCGCGGAATGATGTAGACGTGATTAGCCTGGAGCGGCTGATTGTGCGTGATTTCGCCCACCGGCATCCGCGTGGCGCGCGAGAGGATCTGCGTGAGTGCGCTCTCATGGTCCGGATCGAGATGCTGCACCAACACGAACGCCATACCGGTGTCCAACGACAGATGCGCGAGCAACTGCGTGAAGGCCTCCAACCCTCCGGCGGACGCGCCAATCCCTACAATCAGCATACGATGACTGCGATCGTCCGGCCGGTCCTTTTCCTCCGGCTCGACCGGCGGATGAGCGGGACGGACCGCAACGGTCTGGCGTCGCTTCGTTGTACGAGCAGCGGCTGGTGTGCGGCGCGATGGCATAATTGATGACGTGAAAATGAAAGGCGATTCTAGCTCCGCCGCGAGGGGAAAACAATCACTTCTCGTCGCCTCTTGTTCAGGCCGCTTCCTCCGAAAGTAACAGTCTGCCCTCGGTGTTTCAGCGGACGCTACGGTACAACAGTGGCAGATCATGTCCTCCTGGAAATCCCTAGTTTTTCACGATTGGAATAAAAACTAGGGAACACCAGAGTTTTCGCCACAGACCAGATGCGATACACAGGAGGCTGTGACCACATTGCCGACCTGGACGAAAGGCCCGATGGCAGGGGACCATTTTCGATAAAGATAGGGCTCTGGATGAAGATTGCTCAGATTGCACCTCTGTGGAACAATGTGCCTTCTCATAGCCCCTCGGACGGTGAGCGTGCGTTGTCGTATCTCACTGAGGAACTCGTCCGCCGGGGCCACGAGGTCACGCTGTTTGCCAGCGCCGATTCACGCGCCAGCGCCAAACTTGAAGTTCTCTATGCGACACCATTCTGTTGGGCGCCTGAAAATTGGAGTCGGGCTGGTGCGGCGATTATGGCCGCGGAACAGGTATTCAAAACACGCGCCGACGAGTTCGACATTATTCACTCCCATTTTGGCATCGACGGCTTTCCGATGACGGAGCGCTGTCCAACCCCGACGGTCACGACCCTATACGACCGGCTCGATTTGCCGGAGTATATTCCGGTGTTCAAACAATTTCGAGACCTCCCGCTTGTTGCCACGTCTGATACACAGCGGGCGCCTCTGGCCTGGGCGTCTTGCCAGCAGACCATCTACCCGGGAGTGCCGGCTGAACTCTATCGCTTCAATCCGCGACCCGGAAAATATCTGGCCTTTATCGGCAGCCTATCCATGGGAAAGGGGTTAGGGATGGCGATTGAAATCGCAAGGCGGGCACACCTCCCGCTTCGCGTCGCTTCCCGGCTAGACAGCATCGACGGGCTGCCTCTCTCGATACCGAGCAAGTTGCTGGTCGCCGGCAATGGTGTCGAATGGCTGGGAGAACTCACTGAGCCGCAGAAAATCAGTTTCCTGGGTGGAGCCTTGGCTCTTGTCTGCACTCAGGGCGGGCCAGATGCCTCCGGGCTCTGCGTCGCGGAAGCCTTGGCCTGCGGCACACCGGTCGTGGCTTTTCACGGTGGACCGGCGGCGGAGATGATCTACGATCACGTCACAGGATTCGCCTGTGACAGTCTCGATGAGATGGTCCACGTGCTGCCCTTGGTGAGAGACCTCGATCGAAAGGCGTGCCGGAATGTCTTTGAGAAACGATTCAGCGTGGAGCGGATGACGGATCAGTATGTGCATCTATATGAGC
Organism: Nitrospiraceae bacterium; assembly: GCA_041743755.1. GTDB lineage: Bacteria > Nitrospirota > Nitrospiria > Nitrospirales > Nitrospiraceae > Palsa-1315. The sequence continues at coordinate 6,264 of JBGTMB010000047.1, read as the reverse complement.
GCATGATCGCCTCCGCCACATCGCATCGACGGTTCAGCGCATCGATCGCACGGGCGGTCCAGACCGACCGGCGCCCGATGGCGGTCACGAACTGAAGAATCTTGAGATCTGGAATCTGATCGCGCTCAAGGCATCGCGCATTCAAGGATCGGGGGAGGACGTGAACAAGTCATCCATGAACTTGCGCTTCGTCGGATCGCGCCAACCTTGGCAGACCCAGCCAGTATTTCCCATCGGCAGATCGGGTTAACCGGATGACCCCAATCCGGCTCATATTATCCACTTCCAAGAAAATCTGACCCCAAGAAAAATCTCCACAGCGCGACACGAGGGTATCCAAGTCGCACTCAATGGCAGACTCGATTACGCTGACGATCCGCCGCCTGATCTCTTCCTGATGAGCCTCTACTCGCGGATGCCCGAGCCTCTCTTCAGCCTTCTGTTGATCAAAACTCAGATACTGCACGCATCTCGGGCAATACGTGTGGGTCAGATAGTACGCATCTTGTGGAATGCGGTAGAGCCGCAGGAAGGATTCCAACGACATCCATTGCTCCAGGCCGTTGCTGGTGGACCGCTCACCGGTGTATTGATCGCTTCTCACTCGATCGCACGCGCAACAAATCGGAATAAACACGACCTTATCGACGATGTTCATGTCCGACCTCCTTTCGGCCTCTCGGCCTCTCGGCAATCAATTGAAATTTCCATCCTCGGACTTGCCCGTTACACCTATTTTTCCCGCATTCAATCACCATTCCATGACCAATCCGACTAGGAAATCCCCTAGGCCTATCGAATCCGGGAGCGGCTGTGGTATACAGTGCCGTGGCTTCGTTCCCCATCACTGAGGGAAAATAATGATGCCCACTTCCTCCCCCGGTCCAAAATTCGTTTTACAAGCACGAATCAAAGAATTTGCCATTCCGCCGATCACCGACGGGTTGGTTATTGGGAGGGAGGCCTCGATCGGCACCGTCGCGCTCCAAAAGGCTCTTAATCTGCTCATTCCCGATAACTTCGAACATCTCAACATCGACGATGAGATCATAAGCGACGTGCTGATCAAGTCGGTTTTGCTCCGGCGTATGACGAAAGACCGCCTGGTCAAATTCGTTATGGAGCAGATCAAACCATTCATGAGCGCGCAAGACATCCTCCAAGTTCAATTGGACCTGGAGATTTCGCTCACCGGGGAAGTCGAGTGACCGGACTCACCGTTGAGGATGCGCTGACTCCGAACATTGTTGCGGTCCATGAAGACATGCGTCCGCGCAATGTCGCCATTGATCCGTTGTGCGAGGTGTTTGCTGTTTTTAAAGAGCTCCCTTCCTCTCTTGCCGTACTCCACCCTCCCTTCCTCGGCTTAATTGAGCCCGGAAGGGTCGGACGCTACCCGCTCCGAATCTTCGCCGATCTCGTCCCCAGGCAGCATTCCTTCATGTTTGAACGCTCAACTCCGCTCGCCGATGTCGTATCTCGATTTGAACACTTCAGCGCCAGCGCAGTCGCCGTTCTCGGGTCTCAGCACCAGTTCGTGGGGGTCGTCACTCGCCGCAGTCTGCTCGAAACCCTGCTGGAACATGAGCACCGGCTACGACGTTGCGGCTTCAATGCACCGGCCGGCCCGACGATGTTGGCACCGGAACTTCCTCCTCTTGAGGACACCACGCCATCTGGAAAGCTCCAATCCGCCGTTCAACGCCTGGCGACCGAATGGATCCTGAGCGAGAATCGTGAACGGCAACATTTAGCGGGCGACATCCACGACCGACTGCGACAGCTCCTCATCGTGGCTCGCTTGCATCTCGACCAAGCGCAACGACCAGCTTCGCGAGGACACGCTTCTGGCGGCCTCACAATCGTGGATCAGCTGCTGGAGGAATCGCTCGCCTATACCCGGTTATTGATTGAGGAGTTGACTCCGTCCGGCCTGCAAACAGAGCAATTCATTCGTGCCCTGGAAATCTTGGCACTCGATATGCGCCACGGGAGTCATCCGGTCCATGTGGCGAACGTTCCTTCGGATGTCAGGCTGTCTGAGCCGGTCACCACCTTTCTGTACCGTGCCGCTCGTAGTTTTCTCCGACAAGCTATAAGAGATGGCGCATCCTCGCTGATCACCGTGTCCATGGAAGGCAACCCGGCATCGATCATACGCGTGAGGGTCGCGATCAACGGAGAGACTCGGACCTCCGAAACCGAGCACGCATCGCTGTGTGGACAGACGATGGGCATGTGTTTCACTGGAATTCAGGCTCGCGGTACGCTCTTGGGCATTGCTGTCAGTATAGAGACTTCGTCCGAGACGACAACTGCTCTGGTTCTTGATGTTCCTCTGCAGGGATCTTCCGGCCCTCTCTAATTCTGGATCATCGTTCGTCGGCCTCTGACCTTAGTCTCCAAGGCATACCCGTCTCTCTCGTCTCTCCACATCCCACCTCACTCTTTTTCGACTACTTGGAGTCTATGGCTTTGTCCATACCTCATAAGAGGCCAGAGGGGCCTAGGGTACCTGCTCGTTCAAACTAGGGTAGACGCTAGGGAAGTATCGGATCTGGCGCTGGTAGGTTACGCACGTACGAGACGCGCGACATCTCATCGACACCAGACGAATCCATAGAGAGGAGGTTCACATGAATACAATCCTTTCCCGGACAGCGGGGCTGACGACAAAGAAGTGCTCTCGACAAAGCTGCAGACGATGCGGCGGGTATGTGAGCCATGAAATGTGTATCGATCTTGATAGCGACAGCGGGTATAGCACCTTTTGGGCTCACCGCTGCATTCAATGTGGCGACATGGTTGACGAGGTGATTCTGCGAAACCGCTCCTTGTCTAACCCCGAAGCGGTGAGTGCTGCCGCGGCATGATCAATACAGAGATATTTGATGAGTCCCTGATAACACCAGTTTAGTTTGCACTAGTTTCCTACTTCCGAAAGGAGTTCCCGTCATGGACCTCGACATTTCAGCAGGACCTCATACGCCGACGTTGAAACCACTGAACGGGATGCCGCCGGCACGCAAACGAGCCATTCCATTTAACCCCACGTCCATTCTCTCAGGAGCCAGAGACGGAAGCGCGACTCTGCAGTGTCGGAAACAGCAGATTCTCTTTGCGCAAGGGGATACGGCCAGTGCCGTGTTCTATATCGTAAACGGTTGGGTCAAGCTCACCGTCGTGTCAAAGCAAGGCAAAGAAGCTGTCGTCGCGATGTTGGAAGGCGGGGATTTTTTCGGCGAAGCCTGTCTCGCCGGGCAGCGGGTATGCTCAGCGACCGCCACCTCCTTAGACGCCTCCACGATTGTGCGCATCGACAGAGCCACCATGAGCCGCGTGCTCCAGCATGAGCCGGCTTTCTCCGAGCTGTTTATGTCTCATCTCGTGAATCGTAACGTACGCATACAAGAGGACTTGATTGATCAACTTTTTAACCCTGCGGAGAAACGGCTGGCGCGGACGCTGCTGTTGTTGGCCCACTTTGGGAGAGAAGATAACCCAGAGGCGGTCATTCCCAAGATCAGTCAGGAAACGCTGGCCGAAATGATCGGTACGACCCGGTCACGAGTCAGTTTCTTTCTGAATAGGTTCAAAAAGCTCGGATTCATTGATTACACCGACGGCTTGCATGTGCACAGATCGCTCCTCAACGTGGTCCTTGCTTCGTAGCGGCGCGTTAAAGAATTGGCATGTTCAATGTTCACGATGACATGCCAAGCGAGGCGCGCATCTTCCGAGTGAGTTTCTGCTTGACCGAAACATAATCCCGCCATGGATCTTGCTTCAGGCTGTTCAACCGTTCCACCACATTGTCCACTGTAAAATGATCCGACCGTACATCGGTCGACAATTCCTCCCACGAAAGCGGAACTGAAACCGGCGCCCCCGGCCTAGCCCGCGTTGAGTAGGCAGCAATCGCTGTGGCCCCTTTGGTATTACGTAAATAATCGATGTAGATCTTTCCTTTCCGTTTCTGTTTCGACATATTTGCAATAAAACGATCCGGAATCAGGCGCACGAGATGTTCCGCCAACCCCTTGGAAAAGGCTTTCACCTCGTCCCACGTGTGAACGGGCCGCAGGGGCAGCACGACATGGAGACCCTTTCCGCCTGTCGTCTTCACAAAGCACTCCAGATTCAACTCGTTCAGCAACGTCTTGACGAGCTGTGCCGCCTCGATCACGAATTTCCATGGGACCGTGGGATCCGGATCAAGGTCCATAATGATGCGATCAGGACGATCGAGTCCTTCCCGCTTCGCTCCCCACGTATGCAACTCCAGCACGCCCATCTGAACGAGGCCGATGACTGCCGGCAGAGAATCGGCAATCATGTACAAGGACACACCATGTTCTTCTGGAATCTCCACTCTGCCGATCGTGTCTGGGACCGTGCCGGTCGCATGTTTTTGATAGAAACAGGCTTTGTTGTATCCCTCCGGGCAACGCACCAGAGTCAACGGCCGATCTTGCAAGTGAGGCAAGAGCCATTGACTCACTCGCTCATAATATTGTGCTAAAGCGAGTTTAGTGAATCCTTGATCGGGAAACAGGATTCGATCGGGATGACTCACCGTCACTCCCGCGACGATGGCCGGTCCCTTAGCGGTTGCCGCATGCTTCTCTGCCGGGCTTCCTGTTTTGCCCGCGTGGCGGCGAACCGAAGTCTGCGCAGTCGCACTCGTAGCAGCCCGCACAGGAGTGGTGTTCCCAGTCCCTTCCTTAATGACGGACTTGGCGGCTTTGTCTTTGCGTAATCCCTGAAAGGCTGCCTGCCGCAGGAGGCCTTCGTTCGTCCATTCGGCAAACGACACCTCCGCAACCAATTGTGGCCTCACCCAATGAACCCCGCGTGCATCGACCCCGTGTGGAGGATTCACAAATGGGGACCTGGACTGCTCCAGCGCAACCAGGCGCTTGTGCAACTCCTTGAGCGAGCGTTCGGAAAATCCGGTTCCCGTTCTCCCGACAAATTGAAATTGTCCCTGCTCCCCGTAGACCCCCAGCAGCAAGGCTCCAAAGGCCACGCGCGAACCTGACGGATCTGTAAACCCTCCGATGACGAACTCCTGGCGGCGGCCGCATTTGACTTTGATCCAATTTCTATTGCGGCCGGCAAGATAGACCGCGTCACTCCGCTTTGAAATGATCCCTTCCATCCCGTTGCGGCAGGCTTCCGAAAAGACGACGTCCCCTTGGCCCTGTATATGGTCGCTATACCGAAGCAATCCGGATGCACCCCTCGGCATCACTGCGGCCAGCGAACGCTTACGGTCGAGGAGTGTGACCTGTCTCAAGTCATACCCGTCGCGATACAAGAGATCAAACACATAGTAGACCAGGTTCGTCTCCGATCCTGTATCGAATGCATTCTGCAGGCCCTGAAAACTGATGGTTCCATCAGGCATCAGCGCCACCACTTCTCCGTCGAGCCAGGCATTCTTGACTGGCAGCGCCGCAGCCGCTGCGGCAATGCGCTGCAGTTTGGCCGTCCAATCGTGGTCGTTTCTCGTGACAAGCTTGGCAGACCCATTCTTTACCCGGCACAGGATCCGATAGCCGTCGTATTTGAGCTCATGCACCCATTCCTCACCAACTGGAGCCTTGTCTGCCAAGGTCGCCAATTGCGGACGAATCGAGCCCTCCGGGGGTGTACGACGTGCCCCTACCATTTTTTTCATCCCCGCCTCGTGAGGGCGGGGAATCGACTTCGCTTGCTTCGCGACTGGGCGATTCGATTGCCACACACGATGGCGGTCCGACGCGATCTGCTCAATGGTCCGCCTACTGGCTACGTTGGTTGTCAGGCGCTGGGTCACCTCGGCTTGTTCACCAGTACGGGCCTCATCATCATTTTCTTTGAACAAGAGCCAATTGTCCTTGCCCTGTTCATGTCGCCCGCCCATGCGAACCAAGTTCCATAGCCCACGCAGTTTGTGACCTTTCAAGTTGAACTTCAGCCGACCGCGCCGATAACTCGCCATGGGATCACCGACGGGAGACCACGATCCCCGATCCCACAGCAACACCGTCCCCGCTCCGTATTGTTTAGGGGGAATAATTCCTTCGAAGCCGCCGTAGTCGAGCGGGTGATCTTCCACATGCACCGCCAAACGCTTGCGTGCGGGATCCAGGCTGGGGCCTTTCGGAATCGCCCAACTTTTCAACGTCCCGGCAAGCTCCAGGCGGAAATCATAGTGCAGGCGACTGGCCGCATGTTGTTGAATGACAAACTGCAGGCGCTCCGAGGGAGATTGCGATG
>JBGTMB010000046.1:0-2433 GCA_041743755.1 Nitrospiraceae bacterium | reverse complement strand
CACGGACGAATCCCATGTCCAGGAGACGGTGCGTCGGACTGTGGAGCAGTTCGGGCGGCTCGACATCCTCGTCAATAATGCCGGAGTAGGAGACTTTGGAAAGCGTCTGCACGAGATCGACGATGCGACGTGGGCGCAGGTTCTTGACGTTAACTTGACCGGGGTGTTTCGCATGACACGAGCGGTGTTGCCGCAGATGCTCAAGCAGGGGAATGGAGCGATCGTCAATATCTCCTCCGTCGCCAGCTTGGTCGGTCTTCCCGCATTATCGGCCTATGCCGCCTCCAAGGGGGCGCTCGATGCCGTGACCAGAGCTCTTGCCGTCGATTACGCCAAGGATGGCATCCGTTGCAACGTGGTGAACCCTGGGCTCATTGATACGCCAATGGCCGCTCCACTGATGGGCAACCCCGAACTGCTGAATCCCATTCTCTCGCACTATCCCCTTCGTCGGCCTGGGAAACCAGAAGAGGTCGCCAATATGGTTCTCTATCTGGCCTCCGACGAAGCAGCGTGGGTTACCGGAGGAACCTTCCGTATCGATGGAGGCATGACGATTTCTTGAGAAAGCGCTTGAGGTAGAGAGAGATGTCTCATTCATGGTGATTGGGCGCCTGGCAGTTGACCAAAAAAACAGAAACCCTGACGATTCTAACCCATGGACATCAACGCACAGACTCAGTTTTGCGGTGTCATCGGCAATCCTGTCGAGCATTCACTGTCGCCCGCCATTCACAATGCTGCCTTTCAGAAGCTTGGGTTGAACTTCGTCTATCTGGCCTTCCGCGTGGAGGCGATCGGTGATGCAATTAAGGGTCTTCGCGCTCTTGGGAACTTTCGCGGCGCCAGTGTAACCATTCCCCATAAAGTGGCAGCCGTTCCATTTCTTGATTCTGTCGAGCCGACGGCGCGTCATATCGGCGCGATCAACACCATTGTGGCTGCGGGCGGGACTCTTACAGGGCATAACACCGATGCGATCGGCGCCTTGCGCGCACTTCACGAGGGTGGTGTGGAGTTGAAAGGGCGTCAAGTCGTCATGCTGGGGTCTGGAGGCGCCGCTCGAGCGATTGCCTTTGCACTCGGAGGAGAAACAGGGATCGAACGCTTGACCCTACTCGGAATCGATGACCAAGAACGTGCAGCGTTGGCCCGTGATCTCCAATCAAAGACAGGGATGGCCGTGCAGGAGTCGCGTCTTGACGAGGGGGCGTTACGAAAGATTCTTCCAGATACTCGTGTGCTGATCCATTGCACACCGATGGGGATGTCGCCCAAAGTAGACGAGACTGCAGTGTCGCCGGCGTTGCTTCATGCGGGGCTGACGGTGATGGACATCGTCTACAACCCTCGGGACACTCGACTGTTGAGAGATGCAAAGGCTGCAGGCTGTCGCACGATTCCCGGACTCGAAATGTTTCTGTATCAAGCGGCGGCGCAGTTTGAGCTCTGGACCAAACAGGCTGCCCCAGCTGATGTCATGCGCGCCGTCCTGGAGTCGCGCTTTTCATGAATATCGTGCTGATCGGCTATCGAGGGGCCGGCAAGAGTGCGGTGGGCAGACGACTTGCGGCGCGATTGGGTCGCACGCTAGTGTCAACTGATGCCGAGATCGTCAAGCGCGCTCACCGTTCGAGTCCGGAGATCGTCGCCCAAGATGGGTGGGAATACTTTCGTGATCTGGAATCCGATATCTGTAGGGAACTCGCCAACCGCGACCAGCTTGTGATCGACACCGGCGGTGGGGCCATACTTCGAGCACACAATGTCGAGGTGTTGAAGAAGAATGGCACAGTGTTTTGGCTTGAGGCTTCGGTCGGGACTATCACGAAACGAATCGGTGGGGATACTCAGCGCCCTTCGTTGACAGGGACCAAGTCATTCGTCGATGAAATTCAGGATGTGTTGCGGGAGCGAACGCCGAAATATCAAGCGGCCGCCGATCATGTGATCAGGACCGATGATCAACCAATCGATCAGCTGGTTGAAAGGTTACTCACTCTGGTCTGAGCCTGCTCGATTATGTCTCGAGTAAGAAATGATCAGACTGTGCTGTTATCCCATCCTTGACAAGACCTTCGTCGAAGTGTTTGAAATAGCCGAATGCGCCCGTAGCTCAATGGATAGAGCATCGGACTTCGGATCCGAGGGTTGGGGGTTCAAGTCCCTCCGGGCGCACCACATAATCAACAGGTTGCATCTTCTCTTCCCGTTTCCACTCCAGACTGGTCACGGTTTTGGTCACGGTTCCAGAAAGACTTCCTCGATTCACGGCATCCCGAAGGTGTCCAGGTGCAAGATGGGCGTATCGGAGGGTCGTCTGAATATCGCGGTGGCCAAGGATCTCCTTCACGGAGACTAAGTCTACTCCGGCCATCACTCGTCGACTCGCGGCGGTATGGCGGAGCGAATGCCAGCAGACTCCAACAATCC
>JBGTMB010000045.1:0-13076 GCA_041743755.1 Nitrospiraceae bacterium | reverse complement strand
GTTTCTGCATTCATCGCCTGCGGGTTTATCAACCACCGATAGACCCAGGTCCCATTCAATCTGAATCCAGCCCGATCGAGCGCCGGCCCGACCTTACCGCCATCTGGGCCGATACTATGACACCCATTGCAGCCATACTTGTTCTCATAGAGCCGTTGGCCATACGCCACTGTCTTTGCAAGCTGATCAGGCTTTATCGTGAGATCCGGCCTGGGAACGCTCGTCCCTTTTCCCGGTCTGGTCACGAGATTCGTCATGGCAGCCTGTGCAACATCGAGTTCCTTTTTCGCCTTACTCATAGCCGCTAACTCATTGGCGTAGGAAGATTCGTCGGGTTCTACATCCTTCTTGAGTGCTTCACTCTTCTTCTCCGCCTCCTCGGAGGCTTGTTTTTCCGCGGCCTCATACGCCTTTGTTGCTTGCTCTAACGTAGTCTTTGCAGTTTGGAGCGCCGTCTCCAGCTGTTTCTTCCGTTCCTCGACTTTAAACTCCATCTTTCCGCCATGGAGACCGCGGACATACCCGACAATGGCCCAAATCTCTTCTTCCGACAGGGTGTATTTGAAGGTCGGCATCGTTGGCACGGCAAAGTCGTCATCACCGATCTCATCGCCCCCTTCTTCACTCGTATCCTTCATATCGCGTGAAATCGTATTGAAGATATCTTCGTCCTTAAACGTGCTCATCTCTGACTTGTTCGTGAGATCTTTGGGCTTCGGGTCGGGCATCGAGGACCAATTGAATCCTTCGTTCTGCTTTCCACTCTCACCGTGACAATGCGAACAGTAATGGCCATAGAGTTCATGCCCCTTCCCGCCCTGCTCACTGGTACAGCCTGCCACGACAATCAAGGCACCGACCCAAGCCACTGCTCCCACCAATCCCATTGCGTATAGCCTAGCCGCCTTCATGCTGATTGCCCTTTCTTTAGCTTGCGGATCAGAACGAACTGAAATCCGAGAGCCAGGCCCACGGCAATGGCCGCATAGTAATAACCGGTATAATTCGGTGGCGCCTCTGCGCGGAAATACCACCAGGATGAGACAGCCTTTTGAGACCCCTTCTCCTTTAGCTCGCCGCTGCTTGGATCTTTCTTGCCGTCCCAGGCAGCAAAGCCGATATTGATGAAGCCAGCTGTTGTAATCAGTGTGTCTTCTTCAGGATGCCCGGTGTCGAGGGGGCGCGTAAAAACAACTTTCCATCTGCCGTTGGCGTAGGCGCCTTTGGCTTTGACATCCTGGTGCTCCTGAATTTTTAGCGTGCCGAAACCCTTGGCGTTCATGTCGACGCCTTTGCCGTCTTTGTTCTTCCAATACCAGATATTGACCGGACCGCCTTCGACCTGCGCCATCGGCTGCCCATGCGCAAAGTGAGCCTTCTTATCGCCCACCATGAACTGAATCGCGGCTGCGTCGTCCGGGTCTTCCGTCGGATCGGCGTACTCCAAAAGAATCGCCACGTTCGTCCCATCGTGCAAGCCTCGCACGATCATATCTTTAACCGTCGCTTCCAAATTTCTAGTTGGCCAATGGACTTGAGGCGACATGGGGAAGGTCGCCGGGGGCGCGCTGCTCCACACTGCCGCAGTCGGATCATCTGCCGGCAAGGCACCCTTCACCAGCGGAGCACTGACCGCCGAGCTTGCCACAGTTGGTTCGCCGGCCGGAGCAGGGGCCGCGACCTTTTCCTCAGCTGCAGCCAGCTCTACGATCAGGAACCCTATGGCAAGACACACACCGCCGACCATATTCGGCACGATTCGACTGAGTCCGCGTATCATATAGTTCCGTCCTCTCTCCCTACTCACTCCATCAGATGGTGGAACTCTGCACCTTCACTGCCGCATTATCCCACTGCCCATATCGAGGAGGTCACCACTTTCGTCTTACCTCACTATTCCCAGGTCCGAGGTGATTGATGCGCGCCATCATACTCACCCATGATGATTTTCCAGATCCATTCATCGGGAAGTTCAAGCTCCCACCGAGGCATCGCGGATTTCCACGGCATCCCTTCGATCGGAAGGCCGACGCCGCCCTTCTTAATCCGCCAGAAGAGATAACTTTCCTGGAGCATCGCGATCGTCGTGGGATCGGCAAAGTTAGCCGGGGGAGGATTGAATCCCCTCGCTGCTGAGCCCTTGCCGTCGAAGTTTCCTCCGTGGCAGGGGGAACAGAATGCTGCATAGAATCCCTTCCCCTGCTGAATCGTTTCAGGTGTCTTTGGAACTGGATTCGACAAACCGGCATATTCACCTGGCGGAGCCGGATGAATAGTCCTGTTTTCGCCAGGAGGCGCATCGCTGACCGCCGTGCTGTTATAGGTTTGCCAGCCGACCAGCAACGGGAAGAGAATCAAGACGAGGTACCGTAACGCTTGCATCCCGCCGATGTTCTCTCCCGTCAAGAACCGTTGGATCGGTCCCCAAAATTCTTCTTTGGACTCCGCGCTCACTGTGGCGAGAATGAGAAACCCTGATGTCGTCAGCAATAGATAGAGAAATATCAAACTGGCCGGCAATGGCGCCGAGCCAGGGATGTTAGGCACGACAAATTTCAAAATCAAATAGGTGATGACATTCAACAGGATCAGCTTGATCAACGGCCCCATACGTTCCTCCTCAGTGCGCTTGCGCCACGGCCATCGGACCGGACTGAGCTGCCTTCACCGGAGCGGCAGGCGCCTGTCCCGGCACGTCCAGTTCAGATGGATTGATAGAAATCGGTTCGCCGCTCATCTGCTGCAGGAATGCGATGACCGAGAGAATCTCGTTCCTGGATAGCCCGATCGGGTTCTTATTGATGGCAGGCATCTCGGCCGGATACATCTTCGGCAGGCCTTCATGGCGATAGTCTTGATAGATGTAGGCCTGCGGCTGCGTCAGACTTTCATAGAGAAACTCACGGGTCAATTTAGCCCCGATCCCCTTCAAGTCCGGACAGCGAGCCGACTCGCTGGGACCGATCGTGTGGCACAGTGCGCATTGGCCCTTACTGAAGAAAATCTTCTGCCCAATGGCCGCCAGATCAGTCGGCGTTTTGACCGTGGCGATATCGAACTTCTCCTCCACCGGCGGCAAGGACGCCATTTGCGGCACCGCCAACGCCGTGAGCATGAAGAGGCCCAGCACAATCGAGACGAATCCGATGACCCGAGGGAATACGGATTTAATAAAGAGGAGGATCAGGACCCCGATCCCCACCACCGAGAGACAAATTAATTGCAGTCTAGCTACTTCACTCATAATCACCCTTCGGGTAGTTAGAAGTTCTGAGTGCTGAGTGCTGAGTGACACTCAAAACTCATAACTTAAAATTCAGAACTTGCGCTCTTCCGGTTTATCGAGCGCGCTCGATGCACCTGCCATCGCCGGCATGCCATGGGGCAATTCTGTCTTCTTCGGCTCAGTAGCCCCTTTCGCCTTATCACCCATTGTCGCCACCCAGAAAATGAATGCGACAATCATACAGAAAAAGAACGTGCACAAGGCCATGATCCCGGATGCATAGCCGAGTGCCGGAGAAAACGCGTATTGCGACGTATCACGGACCACGCCATACACATGCCAATGGACTCGAGAGGATGACCGCGCATACCCCATCAAGGTCATCAGGAGGATGACCATGATCGCATTCAGGACGAGGGAGTACCCGGCGCGCGGCGGCATCTTGCCCCAGACCATCTCTGTCGTTGTCTTGGCGCTCTTGAGCAGCAAGGCCGTCAGCGGCGTAATCGTCAACATAACACCAATCACGATCAGCACCTGCGACGTTGAGAAGTAGTTGATGCGAATGATCGCGGGAACGAAATATCCCCACACGCCAAGGACGATCACTCCGATGCTGGCAAGGACCAGCACGGCTCCCATGATCGCTTTGCCGATCCTCGCCCAGCCAGCTGTATCCTGCTTGCCTGCCCGCCAGTACATGATGAAGCTCATGAACGTCACGAGAATCATCAAATTCGAGACGGTCATTTTTGCCGACATGACACCGAGGACTCCCAGGAGCGGATGGTGGCTTCCTCCCATCTTTGCCGCCTCTTCCAAACTCGCCACAAGCGAATGGGGGGTCATCCAGACAGCCAGGCATAGCAGGAGTGCTACCAACATTGCCAGCATCGCCTTCCGGTACTTCAACGCAGACCCAGGGATACGATAGGTGATCCCCAGCCAGAAATAATAGTTCGACCCGAGAAAGAGCACCCCGATGAGCATGGCTTGTAAGATGAAGAGCCATGACAGGAAGCCTCCCATCAGCGTGATGCCCATCTGCTGATTGTATTGGTAGATTTCCCGCATGAGCCAGTACCCGGCAAATGGCAAAGACAATAGACCGAATACCCCGATGAAGTTCCCGACGTAGCCCATCCAGTCGTAGTGATCCTTCTCTTCCGGGGTTTTAGCGGACAGATAGCGAATCCCGGCATAGGCGCCGCAGATATAGCCGCCCAGCACGACGTTGGCAATGATCCGGTGAATGTTGACCGGCCACCAAGTCGGATTCCATGTCGCGGCCCAGGCGCGTGCCAGATCCGTCCCCTCAGCAATGACAACGGGACTGGACTGGAACGTGGCCCAGGAGTTCGGTATGATCATGATAAAAAACGCAAAGACGTTGAGCATGAGACCGAGAAAAATATGAAAGGTCTTCTTGCCGCCGTACTGCATGGCGTCCCAGCCATACCAGTAGAGGTACAGCGTCGCGGTCTCGACCAGGAACAGGATGCAATAGACAATAAACGACGGAAAGAAAATATCGGTCAGATAGTTCATCAGCTTGGGATAAAACGCGATCAACAGGAACAATAAGATGCCGCCGAAGAGCGCGGTGGTGGAATACGCGGATGTCAGGAGTTTGGTAAATTCCTTGGCGAGTTTGTCGTAGCGCTTTTCCCCGCCCCTCCAGGCGACGACTTCGCAAACCCAGGCAAACATCGGCACACCCAGCACAAATCCCGCGAGCAGCAAATGGAGCTGCGCCACAACCCAGATGACATTGCGGCTGCCGACATAGGGAATATCGCGATACTCCGTCGGAGCGGCCGGTGCAACGTCTTGCCCAAAAACCAGCGCGGGAAGGCTGAGGAGGCCCGCTGCTATAACTAGGCCCAAGAGTGCCCCCCCATGCTCACTACTGCTGCGGAGAAGCCTCTGAATCCATCCACCCTGATCTTGTTGCATTGCCCTCACCTCATCATCTCCCATGTTACTGGTTCATGGCGGCAGGGGGAACCGGCTCTGTTATGTCCGACTCCTCCACGACTTCTACTGTGCCTGCCTTGCCTTTTTTCTTACTTTGCTCTTTTCCCAGTTTGGTTTTCGCCCGCTGTTCTACCAGCAACTCGACCTGCTCCGCAAGATGGGCGATCATTTTTTCGTTTTTATGCAGGGTCTCAAGGGGTTTGAATGGAGGTTCGAGCGCGACTTCTTCCTTTTTGCAACAATCATGCGGGTGGGGGGTAAACACCGGAAGAGAAAACCCAAAGAGAAGGGACAACACCACGGCGGCACCCGACAGTCCTGCCAACATCCATGTCTGATCCACCGGCACCCGCATCAGATCCCACCGGGTGATCAGCCCCTGATAATTCTCTGGCGCATGACCGGCCGACTCCATCGAGCCACGGATCACCCGTCCCACAAGCGAGACGCCAATCACGAAGAACAATAATAAGGCCCCCGTAGCCACAGTACTCCAGAGGGTCAGCTTAATACTGATCCCCTCCGCCACGGGAACTCCTTTCAAATAATCCGCTTCAAGTATCGACTGGGCAGCAGAGATCGAGGTTGCAGTGATCGCACTCTGAGCCACCCAGAGGATCGGAATATACATGGCCCCGATTACGGCACACTTCCACCAGAGACTCAGTCCTAACCCGTTTGGAGGTTCACGCCGCAACCGTTCGAGAGAAAATGTTCCTCCCACAATCCCAAGCGCCCAGATGTCGATGGGAATGGCCAGCAAGAACAGCAACGGAATGCCGAAACCTTCACCGATGTGGGAATCCAATCCCAATGTAATGATCGGAAGCGCGAACACCGTGACTGGACTCGCCAAGAGCATCAAGAAGGCAAGTCCGATTCTATCTTCAAATTGTATGATCCCAAAGGCCAGGAACAACACGGCGAACGCGAGCTTGAACGGCAAGCCGGTCCAAAAAGCAGGCCAGAGAATCCCGAACCCGAGTTTTGTGGGAGAAATGCGATCGTTCATGCCGGCACCCGGCACCCTGGGAAACACCCACCCTTGTCGTTCGTGAAAAGCCACGCGTCAAAGGCGAGATGCATCTCTTGAGCAGGCGAGACCGATAGTTTACGGCTTGGACACGATCCGGCAATCTCCGTGTTGCGCCTCACGTTTCACCTTTCACGTCTTACGATCTCTGCAGGCTGGCGGGCTTCTTCAGCGTCCTGCTAGTCCAAAAAATCTCGATTGATAATGGCCGACACCGTGAACAGCACGATCGACGCCGTAAGCACGACCCATCCGATCAGGGCAAGAGGGCGTTTAAAAATGTTCCGCTCTGAGTTACGGTCGAAAAATGGCAACAATATCAGCATAATCCCGAGAGCGCCTGGCAACCCTATCGAACCGAGGAACTGTCCGAGCTCACCGGAAAACATCTTCAGTCGCAAGTGCTGAAATATGAATAAAAAGTACCATTCCGGTTCCGGGTGGTAATCACCCGGGTCAGGTGTCGCCTCATCCAGCAAGACCACCGGCTCCCAGAAGGCCAGTGCGCTGATGCAGGCAAAGACTACCGCCATCCCGACCACATCCTTCCAGATCTGCCGCGGGAAAAAATAGTCGGTCTTCGCCTTCAGCTCCGTCGGTGTACCACGGAATGGACCAGCTGGGCCTGCACACCGGAAAAGGAAAAGATGCAATCCGGCCAATGCGATCAGAGCTGCGGGGAGCACCATGACATGAATGACGAAGAACCGACTCAAGGTCATCTGTCCTGGAGTCGCGCCACCCTTAAGAAAGCGAGCTAAAAAATCGCCCAGTACCGGCATCTTATCCACAATCTCGACGCCGACCGTGGTGGCCCAATAGGCTCGCTGATCCCACGGAAGCAAATAGCCGGTAAAGCCGAATCCCATCACAAGAGCAAACAACAGCAGCCCCACCAGCCAGATAAGTTCACGAGGTTTCTTATACGCACCCCATAGAAAGACTTGAGACATATGCGCAAACACGCAGAGGACCATGGCTGAGGAGCCCCAGAAATGGTAACTCAAGAGAAACCAGCCGTAATCGACGTCATGAAGAATGTATTGGGTGCTGGCGTAAGCGTGATCGGCTGTCGGCACGTAGTAAAACATCAACAGCACGCCGGTGACCGCCTGCATGCCGAAGATGAACAAGAGAATTGACCCAAAAACATACGCCCACCGAGAGCCACCGGGCACGGCCTCATTGAGCATCTTGGCGGCAAGCAGCTTCAGCCCGACTCGTTCGTCGACAAAGGTGAAGACCTTTTCTGCAACCGTGGGCTGTGCGCCAGAGGAAGGAGTGTCGCTCATCTAGACGATCCGCGTTTGGGACTTCGTCCCGGCTTTGAATTCCATATCGATGATCTGCACCTCGCCGCTTGCGGACACTTGAATCGGCAGTAAGTCGAGAGGACGCGGGGCGGGGCCATCCAGCACCTTGCCGGATGCATCGTAGATACTCAAGTGGCAGGGACAGAGAAAGACCTGTCCAAGCACCTTGTGTTTTCGCCATTTAAAGGCGCAGCCAAGGTGGGGGCATTTACCGGAAAATGCGAGGTAGGGTAAGTCCTTCTTATTCGTCCAAACAGGTCTCCCTGCCGCATCCCGGAATTCCATATCTTTCCCCTGATACACCTTCTCCAGTACCGAGGATGTCGCCTTGACGAGCCATACATTCTTCTCGATCTCCGCTTCAGGCAGATACGCTTCTTTGACTTTGCGCTTGTACTGGAACTGGACCCCGACATCGTCGGCCTTCACCTTCCCAATGTTGCCGATCTTCAGCCATCTGTTATCGAGCGACGCATACATCGGCTTCATCAAAAACTTCAGCACGGGGAACACCAACGGCAATCCGATAAACAGTCCCGTGGCGTAGGTCAGCTTCGTAAAAAATGCCCGCCGCTTGACATTCCGCTCCAACTCTGGAAACGGAACCAGAACTTCGCCCGGGTTCACATGAACGTGTCTTTCAAGACCAGGAATTTCCACCTCATGCAGCGTGACATAGTCCTCACGCGTAAAGGGCGGCATGCACAGGATTTCTGATGAGGACGACCGCAGTTGCACCACATCGTCCGTGACAGTGAGCACGGCGCCCATCGGGACTTGCCGTTCCCCCTCGCCGTTCATCGACACGACGAGGTGGCTGACCTCAAAGGACAGCGGGTCCATGATGACCTTGGACACCTCTCCGACTTCTCGGTCCGCGCAACGGACTTTCGACTTCAGTTGAGGCTGCATGCTAGAGCTTCTTTATCGGTTTTGGCGTATTCACGGAGGTATTCTTGAATGTACTCAACCAGGTGGCCAGTGCCATGGCATCACTATCCTCCATGACTTCCTTAAACTTGTCCGGCATCTTGCCCTTCTCCCACTCCTTTTCGAATCCCTCCGCCATATAGCTCTTGGGATTGAAAATCTTCTGCTTAATCTCGTCGGCCGTGAGGTAGGAGCCGATGTTGTCCAACTCCGGACCGCGCTTCTTCCCACCTTCCCCCTTCAGTTTGTGGCAGTTATAGCATTCGTGCAGTTGCCATTGCTCCTCACCTATCTTCATAAAGTCTCCAGTCGGCGCCTTGGCCACAACCGGAGGAGCGCCGCCGACCGGCATCTGCTTTGCCACCGGCTGATCTGCGCCCAGTGTCCTGAGCCGTACCTCTAGAGCCTTGACTTGCTCATCCAGCGCCTTCGTTCTCGCGATCAACTCCTCAGCCTTTCCTTGTTCAGTGGCAGCGCGTTTGGGCGCCAATAGCTTGGCGATCTTCCCTTTTTCATCCTCAGGATCGAACTGAGGCCACATCGAAGCGCCGGCCACGAACACCGTGCACAGCACGACGTAGAACACCACAATGGCAATCGTGGACTTCACTGCGCCCATGGTCCTGACTGACGGGGCGTCCAGCAACATGAAAACGGCAGCCCCAAACATCGCGTGACCGAAGAACACGACCTGGAAGACGAATGGAAACTCCTGCCACCTCGAGAGGAGGAACAGCGCGCCACCCACCACCAAACCGATAACCAGTTTCTTAATGATGTTTCCCATGCACACTCTTATTCGTTCGCAGACATTCTGCCCCGCGATTACTTGGCCCTGGCAGGAACAGGACTACCTTCAGGGATGTGCCCCTTCGATTCTGAAGGCCGAAGGCTCACAATCACGGCAAAGCTCACCACGGTGAAAAACATGACGGTAATCCCCGTAATCCACCAGGCCGAATACGAGAGCGTCGGTGTAAACGACTCGGCTGAAAAGTCGGGTATCAAATTGTATGTATGGAAGTACTTCCGCACCAGCGAGCGGACGGCGCCCATCAAACCCATTGTCCAGATGGAGACGAAGGCGAGGAAGATCAGTACGAACTGGGAGGTGAAATCGATTTTTCCCCAGAGGATGGTGCCCCGCTTGATGGCCCGATTATACAAGAAATAGTTCACAACCGTGACAAACACCAACGTAAACATCGCGGAAAGCTTGGCCGGCATCGTCCCCAGGAAGTTCCAGGCCTCCGGCAGCTCTACCTCAGCCGCCATCTTGGCGCCGGTGGCGGCGAATCCGTGGGGAGTCAGCCAGATGGCATCGCCCACGAGGACCATTAAGAAACCGATTTTAATCACAGTCCGCGCAGACACCGTAAACGGAATGAATCGGCCCAGGAACGGCGAGAGAGCCAACGGCAGGAGGAACGCCAGCGACATCGGATCGGGAATCCAATAGTAGTTCATCACCACCATCATCACAAAGGGGAAGGCCACCATCACGACGGGAGCCAGGATCGTGATTCGGACCTTTTCAACCCCCTCAATGCGTTTCAGGCTGAGCCAGACGTAATAGTTAATGGCCAAGAACATGAGTCCGATCATCGCGCCCTGCATTTCGAAAAACATCGAAAGCTGGTCGGCCATCATGTATGGGCAGAACGAAAAATCGTAATCGCACATCTCGTAGGCCAACAGTAATCCCGTGAACGGCTGAAACAACGTCGCGCCTACAGCGATCAGATTGCCGGAAAAACCCATCCAATCGTAGTACGCCCGTTCTTCTTGACTTTTTGCGCCCATATACATATAGGCGCCGATCAGGCCCGTCACAAACCCTCCGAAGGCCACATTCCCGTCGATCCGGTGAAGATTCAGCGGCACCCAGGTTTGGTTGGCAATCTTGTCCCACAAAGTTGCAGTTGCAAGGAGGTCTTGAGGTGAGAGCCCTTCAGCCTTCATTGGAGTATTCATGAACGACGTCGGGCCGTCGATCACAAATAGCAAGGTCATGCCGATCAGATTCAAGAGCACGCCGAGGGCAATATGCCGTCCTTTTTTTTCACCCTTCCATGCATCCCACATATAGAAATACGTGTACAACACGATGGCTCCGCTGATGAACAAGAGCGGATAGAACACCGCGAACACGAGATAAAATTGATTAATAAACCACGTGGTAAACTGTGGGTAGGCTGCGAGGAGGACGAAAATAAACAGGCCACCGGTGAGGGCCGTCATGCTAAAAAGGATGACGGTCACCTTCGTGACTTCTTTGGCTAAACGATCATACCGAAGGTCTTGCTTCCGATACCCCAACCATTCTGAAATGACGATAAAGATCGGGGCCCCGAGAACGAACGCTCCAAACAGCGTGTGAAGTTGAGCAACGATCCAAACGGCGGTCCGATTTCCTGTATAAGAAAAATCCACTGGGGGCGTGTCAGAAGTTTGGGCATAGGCCACCCCCCCGAACAACGCCAGAAATGCACAGACCGCGACCAGACTGCGCTGCCACGTTTTCATCATATTTCGACGCCTCTCTTGGCTAGGAGGGTGTGCGTCACACAAGATAGCGTCATGTTACTGTGAATCGTGCGATGGCTTCGTGAAAAGAACTGATGGGGACAATGAGCAGATCGGGTCATGATCGTAGTCGAAAACCATTCGTTCAAGCATCCCATGGTATAGTACACCATCATGTCGCGAACATGGCAATCGACCGCCAGAAGCTTTGCGCGGAGGAAATGTATCTGGATTGCTACCGCACGGAACCTTGAACTGAGCCCGTCTATTTGCCCACAGGTGCCGGAGCAGTCGAGGCACTCGCCACATCAACCCAAGACTTCTTTTCGGCATCCCATCTCTTCCCAGGCATCCCGAAGCTTGCCTCAAACAACACCAATTTCCAGACATCTTCGTCTGACAGTTTGCTCTTCCACCCCTTCATCTTCGTATTGGGAACCCCATCGGCAATCCGCCATGCCCATACGGAATCGGAGTAGAGCTTCATCCGTTCGCCGATTCGGAAGTCACGGGCTCCAGCCTTTGTTGGCTTGCCGTCCTTGCCATGACAACTCCCACAATCCACATCAGGATTTGTTTGGCCAATGTACAGCTTCCGTCCTTCTTCCATCTTGGCCGAATCAGCCCACCAATCAGCCGGCATATGTTTATCGGCCCATTCGGCTGGAGCTTGAGGCGGCGCAACGATCGGCCCCTCCCCTTCTCCTCCGCATGCCACCATGAAGAGCCCCATCCCCAGCACCATCGCTAACTGCAAAGCCTTCGTCTGCTTCATAATCTTGAACATACCTTTCAATTCTCGCCATCTCAACAATTTTTCACTCCCACGGTAGTCCACGCCTAATTGACACAGACTTCTCCTATGCCGCCGATACCTTGCTACGATAGTCCTGACCGTTTAGTAAACCTGCCATCATCTCTCTCATTTCCGGCTGTTTTGCCACAAAACTTAACGAACACCTCGGATTCAGAAAAAACGCTGTGCCGGGGGCGATCGTCACCCTGTCAAGCGTTGGTGCAAGCAAATACTGTGAGGCCGCGCACAATCCCCCGCCATTTTGAGTAGCCGCTTCGCCGAGGTGCGCATCCGCCCCACGGACCGCCTCTGTTATTGCTTGCGCTTACCCTGCGATCGTCCTCGTTTTTGTTCCTGTTTCCGCGATGAACGAATCAGTCTGAGACCAACGAACCCACCGACTGTCGCCGCCACAGCCCCCAATCCCAGGTAGACCCACATCGGAACACTGTTACGATCCTGTATACAACCGGTTCCGAAATTGACCTGAATGATTCGTTCGGCTTCAAGATCTTTCGGATCAAACGAGACTTTCTGGTGCTGCTGCTGCCCATTGGCTTCAATCAGCAGCGGATCGCCAAGATTATCGTTGTGAAGATGAAATGCCGCCTTGTAGTGCCCGTCTCCATCGGTCTTGACGATTTGCCCATTAGAAACCTTTGTATCCTTAACAAGCACATCTATGTCAGGGCTGCCTTTTCCATCTGCCCCGCAGACAAACCCTTCGACCGTAAATCGATGGTCCGCTTCATGTGTTGCTAAAACGATCGACGGGAAACTTCCCAACATGACGGTAATGGCAATGATCCATCCCTGCCATCGCGACTGACTCTGCACAATCTGTCTCCGCCTCACGTGCTCAGAGCCAAGCCTTTACTCGCGCAGGGCGCTGGCCCTGTCTCACACAACAGAACGTAATGATCACTAATACGCCTACAATATCAAGGCTCCGATTTTTAACATAGGCCCTACACGTTGTCAACGAAATGACGGGAGACAGGACGGGAAGACAAGCCCATTTTCAAGCACTTGGAGAAGTCATTCTCGATGAAATTGCGTAGATGTAAAGAGAATATGATCGGCAGGCGGAGCGCTTACAGAATCCCTCGGGTTCTTGCCTCAGCTGCGACCCGCTCCACTTCGATTTGCCGCTCTGAATCCTTCTTGGAGACCCAAGTCTCCCAGGATTTTCCCGTGGCCGTATCCTCACCAGTGAACGCAATCGTGGCAATCTGGTCATAGCGAATGCGCCGCGTCTCAGCGCTATCGGAAGGG
>JBGTMB010000044.1:0-5777 GCA_041743755.1 Nitrospiraceae bacterium | reverse complement strand
TCGAGTCGGCGGCACACGCCTCGTGTCGGTCAATATTCGTATCATTGCCGCTACGAACAAAAATCTCCAACAGGCTGTGAAGGCCGGTCAGTTTCGCGAGGATCTCTTTTTCCGGTTGAATGTTATCAGCCTGACCCTGCCTCCGCTGCGCGAACGACCCGAGGACGTCCCTGCCTTAGCCAAGTTTTTTTTGAACCGGCACGCCAGAGAGGCGAAACGCCCCGGCATGATGTTCAGCCTCGCAGCCATGGAGGCCATGAGCCGGCACCCTTGGCCAGGAAACATTCGCGAACTGGAAAACGTCGTGGCACGGGCCGTCGTCTTGAACCAATCGGATACCATCGAACCGGATATGCTGTCTTTGGATGCCATGGGCCGCACCAAACCTGGTGAACTCCTCCCCTATCTCTCCCTTCCCTACCATGAGTCGATAGAAGCACATAGCCGCTACATTATCGAACGAGCAATTGAGGAAGCGGATGGCAACCAGAGCAAAGCGGCAGACCGCCTCAAACTCCAACGCACCTACCTGGCCCGATTGCTGAAGCAACAGAAGGAGAAAGTGGAGCCGGAGTAGCTGTGGCAGAATGCTGAAAAAACTCGCCAGCGTCGTTCTCGCATCGTTCAGATCCTCAACGTACCCCAGAGGGTACGCCTCGGCCCTTCACTCGCTGCGGCCTTGCTGGACGGGCTTTTTGAGCATCCTGCGTCAATGTTTTCCCGCTGTACCAGAAGTGCAGACCTACGAAACTCTCGCGTACCCAGTTTCAACATCCTGCTATGTAGACAGCAGTCTGGAAGAAAGTGTGATACGACCGGCTGATGCATCTTGTTCGGCTTGCGCATATCGCTCCGGCGTTCCAATGTCCGACCAATATCCCTCACAATCGTACCCGAGCACTGTCTCTCCCTGCTGAATCGCCACCACATAGGGATCGATGATGGACGATTCTTTATCTTTGGGCACATCACGCAAGAGCCGCGTATGGAGCACATGAATCCCGGCAAACATACGAGGCTGGATCGGCGCCAGATCTTCGCGTCCACGCCCGGTGATTCGCACGATGCGGTTACCTGAATCCATTTCCACAAGGCCCCACCGTGCCGCCTCAGAATCTTTCCGTAGAACCAGCGTCGCGACAGCCTCGCGCTGGTGATGGAACTGACACAACGCGCCAAGATCGAGATCCACGAGCGTATCGCCGTTGAGCACCAACACCGACTCTCCTGAAAAGTGCGGCTCTGCCTGTTTGAGGCCGCCCCCCGTACCTAAAATGACTGGTTCGTGTGAATAGATGATCCGCAACCCATACCGCGAGCCATCGCCCAACGCCTGCTCGATCATCGGCCCGAGGTAGTGCAGATTGATGACCACATCATGGAACCCGTGCCGCTTCAGCAGCAAAAGATTCCATACGATCAGCGGCGTGCCCGCGATTGGGAGAAGCGGCTTCGGAATCGTGTTTGTGAGTGGCCTCAGGCGAGTCCCCAAGCCTGCTGCGAGGATCATGGCCTTCATCTGATGCCGTGAAACGTAAAAGGTGAAAGGTGAAAAGTTTTGAATTTCCGGCGATTCAGACTTGGCGTCTTACGTTTCACGTCTCACGTCTCACTTTTTACGTTTTACGGCATTCATTGCAGTTCCGGCACGTAGGGAGTGAGATGCTTCCGGAGCATGTCCAACTCAGGATACTTCTGGAGATTGCGTTTGACATAGTTCAAGACTCGCGGAATGTCAGCAAGGAACTTAGGATTCCCTTTCACGCGATCGATGTAGACAAATCGCCCTGCCGCCTTGAGGTTACGTTGAATGCTTGTGAAGTCGAATAGGCGACAGAATTCTTCCCGGTCAGTCCACACCTGCCGATGCCTTGCCAATCCATCGAGATAGCGGTCGATCAAGCGGTCGATCAGCGCCTCATCGAGTTCGATATAGGCATCGCGCAACAGCGAGGCGAGATCATACGTGACCGGCCCCATCAACGCGTCTTGAAAATCGATCACCCCCAATCGGTCGCCATCAACCATCAAATTGCGTGAGTGGTAGTCGCGGTGGACAAACACCCGTGGTTGGCCTGCAAGCAATTCAGCGATCTTTTCGAATTCGCCTCGGATGGGCAGATAATCGTCGGCGCACATCGGTTTCCCCTGCCTTGCGACAATCCCATACTCCAGAAAATGGTCGAACTCCCACATGAGGAGCGGCGCATCGAAACTCCGGTGGAAGGCGAGACAATTCGGGTCTGCCTGTGAAGTGGCCTTCGACTGCATCTGGACAAGAGCATCGACGGCCTGCGTATAACGTATTGCCACATCTGCTGCGCTCGCTTCACGACAGGCTTCCGCCAGGGTGAGATCGCCAAAATCTTCAAGATACAGCAGCCCCGCTGATTGATCGTAGTGATAGAGGCGAGGAACGGAGGCGCCGGCTTTGGATAAATGGGAGAGGATGTTCAGAAACGGTAGTTCAGCAACCTGATGAGCCGCCCCGCTGACCGCTTCTTCCGATTGCTTGAAGGCCTCCGGCTCGGCCAACTGCATGAGAATCACCGAGCGAGCAGCGCCCCCGGTCAACTCGATGCGAAAATATCGGCGGTTGGAGGCGTCGCCCGCTAACGGTGTAAGGGCTTTGAATTGCCCCTTAAAGGGAAGCTGAGTCTCAACGGTGGCCGCCACAAGGGTACGATCCGGCAAGGCGAGCGGCTGTTTCGGAGCGGCAGGATTCACGGTGGCCATTGGCTGTGCATTATACTGGTGGAAGAAAACCTTGTCACTCAAAGGATAGGAAAGGAAGGGCACTCACGTTGGTCCTGTGCTCCCGGAACGCGCGCCCTGGGAAGGGCCTCGTTCGACGGCCGCACTTAGACCAACATGCGTGCCCTTCCATGAGAGGGAAAGCAAGCAAGCTTGGGAGGAACATTAAAATCGTTCAACGCGCACGATGAGCATGTGCTCGCTCGACGGCCGCAGTTGGAGTCACCCTGACGACCCTCCCACGGGGAGAAGGAAGAGAAGACTAAGAAACGATGCGCGTAGCGAAAGGCCTCCGGCACTCATGAAGATGGCTCAGCCAGCTCGCGACGCTTCGATGATCTTGATGATCTCAGGGGCCATAAACACGCGGTTCCGCTTCTTGCCGGTCCCTTCTCGAAGGATGCCTTTACGAACCAGCTTTTCAACGTTCAACTGAGCCGAGCGTTGCGTCACTTTCAAGCGCTTCGCCGCCTGACCTATGGTAATAGCCGGATATGAAAACAGTTCATCGACTAATTGAAGCTGAAGCGCAGACGACCGAGCCGATTGGAGCGTCGCGCGATACGTTTGCCACAGGGCGAGCAATTGCTCCGAGCGGCCGATCGCATCTTTCGACTGCTCGGCGACGCCTTGCAGGAAGAAGGAAATCCATTCATCCCAACGACCGGCTTGGCTGACACCGAGAAGAAGCCGATAGTAGTCCTCGCGGCGTTGCTCAAAATAGGCGCTGAGATAGAGCAACGGCTCAGAGAGCGCGCCTTCGCTGCACAACAACAGCGTCATCAACAGCCGTCCGATTCTGCCATTGCCATCCAAGAACGGATGAATAGCCTCAAACTGATAGTGGATTCCCGCCAACCGAATCAGAAGCGGCAATGCGGATGGCGCATGGAGGTACTGCTCAAGTTGCCCCAGCGCATCATGCATCTCATCCACCGGAGGCGGCACATAGGTCGCATTCATCAACGTACAGCCTGCTGGACCGATCCAGTTCTGAGAGCGCCGAAATTCCCCTGGGGTCAGGCGATCACCGCGAACACCGGACATCAAGTGCTCGTGTAATTCTCTAAAGAGGCGCAGGCTGACGGGAAATTTCTTCAACCGAGTCAGCCCATACTCCATCGCCCTGACATAGTTCGAGACCTCTCGGACATCCGGGGATTTTGGATCGATCGCCCCCGATGCTTCGAAATACAGCAGATCGGACAGCGACGCCTGTGTACCTTCAATGCGGCTTGAAAGCACCGCTTCACGCCGGACAAACGGACCGATGAGGAGATGAGGATTGGGAAGTGTCCGAGCAATCCCCGCTAATTCACTCAATGCTCGATCTGCCTCGGAGAGCTGTTTCACCAATTCCCAGGTTAGTGTGAGTTGAGGAGGGAGCGGATGCGGAACAAACGCCCAATACTCTGCCGACGTCTTGATGAGCCGTCCACCTTTTCTCTCTGTAAAATCATCAAGTTTCACAGCCTATGCTCCACGATGACACTCATACGATATTCATATGATACTTCCGTTCTCATCAAAATCCACAATGATACTCTTTGTGAGAAAAGTATCATTGAGTCTTGCCCCTGTCAATGAATGCCGCCACTCACTGTCCGAAGAAGAGGATGGCAGCCTAGTCGTCCTCCTGCTCGCGGAACGCGCACGATCAGAATGTGCTCGTTCGACGCGCACAATCGAGGATCAACCAGGCCGCCATTGCGAGGAAATAGGAAATTGGGAAGCGCACAGTGAAGGGCGGGCTAGATGATCTCCTGGTCTCGTGCAACACGTGGTCGCGAACTCCTCCTCGCCCGGGTTAATGACACGTCTCAGCGTGCCCATGGGTGGGCGGGTGAGAAAGTTACGCGCGGTGGGAGGCCATCTAGCCCGCCTTCAAGAGAGAAGCGAGAAAAGCGGTGTGATTGATACGCGCAGTGGAGAACGGTTAGGCGAGGGCGTGACGTGCAAGGAAGGGACTGTGTCCTCAGTCCGTCTACACAAGTGGCCCTAGCTTACTTCGTTATTCGGAGTTGCCGTCAGAGTCTTGAGACGATCCATACTGACTGGCTGGTTCTCGAATGCCATGGACTGGCACACCCTCTCCAGTAAGACTTTCCGGTGTGCCGCCGCCATCTTCTCCGGAGTATTGTGCCGACTGCGCCACCGTTTGAGCAGCGCGTCGGCTTGCGCGAGGTTGATCGGATGATTCGGCTTCTGATTCATGGCCGTCTTCTCACTCGGTTTTGGAAGAAATACAACTGAGGCCGCTTCAGAAGAAACAGGACACTACGGCTAAGAAACTATTCACGCCGTGAAAAGCAGCCTGACGAGAGCGTGCGTGCAAGGTCAACCGATAACCCGCAGCACAACTGGGCTTCCCTACAATACAGTGCAGTACCATTATCATTCCGCCTGACGAACCGAACAATTACGAAATGCCACGACGCCGTAACAGATTATTGAGTCGGGTGTACCGTTCGTCACTAATCAACTTCAGATTTGCACGTTTAATTTCTTCAAGGCACTGTCCGAGTTCTTGTGGCAACCATTGTGCGTCGTCGCCGATTATAGAGTTCAGGAACATCAGTGTTTCAGTTGGAAACTGTCTAGGGATGGTAGATTTGGAGAGCCGATCAATAAGATAGTCTGGGTGGTTCACGGGCTTCAGCCAGTGTTTCAACTGGCCGAATGCCTCAGGAAACGCCTCCTTAGCCTCAACGCAAAGTCTAGCGAGGCTTTCAGAAATCGCAGGTGTAATCACATCGACAGACTTTGGCCAGATAGATTTGAAATACGGCAGCACACGATTGTGCCAATACGCATTGCGTTGCTCGCCGGCACCCTCAAGTGCAAGTACCAATGTCTGTGCCGTACCTTCTAGGCCTTCTATTGGTAACGCACGAGTTGCATGGGCAAGTTCTTGGGTTGTGAATATTTCGCCTAGATTCAGTGCAGTATAAGTCAGAAAGGCCGCAAACTGATCGGCGTGTTTACCGAGCAGCTTGTAGTGTATCGCCGCTTCTAGCATCGGC
>JBGTMB010000043.1:0-7353 GCA_041743755.1 Nitrospiraceae bacterium | reverse complement strand
TTTGGGGAGCAATTTCTCCAACTGAGCAGCCCATGAGTTTACATACGACACTTCTTCTCCAAAGGTATAGGAATCACCGACGAGTGCTACACGGCAATCCCCAAGCCCTTCACGCAGCACCTCCCCTTGATAAGCAGCCCTCAATCCCTCTGCACTACTCGCATACTCGCCATTGTCACTGCCGCGGCTAGGTCCGGTCGTCCATCCTAGCCAATCATCCTGAATCGTAGTGCCACGTTGACCATTCGAGCGGCGTTCCCATGCAATTCTGGCCCGACCAACAAACTCCTGCCAGAAGTAAGGGATCAGGCGAATCTGCCCCACATAAGCTCCATCCGGTTTCTGAACCAAAATGACACGTAAGGAAACCTCCCCGACCAGACCTAAAAAAACACATACCAGAATACTTGAAAGACAAGCTAGCCTAGCCTGTTTACCATCCCCCGACGACGTACAAAGAATTCGAGCCAGCACATACGTTGAAACCAGAATCCCCACAGCAGCCCCAACAGAGGCAAACCCTGGAGTACTGAGAAGAAACGCGCCTAGCGATGGTTTCGAGCTGTATCGATAGAGACTCAAGAGCAGCACTAACCCACAGAGCGCAAGACTGTATACAGCCAGGACCGTCCAAACGATGACATTGCGACAAAGTACACCTCGAACCATACGCACTCGATGTTCCATCATTCGATCATTACCGTGTTATCACTCAAACCCCCGTATTCCTGAAGACAGGCCCTGTATCCCCGTGATCCAATAGCATTGGGGTCGCTCCAGTGCTATTCAACAAAGAGGACGGCACCCCCCTTCTAATCATCCTAGCGGAAACACAAATGCGCACTTGGCGCTACAACAATCTAATCAGCGAAAGGAAGATAGGAGGCGCAGCATTACGCTCCCAGTGTTTACGCTTCTACCTTCGCAACGAGAAACCGCTTGAGCTCTCCAATATTTGCGAGCTCAGCCAATTCATTGCCACGAAACCGTATGCCAAAAGCTTGCTCGATACTAAACATAAGATTGATATGCATCACAGAGTCCCAGCCTCCAATATCCTGTGCCGTCATCTCATCGGTCAGTTTGAGATTTTCATCGTCGAACACCTGACGAAACACACCTTCGAGTCGTTCATGCAACTCCATTCGTTCCCCCTGAACTTAACTGGTTTACTTCACGTCCTTCTCATGACGCCTTTGGTGAGAAGACCTTATTCCCAGATCACCAATTCGCCGCGATGATGCTCAAATGAAAACCCCATTAAAACGTCTCCAGTATCTGCACCGCGTTCGAAGACTGGAGGTTACAAAGATGCCTGACGATAGCAGTGGCTACCTGCTCTACCTCCATCGCCCCCTGACGGCCCAAGATTGTATTGGTTTGGTCCGTTAACAATTTCGGCGGTCGGACAACAAGGGTATGTGCCTGTGGATTGTGTGCTGCAGCCCACTGTGCCAATCCCTCGACGGCAAATTTAGCCGTGACATAATGCGGCCACCCCGCGGGGAGATCCCGAACAAAAGCTGAAGAGATAACTACATTCCAGCCTACGCGCTCGGATAAAGCGCCTAGAAATATGGACATCGGCACGCTGACCAAAGCGAGGCTCTTGCCGAGGAACTCCTGAAACCGCTCCAGCTTCTCCGGCACAAAAAGCAGGGGGTGGATTGGTGGGGACGCGTTGCATACAAGCACATCGAGTCCGCCGTACATCTTGAGAATATTCTTCTGTAATTTCTGGCACCATTGTACATCAGCCGCATCGCCCTGCACCAATTCAATCAGTCCCGATTGGTCGCGAATACTAGCCTGGATCTGTTCAGCCTCTACCTTGCATTGATGATAGTTGACCAGCACGGAGCACCCTTGAGAGGCCAGTGCCTGGCTGATTGCTGCGCCGAGGCCACGGCTTCCGCCGATGACCAACGCCACCTTTCCTCTCAGCTGTTCAGAACTTGGTAAAAGATCGGTGACCCGCACGATTGAAGGTTGGGGCGAATCCGGGCGCACGAATGCCCGCATCTGAGCCGTCGCAAGGAGCGTGCTGCCCGACAGCAGATTTCCTACCGTGTGCAGCAAGTCCAGTCTTTCGTCGAAATCCTTAATCGTCACGTCGTATGAGAGCAGCCCCGGCTGTTGTTCAAAGTCAGATGTGAAATCAAGCGCCAACTGCCAATAGATCGCCCGTCTGCCGGGAAGTTCCATGCCTACGACAAAACTTGTCCACATCATTGCCGCAATCTGAATGACCGTCGCGCCCTTCGCAGTGAGCCCCCAGCGTTCGACCACTTGTTCAAATTCACCGGCTGATGGACCATAGGTTCCGGACACGCGGGTGCCAACGAGGAAACTCTGTCTTTTCCGGTCCGCCGATTCCGTAGTACAGGAAGCCCCTGATACATTCATCGGCTGGGTGCCTCCATGCCCAGGCAGAAACGTGAATGCCGCTTTCATCATTAGTTGAGCGGAATCATAGACCTTCACGATAGGTTGGTTTGTCGACGTCTCACTCGCTTCAAGGCGGTAGGTCACTCCGACGGTCAGGGGATTTCGAAACTCCAGTGAGACGCTCTTTAAGACCCTATCGTCCCGGTCCGGGAGCTGACCAAGAACGGCTAGCGCGCCGAGGATGCCGAAAACAACGGGTTCGCCGTAGGGCGTGGCCCGTGCATACTCCTCAGATATATGCAGTGGGTTCCTATCGTGGCTGGCTGCACTGAACAGCGCCAGGTCTTGTGTCGTGAAACAAACTGTTGTCATGGTCAGCAGGGATGATCGAACCC
Source organism: Nitrospiraceae bacterium (assembly GCA_041743755.1). GTDB lineage: Bacteria > Nitrospirota > Nitrospiria > Nitrospirales > Nitrospiraceae > Palsa-1315. The sequence goes on along the minus strand of JBGTMB010000043.1, from coordinate 4,570 downwards.
AGGACGCAGTTCAGGCTGCTCCATTAGCGGGTTTTCAGGATTCGACTGTCTTCACAAACTTATTGGTGATCATGCCTTTGCCCCGAAGATCATATGTCCAGATTTCATGCCCTTCATCGTGGCTGACTAGCTCAAACCCACATTTGGCGTAGGCATCTGCAGCCATGGCATTCTTCTCGGTGGCAATATACGTTCCCCGAAGTGAAATACATCCGAGCTGTTTCGCCCTCAGACACAAGTGCTCCAGCATCGTCATCTCGACTGTTCGGCCTATGACTCGACAACTCATGAGCCAGGTATCTATTTCCAAGATATCCCCTTGGTGTCGGGCAATAATCAGGCTGACGAGCCCGTGATCAGCGAAGCGATCTCGTAATCGCAACGCGAGATGCACATAGCTGGGATCATTTACGAATGCCTCCAATTTCGACATTCCATGACGTCTGGTGGTCAGATTGAATTGGTTGGTCTTGCCGATAAGTTGCGCGACCCGCGGCAGATTAACCTCATCAAACGGTGCAACAATGGCTTGCATCTGGAGGCTCTTGTAGAAATCATCGATGGAACCTGAATTTTTTTCGAGAGAAGCATACTGGGCTCGGGTTCGGTACTGGTAGGTCCGCTGACTATCCTCAGGAGTAAACGAGCTGGTCTCAAACATTAGATACTGTGCCAGAGATCGTAGGTAATATGACGGATCGGCAGGAAGCGGTATCACGTCGACCTCCGGAACAAACTGGCGGACCACCTCACGCTCAGCAGGGTTATCATCAACAAAAACCAATGAGTCCAATCCGATACCTAGTTCCTGCGCTATTCTGCGGACATTGTTAGGCTTCGGCTCCCAATTGGCAATGAATAATGCGATGTCGTCGAGTTTAAGCCGCATCTCTGGATGCTTTTCAAATGGCCGAATGGCATCGTGGTAGTTGTTCTTGGAGCAGACCGCTAAGATAACACCTTTGTTCTTGAGCTTGAGTATATACTCCTGGAATGCGACAAACGCCTCACCGTCAACCCCACTGCCCAGCTTGATCCCCGCCAATCCATCTTCAGCAATCACACCACCCCACAAGGTATTATCGAGATCCAGAACCAAACACTTCCGGCTCAAACCAAAACTTGCGCCGATAACCGCTGCCGTATGTCTTGCCAAAAATGGTAATGCGTCAAGGGCTACAGCTTGCTTCGCCATATACCAGTATCGGGGGTCACACCATCGTTGTTTTCCGAAGAGAGCTGATAGCCGCTCGCAGTCCACAAGCGACACCGTTGAGCCAGCCTCCTCACCAAGCCGAGCATTGAGCGCTTGGGTCATCATGTACCTAGACCCCGGTAGCCTTCCCCCTAAATGACCCATCGGCGCCTCGCATGGCAGCGAAAAATTGTGTTGCACAACACGCGCCTTTGACCGTTCTGCAATCATGCGCCAGAGGGCAGTCCATCGCGCCACTTCCGCTTCGATATCCTCTTGTGGAGCAAGACTGTTGTCCGGCAGCCTGAGTTCGCCTTCGTGAACCGCAAGAAGAACAACTTCGGGCCCAAATGCGTACAGGCCGCTGTTGTGGTCTATGATTTCTTGCTGATACTGCCCATAGTGGCTTTCGTAGAAATCAACGTGAATGCCCAATCGACGTGCCGCGAGCAGCAACATCGGTCGGAGCTGCGTCGTGGTATAGCTGCCGAGCAGAGCAACGTTGATCGACCGAGCTGCCGTTTTCCCAGCCTTCAAGGAGCAACGGTGAAACACACCCCATGCGGTTTGCCATGCCGTAAATTCATCGCCGGAGTCCACAACAGTAAGTGCCCAACGACAGGCCTCTGAAAAGTTCCCGGTCCGCTCATAGGTTCGTGCGAGTTTCAGGCACAGAGTCGATGCCGGCGGATAACTGATGCCCTCCAGAAAGGCTTGGATAGCCTGTTCGTGCTTACCTTCTTTCAGAAATATGTCCCCTCTGGCTTCAGGCCTGAGGGCAGCCAAGGGAAACTCACGCTCGCCAGGTGTGTTCGATTCAGACATCAACGCCCCACCACCGGATCCTGCTTGACTCCACCCCTGCCCACAGCCTCGTTCACATCGCCCTTTGTTCCAAATCGTCCAGGCAATATTCGTGGGGGATCAACAAACACCCGTGCACCAGCAGGAATATTCGACATCACCACTGCATTTGGACCAATGACCACCCCGTCCCCTATAGTGATCCCGGCAAAGATCACGACGCCAACTCCCACCTGAACATGATTGCCGATCTTGGGCCCCTTATTGATAGTTTTATCCGAAGACACAGCTCCGAGGGTGACGTTCTGGCGAACAACACAGTCGTCCCCAATCTCAGCCTTCCAATGAAATATAATGCCGCTCTGGTGAACAAGGCGCAAGCGTCTTCCGACCTTTGCGGTCAATGGAATCTCAATTCCATAGTGATTGCGGATATAGCGATACATAGCCTGATAGAACTTCATCAGACCCCACCGCAGACCCCACCGCATGCTCCCGTCGCTTCGGTCGGTCAACCACGTGCCGAATCGATGCACAGCTAAGGCCCGGAAGCCAGGCATAGTCCAGTCTCGAAAGTTGACGCACCAGTCTTCATGAATCAGATTTACTAACTCGCTGGAGCGTTGGTACAACTTGGCGACCTTTTCGATCATTGGCCACCAGTTGCCAATACCGACCAGCCGTCCCAAACAGGCACGAGATAGTCAGGAGCAGAATGGTCAGCGTGAAGCATCGAGACTCGCCTATGGAACATCAACAACAGTGCGTCAAGCTTAAGAGGGCAACCTTGTACATGATACATGCACCGGAACGGTGCTGCCAAGATTTTCTGTTTCTATTTTTGTTTCTGAAGGAGTGTTTTCTCGTGTCCTAGCAAATTTATCCACAATCGAGGACACGCTATGCCTGTGCAAGCCGTTTTTCTCTCCAACCAGTTGGTCTAGCTCCGCTGCTATTTCCCGCAAACCCATGCTTCTGCGCCGTGAAATGGCATCATGAGGATGTGGTGCAGGATATTGTACAAACGCTGCGCTAGCTCGTACCAGACAAATTCGATCGTAGGTAGAGCACTGCTTCACCATGAAATGGAGCCATAAAGGTCTTTTTCCCCGAACCCGAAGATATCTCGCTTCTGATGGTGTGCTCGCTCTTAGGATCAAACCACTCCACCGCAAGCGAGGTGGAGACATCTGAAAGATCTATTTCGACACACTGTCTTCCCTTGGACTGCTCTGGCAGATAGACAAGATATTCTTTTCCAGGGTTTGCCAGGCAGTATTTGGTTGAGCAGAGGTCCGGGCGGGGTACCATTGTGGTCAACCCAATCCTGCCTGCATATATCCGGCTGTGCCCAAGAGCCGCTCGGGCCGAAAAGTCTGCCGGAATCGGGGGAATGTTCCAGGGTGATAATTTTAAGCCGCGTTCTTGATCGTGATCCGTATAGGTGTCCATGTAGATCGGATTCAATCCGCGCGTGAAGCTCTTCCACACCCAGGAGGAGTCGCCTCCGACTCCCCAAATATGATCCGTATCGATAATGATGACTTTGCTACCATCCGAGGCTGGCGGATTGTTCATGTAGTCATCCCTGTTATTGCTGGGTGAAATCCAGTCAGCCGGACTAGCGAATAGATCATTGGTATCATCGTAACCCGCCTCTCCCCCACGCGATGTCATCCCGACGGGATGCCGTACCCCTAGGTTTGACTCAAAAGATTTGATGCGCTTAATCATCGCATATTGCCAAAGTATTGAATGCTGCGGAATTTCATTGCCGACTTCGTAGAGGACGTTAGGCAAATCATTCACTGTCGTAATAACTTTCTCAACATACGCCTGCTGTATTCGTGTAATCGCGGGAATTTCCAAGGTGTGCATCGCCTTGCCTTGCCCTGTTTCCGAAGGGTCTCCATCGATCCCATTGATATTGTTCAACGCATGAAACGGGTGATAGCTCCAGTCGTCCGGGGACTCCGTGCCTCCTCGAAACAACATAATTGAAACGTAAATCCCTCTCACCCCTGCCTCCCTAATACGCTGTCGGAGGCGATCGAAATATGCCTGATCGAATCGTGTGAGGTCGTAACGCAATCCGCCGTCCTGAGACAATCCCGGTCCAGCTCGCTCGAATGCAATAGGGTACACTTGTGGGTAGCGCTTGGTCGGAAACTCAAACACCCATAGTCGAATGAAGTTGTGGTGGAGTTTTTCAAGAAAATTGAGGTACTCAGTGTAGTCGAGTGCTCCCTTGTAAGACCCATTTCCTACGTCCTGAAAATTATTCCAGGTGTGTGACCCTGCCAGATAAATGGCACGTTGGCTTCCATCTGTAAAATACCTGTGATTTCCAGGATGCAGCGTGAGCGCACGATGTCTTGTGGGTCCAAAATTCCCTGGAAGTTGCTGTAAGCTTTCGGCGCAACCACTCACGAGCAGGATCGTGCAGATAAGGATGCCGGCAGGACTCATAATTGTTTATCCGACAGAAGCGGCTCCACTTCACTCAGCGGTTGCTCTCACATGTGCCTCTTTACTGCGTAGCTCCATGATAGTCATGATGGCATAGCGATA
>JBGTMB010000042.1:0-3129 GCA_041743755.1 Nitrospiraceae bacterium | reverse complement strand
ATGGAAAATGAGCGGCATAGTCCACTCTTGAGGCGGTATTTGACAGACGCCTGGTCTCAAAACCTTCTGGATCGCAAGAGCGAGATTGATCAGGCGCTGATGGAACACATCAAGAAAGCACGGGAGAACCTGAGAACGCGGGTCCCTTTCGAAGAGACGATCAAACTTCACCAGGTGCGACAAGTGCTGGAGTTGTGGTATGCGGGAAACATGCAGGACGATACGAAGAGAATTCATTCAACCCATATGTATTATTCCTCTGAGGTCACGGAAGAGGAGATGAATCGGTTTCGAAGCGTGTTAGGCGAGGCTGCCTCAACGGTTCGTGGATGGGGCGGGCAGTTGTACTTTGTCTATCTTCCAGAGTACGCTCGATACGGGCTGCCAGAATTTGCAAATAAGAATCGAGATCGCGTAATTCGGCTGGTCACTGAGCTGAATCTGCCGCTCATCGATCTCCATCAGGTTTTTGCCAAGCTGCCAGATCCAGTCGGACTGTTTCCATTTCGGCGATGGAATCACTACAACACCGAAGGGCATCGGCTGGTCGGGGAGGAAGTCCTTCGAGTGTTGCACGGAACGGCTGCGGTCGCCCAGCAAGAGCCCGCCAGCTCCATGACCGGTGTTTCCCTCATGCCGTTGGTATCCACACGCCCATGACGAACTCTGCCCAGGGCATCTGCGATATCGTGGGAGTGGTTCCGGCGGCCGGTCAGGGATCGAGGATTGCTCAGTTGCCTTGCAGCAAGATCGGCCCGAGAAGTGACGGGTGAGTTGAGTCCGCCTCTTGCCTTTTCCCAGTGCAGAAAACAGTCGGTTGCCGAAATCTAGGAGAGATCACTAGTCATGTTAGGACGGGCTTTCAGGCGAGTCAGGCACAAGGTATCAGATCTCTTATTGCAGAGAAACCCTCAAAATATCGCTGGTTTACAGAAGTGGTCTATAGGAATGTATGTTGGATCGTCACCTCTTCAGCTCCTGCCGATTCCTGGGATCAAGAACCCTGTGCTCACGGCTGAGGATGTGTCGGATTGCAGGGCTGCCTTGGTTGCAGACCCCTTTATGATCAATGTCGCGGATCGCTGGCATATGTTCTTTGAAGTGTTCAATCTCGATTCAGGAAAAGGTGAGATTGGTTGGGCTACCAGTACAAATGCCAGGAATTGGACATATCAGCATATTGTGCTTGCTGAACCATTTCACATGTCGTATCCCTACGTGTTCGAGTGGAAGAATGATTATTACATGATTCCGGAAACCGTGAGGGCTGGGACACTTCGACTGTACAAAGCGTTCAATTTTCCCACTCTGTGGTCACTGGTTGGAATATTGCGGAGAGGCAGACTCGCTGATCCTTCCGTTGTTCGTTACCAAGACAAGTGGTGGCTTTTCGCCGAGACGAATCCAGACATAACGTGCGACACCCTCCGTCTCTACTCGGCAGAAGACATCCTAGGGCCATGGACGGAGCATCCGAAAAGTCCCATCATCAAAGACAATCCCCACATTGCGCGTCCCGCTGGAAGAGTTCTTTCTCTCGATGGTCGCCTCCTGCGGTTCACTCAAGACTGTTTCCCTGACTACGGAACAGCGGTACGGGCATTTTCGATCACCGATCTCACGTCGACAACCTACAGGGAAACCCCATGTAGCGAAGAACCGCTCCTTCATTCCAGCGGGAAGGGCTGGAATAAATCAGGCATGCATCATGTCGATCCCCATTGTACGGGAGAGGGGCAATGGATCGCTTGTGTGGATGGATCATTCTTTGTTAACAAGAAATCCTAATAGGTCTACTCAATGACACATTTCCATAAAACAGCGAGTCCGGTCCGCTCGCTCAAATCTTCTAAGTTGTACATTCTCGGGAAACTCATCAAGGATGCTGTCGTGCGTAGCCGGCAAGACTTGAGCCAAGAAGCCATCAATCGAGCCGTTGTTTCCCTTGAGCCAGAGAAACCTCCCAAAGGCTATGTGCTACTCTCGCATTTGGTAGGTTCATTCTTGCTGCCTCCTGGGCAACCGATCCCAATAAAGCATCACAATTCTTGGGTTGCGCTTCAGATGGCCAAGACATTCTTAGATCTTGGTTTCGGTGTGGACGTGATCAATTACCAGAGCTCGAACTTTTGGCCTCAGAAAGACTATGCCCTATTTGTCGATACACGGAAGAACTTCGAAAGACTTGCGTCGGCGTTGAATCCTGACTGCATCAAGGTTCTCCACATCGATACGGCACATATGCTATTTCAAAATGCCGCGGAGGCGCGCCGACTGCTGGAGTTACAGCAACGCCGGGGAGTCACACTGAAGCCTTGGAGATTTGAGGTGCCTAATCTTGGGATTGAACATGCCGACTATGCCACGATGAATGGCAATCGGTTCAGCATCGGTACGTTCAAATATGCGGGGAAGCGGATATTCCCTGTTCCTGTTCCTGGTCCTGTACAGTATCCTTGGCCTGAAGAGAAGGATTGGGAGAAGGCCAGGACGCATTTTCTCTGGCTCAATAGTGGGGGCCTTGTCCATAAAGGTTTGGACTTGATCCTGGAAGCCTTTGCCGATCTGCCGGATTACCATCTGACAATCTGCGGTCCCATAAAGGGAGAATCGGCTTTTGAACGGGCATATTTTCGAGAGCTCTATGAATCTCCCAACATTCATCTCGCTGGATGGGTTGATGTTAGCTCCACGCGATTTATGGACCTGGCCGAAGGCAGTGTTGGGATCCTTTCCGCTTCGTGCTCTGAGTCTAGGAGCGGATCGGTCATTGGGGGGATGCATGCTGGTCTAATACCCATTGTCAGCTATGAGAGTGGAGTGGACGTGGATGACTTTGGTGTCATATTGAAATCATGTTCAGTTGAAGACATAAAACAAGCGGTGCACGGGATCGCCAGTCTTCCAGTATCAGTGTTGAAAAGTATGGGGCGAGGTGCCTGGGAATCCGCGAGAAAATATCATACGCGTGAACGATGGGCCGAAGAGTATCGCTATGCCATCATGACTATCATGGAGCTACGCAGTAAAGAGGCACATGTGAGAGCAACCGCTGAGTGAAGTGGAGCCGCTTCTGTCGGATAAACAATTATGAGTCCTGCCGGCATCCTTATCTGCACGATCCTGCTC
>JBGTMB010000041.1:0-7842 GCA_041743755.1 Nitrospiraceae bacterium | reverse complement strand
TCAATGAGCTGATTTTGTGCTAAAAATCTTCACAATCAACCGAATTGGATAGAAACAATGGAATCAGTGGAACGCCAACAAGCCTATGACTTTCAACGATAAAGGAGGAAACCTTCGCAACATCGAGCGGTTCGAATTTTTGCCCTGTTGCCACTCTTAATCAGTGGGCCATAGGCTAGCCCCCTACATAGCACACCAAATCTTTCTGCAATCACACCAGTAATCGCCAGTGCCCGTCCAAGCAGGTGGCGGCGCTATTGCGTTCGAGCATAGATCGCACTATATGTTAATGAAGAGAGGCTACAACAGATAGGAGAGTACGTTGATGAAGACAAAACTATTTTTAAAAGTGTTGCTCTGTTCCACAACGATAGTTTCGGCAGGTCATGCTGAGGAAATTGGTAGCGTGGATACGGAATTCAAATTTTTGGGACCTGATCACAAAATTGTGATTGAAGCGTTTGACGACCCAAAGATTGAAGGCATTACCTGTCACCTGAGTCGATCAAAAAAAGGTGGCCTCAAAGGTATGGCCGGATTGGCAGAGGAAACTTCAGATGCCTCAATCGCCTGTCGTCAAGTCGGTCCCATTCGCATTGTGGGTAAGCTGAAAGAAGGGGAAAAGGTATTCAGGGAGAGCCGATCCCTGATTTTTAAGACCTTACAAGTTGTTCGATTTTTCGACAAGAAACGCCAGACATACATTTATCTCGTCTATAGCGATAGAGTGATCGAGGGTTCGCCACACAATGCAATCTCGACCGTGCCGATTCAATCTTGGCCTAGTCCATAAAGACAAAGAGAGAATATATTTGAATTGATACCCTTTCAAATTGTCTTAATTGTCGGTAGTGGGTCACTACACCGATAATTAATCGGAGATTCCGGCGTACGCCACTGGCCCATCAGGCCAGATCGCGCCCGGCGTCGTTTAAATGTGATCCGTCACTTTCCACTAAGAACAGAGGGAGTTGCAACCTAGATCTCATTGTCGCTCCCTAGTCGCTACGGAATTGCTTTAAGCGCCTAAGCAAAACTACGCTTGGCTTTGTATTTTTCTAAATTGTTTATGCTCTTTGCCATTTCATCGTCACACGCGTTCGTCTTGAATACATTTCCATTTCTTGAGGTCGCTCCAGGATTACCGTACTCACTGTGGAGCGGCCAGGACTGGTTTCCCAGTGACACGGTCAAGAAGATCACCCGGTTTTGGCAGCGCGCTCGACGTATTTGGCTTCAGACTGGCAAGAACTCCAGTAAAGACCACCTCATATATACCTCTGGCGGCCTCTCCTATTGCTTTGGCTTTCAGAGTATCGAACAGACGTCCATCGCTGCCGTTGGCTCCGGCTGTGATTATCGCCTCCACAATAGGCCCGGTTATCTCAGCAGCGATCTCTTCAATCCTTTTCTGACGATGGTCTCCCATGTTTCCTCCTTGGTCAAACGGCCATTACTCGTGATCCACTCCGTCTGTCTTTTACTTCCTATGGTCTGATTGTCGTCCAGTTCTCCAGCCTCGCCCGGATCATTGATTACGTCCCCGAGCGTATGGTGCGTTCAAGTGATTTCCCGCATACCCCGCGGACATCCGGTGACTATTGTCATCCCTCGCACCAAGTGGCATCCCACCGCGGTGTCAGCAGGTCGGACACACTGTTCGTCAGCGGCGCGTTCGATGACACAAATATACCGAGTCAAGGTATCGAGGGCTGATCACTATTGCTCATACTAGGGAAGACGGGACTGATGGGGAACGGTGCGAGAATGGCACGCACAAAATGGAAGGTCGTTTTGTGTGTTGGAGGAGTATGTTGCAGATGATTGACGACGTCCTTGATATTGATATGATGCGTAGTTGCTGAATCCCACGCTGCACCACTGTCATGTGTGATCGATCAGGCGCTCGTCACATGGGTGCGCGGTTCTGAATCTGCTCTGGGTCTGAATGGTATGAGATCTGACGCTGCGTTCTGCTTAAAGAGCACCATCACACGAGGGATGCGCGAGCCTGCCAATGCTGAATATCCGTCGCGTTGATCATGCCGCCTCACATACGCACTGTTGGCGTGTAACCGTCCAGCGCCGCAAGCGAATCTTTGTGCGCGACTTTAGCGACGGGCGCCACGCAAGTCAGCAGCACGCTCTCCAGGCTGCTCAATCGTATCGGGACACGCTCGTCAAGGCCTATCCCCCCTCAACAAGGCTGCCTATTGTCCCATTCGCAAGAAGAACAACCGTTCAGGTATCTCGGGCCTGACGCGAGTGGATACGTGGGAGATGTACAAGGGCCGACGGTTTCGCCGACTCTACTGGGACGCGCAGTGGCCGATCGGTAACGGGAAAGCTCAACACAAGAAGTTTTCTATCACCAAGTATGGAGAACATGGCGCCTATCGAAGAGCGTTCACGGCCAGAAACACCGCGCTCAAGGCTTTATCGACACAGACGTTTTCGCCGTTCGAGACAGGGACCAAGCGGCGCGGTCACGCTGGCTAACGCGGTATTTTGCTACTACTCTCGCGCCAAGAATTGGGAGACACGGTGACTGTGCAGGGCTGGCCTGTACTTCCTAATAGATGGGTTTGTAGTCTCTCTACAAGGACCTGAACACCAGCAGCGCGTTTACTTCCGACCGATTGTCCACCCACACATAAGCCTGTCGTGTCTCCTCGATCGAATAATTAACCAGATTGAGGATTTCTCGTCGAATTGTCGGCAATTCGTCGACAATCTTTGAGGAGGGCTTAGTCCGCTTCTTCGCGGTGTCATGAGGTGCAGCATTGTATCCTTTGCAGATAAGCCGTCCATCCCAGCGATGCCCCCCCCTTATGGCTATTGCGCCATATTTCATCACCCTCCTACAATAGGGCTCATTGTGAGGTCCTCATGTCCTTTTCGATTCGTCCCGATCGTCGCTTCCCCATCTGTTGCCCTGTGACCTATCACGTGGGGCTGCGTGAAGGTCGCGGGATTCTCTGGAACCTGTCAGCGAACGGATGGCGTCTCTCCGGCGATGTACCGTTGCGAGTCGGGCAGACCTGTCCCTTGACCGTCAACGTGCCGGACCAACTCCCTGTCTTCGTGGTTGCGGCGACCGTGCGTTGGGTCCGGGGCCAGGAATATGGCGTGGAAACCGTGGTGGTTGAGAAGCAGACACAGGGTCGGTTGGAGCACTGGATCACACGACTCGCAAAGGAATCCGTTGAGAACACCTCATAAGCGACGACCGTCCCAAGCGTGAAATTATGTCCATCGAGGAAGCGACGGTCTCCAACATGTGGGAGTTTGCGGCTCTCGTGGAAGTACTCGAACGAAAGGGCCTCTGCACGAAGCAAGACCTCTACGACATCATCGCCGAGTTTTGCCGCAAGAATCCCCGTGCTAGTGTTCCTGAGACCGCTTTTCCTGAGCCGTACCAGTTGACGGAGACCGAGAACACGATCATCGACGACATCCTGGAGTTGCTTAACAAGCATGGGATGACCTCGCATCAGTCACAAAACCTATTGGAGCGATTGGGGCGAATCATTGAGATGGGGCAGCGGGTGGCGAAGGGTACGACGCACTGACAAGGAGACTGCTATGGGATCAACGCTCGTCAAATGGACACGTAACACAGGGCCAGGAATCCTGCTCTGGCTTTTGCTCCCATTGTGTCCCTTCGTCGTGTCCAACACCCCGGTAGTTCAAGCTGCCGAGCTAACCGACGTGCTCGACAACACTGCCCCCGCCGAACCGCTCAAAGGGCCCCCTGGGATTGGCGAGGCCGTCACAGGGAAGAATATCAAGGGGGCAGAAACGAATAAACGGCCATTCTGGACAAAACAATCATCCTTTGTGGAAGGAGAAGATTTGTTCGTAGTCGGAATGGCCCCTCATGCGCCCACGGTAGAGGAGGGCAGAAAGCGAGCGTTTGAAAATGCCAAAGTCGAATTGATGAACTTTGCGCAAGTCACCGACCTTGAAGCAAAAGGATTGGTGATTGAAACTCAGATGACGTTCGAAGAAGAACCTAACCCCCTCGGTATGATTACGGTCTATCAACTCTTGCGCGTTCCCGCCACGAAGCTGATTGAGATTCAGGGACACTTACAAGAGCAAACACGTCTACACGAGCAAGCATTTGATAAGTCGAAGCGAGACCTTCAACTCGTGCAACAAGCGGTGGTCAGTAGATATCAGCGTCTCGAAGCACAAAACCGACAGATTCAGGACACCCTCAATTCCGTGTCTCGGCTACAGGAAAGCTTAAGAGAGAAAGCTCTAAGGATTGAGCAAGCGCATACGGAAGTGGAACAACTCCTCCAACAACTGTCGGCAAAGGTTAAAGACACCCAGCCCACTTCAATCTCATTCGCCAGTCCAGCCATGAATAACAATTCCACCAAAGACAAGAGTATCGCAGAACCACTTTTGAGGAGAATGAAAGACACAGAGCATAAACTTGAGGCGCAAGCGGCCCAGTTAAAGGACCTATCCAAACGAGCACAGGTGAGATTGGCGAAGGAAGATGAGCTAGCCCGTGCCCTAGAGAAGAAATGTAAGTATCTGGTGCGGGGCATGACAAGAGAAGAAGTCGGTCAAATCATGTCCGAGCCAGCTGAACAATATCTCCATATTCCTTCCAAGACTACGTCTTCCAAGTACAGGTATATGAACAAAAGTGGAGCTACAGGCATAATTTCTATCGGCTTCGCGTTCAACGAACTAGTCGATTCGCTCGATGGGTGTCCGGGGAAATCGTTTCACCCTGCCACAGGCATAAGACCCGCACCGCATACCGAACGTCACGAGGTAGCATCAGGAACGATACGCTCTTCAGAAACCGCGAAGCTAGGGAGAGGCCTAGTTGGTAATGGAGCCAGATAGGAGCGCCCTTTCGCTGGGGACGATGAGCGCTACCATGCGGCCCGATGCGCTGTCGCCTCATCGCGTTCTTCACGCTCACGCTCTATTTCACAGGGTCCGCTCTGGCCGGCATCGTCACCGGCAATGTGACCGGCGTCCTTGACGGCGATACCCTCGAAGTCCTGCACAACCGACACCCTGAACGTCTCAGACTGAGCGGGATTGACTGCCCTGAGCAGGGCCAAGCCTACGGCATGAAGGCCAGCAGTTCACGGTCACGATCGCCTACGGCAAGGAAGTCACGATCCAAGTCCTCCGTAAGGACCGCCACGGGCGCACCCTAGGCGATGTGGTGTTGACCGATGGCACAAATGTCAGTCGAAAACTTGTCAAGGCAGGGCTGGCCTGGTGGTATCGGCAATACTCGAAGGATGCAAGCTTAGGAGTCTTGGAAGAGGACGCACGACAAGCGAAGCGAGGCTTGTGGGCGGACCAGAATCCCGACCCCCTATGGGAGGTGCGTCAGCCCAACCAGGGGGACGGCAAGGAAGTGGCGGAAAACAAGATAGCGGAACTCGCGAGGTGTCGATCCTTCTGATTCCGCGAGATATACCAGCACTCCACGAGGAGCTTCACCATCACGATTCACTCAGGTGCCACTAGTGGCACCTACTCCTGCAACTCATGAATTTACATGACATGAAATGTCACTTTTTGCATCGTCTTTTTAATTCAAGTTGTTGTTTCTGCTCATGTTGTTCATGCCCTGAAAAGGCTGATGTCTCTGTGATGGCAAACCAAAGTTGCTTCTCTCCGTCTCCTTGTAGGCTTTGCGTCCTCTCCCACCGCAAGTGTGTCTCGAACAAACTAGGGTTTCCCCTCCTATCTGCCGTTCTAACGGTGTAGTAGAGTGAAATTATGTTTTTAGCACACGATGCTTTCGCACACGCGATGCAAAAGCTGCGGGGAGCACAACACGCCGAAAAGTGGCGTGCCTTTGTTCTTTTTTACAGCCTTTCGTGAATGCCCTTACGGTCTACGGCGCGTTTCATTCCGTCCGATTGTTCACCAACACATGCTGTCCTCGCATGAAATCCTTCGGGTAATGGGAGATCTTTCTGTGACAGATCAACTTTCCAAGATACTGGTAGTGGATGACGATGAGGGGAGCAGGGACGTATTCTGCAAGCTATTAACGTCTGCTGGCTACGCCGTCCAATCGGCCTATGATGGGGTAGACGCGATTCGTCACATGGAGAAGACACAATTCAATGTGGTCCTCACCGACGTTTGTATGCCTCACATGGATGGGATGGAACTCTTGACTACAATCCGTGACCGTTGGCCGGACAGTCGAGTGATAGTCCATTCCGGTATTGTAAACGTGCAGGTAGGGCGACACGCCAAGGCGGAGGGAGCCCATGCTTTCCTATCCAAGTCCGCCGGCACCGCTGAGCTCCTCAACACAATAGCGTCCGCCTCCTCGCCCGCATGCGCGCCCCTTCCGAAATGACCCACTGACTCCATTTCTCCTATAACCAGAGCTACGTAACTCATAAGATGGGTGGCGAACGGCTGATCCGTAGGTAGTATTATGGCCAAATCGGGAGAACTACAATGGACTCCATCGGAAAAGAAGCTACCGCCTTCATCCGTGCCTGCGAAAGCATCCACTCCCTCTTGGAGCAACGGACCCTCCAGGCTGACGATCAAGCCCTGATTGAGTTCAGCGCGGCCGACCTGCTGGATAAACTGAAATCGGACACTTGAATGGTTCCTGCATCGTGACGCCTTCCCTGCTATCACGAGCTGCAATCAGCGGGAACCATGCATTTAAGATGGACCGTTCGGGAACCTGTGGCTAAACTGTGGCAGAACTATTGTGTCCGATCAGGTCTTATCGGTATCATCCCCTACCTCTGACTCCACTGTAAGTGATTGAGAACGAAACGATGGGTTCCTGTCGGGACCTATAGTCTCTGAGACATCGGGGTTTTCAAATCTCGCCCCATTCCGACTTTAAATCGCCCTCGCATGTGAGCTGAAGCGGGCGGAGTGAACGCACCGGGCACGCATTGGAGAAAATTACGCATGAAATGTCCAATATCCAATCTTAATTCTGGACTGACCCCCTAGATTGCGACACGGCGAATTGGCACACTTGGCACCAGAAGGGGGTGGCCGGTGGCAAAGAAACGTGTGGGAATGTTTCCAAAGGCCTTTCGGCAGATAGCCGTGGATCGGCTGACGCAGTGCGACAACATTGTGGCACTCGCGAAGGAGCTCGGCATCAGTCGGCGGCTGTTGTATACGTGGCGCGAGAAGTTGGAGCTGCGGGAGAGCAATGGGCCGCCGGCGAATTCACGCGAGGCCACCCTCCGGAAAGAAGTCAGCCAACTCAAGCGGGTGTTGGCGGAGAAGGTGCTGGAAGTCGATTTTTTCAAAGGGGCCTGGCACACCGTCGAGGCGCGACGCCAGCGGAACGGCACCGCTGGCGCGCAGGCATCTACGCCCACATCCGGGACGTGATGTCGAGGCAAGGCCAATTGAGTATCGAGCGGATGTGTGATCTGGCGCAGGTCAGCCGGGCGGGTTTCTATCGGTCGCTGCAGGCGGACCAACCCGTGGAAGAAGAGATGGCGGTGCGGACGGCCATTCAGGAGATCGCCGTCGCACACCGTCGGCAGTATGGTTACCGACGCATCACGGCGGAACTGCGTCGGCGCGGGATGCTGGTCAACCACAAACGGGTGGTGCGGCTCATGCGCGAAGACAACTTGCTCGCCGTGCAGCCGCGGGCCTTCGTGGTCACGACCGATTCCAATCATGCATTAGAGGTGGCCCTCAACCTAGCTAGCCGCCTGACCCTCACCGGGCTGAATCAGCTCTGGGTCGCGGACATCACCTATATTCGCCTGCGCACGGAGTTCGTCTATCTGGCGGTGATGCTCGATGCGTATTCCCGCAAGGTCGTCGGCTGGGCGCTGGACC
>JBGTMB010000040.1:0-4012 GCA_041743755.1 Nitrospiraceae bacterium | reverse complement strand
GGTATCGAGCCCCGAGCTTTTCCATCACCGATCAATCCCAGTGGGCGCTCACGATCTTAGTTGAAGAAGGCTACAGCTATGATTCCAGCATGTACGATCGGTTCCAACGATCTGAGACTGCCAGAGGGAATAATGGACTCGTTCAAATAGATACGGTTGCCGGACGAATATGGGAAATATCTCCTTCCACCCTGAATGTGTGTGGCTTCCAAGTTCCTGTGGCGGGAGGCGGCTATTTCCGTCTATTCCCCTATGTGACGTCTAAGACATTTTTGCAAAGGCTTGAGAAGCAGGGCACTAAACTTGTGATGTATCTTCACCCTTGGGAGATCGATCCAGAGCAACCTCGTATGGATGGGCCTTGGATATCACAAATTCGGCATTATCTGAATTTGCAGAAGACGCAAGAGAGATTGAGCCGTTTGCTCACAGATTTTAGGTTTGGCCCGATGAGAGACATCGTTTGTTCGGTTAGTGCGATGGATCAAGGGAAAAGCCTCCTGGCAGCTATGACAGAAAAATAAGAGCAACTTTTCAGGATTTGCCCTGGAACCCCAATGATGGGGATAACGTTGTATTGAGGAAATAACAGAGCCCAATTTTGGAAAGCGACTCTGCTGTAGCCCCTTCCCCAATCGAGTAGTTGAGTTTTTGAGCAGGCCTGTTCCATCCCATAGTGCGTTACCTAGTGAGGTGTAAAACGTGGCACACAGTGCACCAATTGTCGTGATCGAGCCCAGCAAGGGCTGGTTCGATCTCAAATTTAAAGCACTTTGGGACTATCGTGAACTTCTTTATTTTCTCGCGTGGCGTGACTTGAAAGCCCGGTATGCACAGACAATCATGGGATTGGCTTGGGCTGTCGTTCAGCCGTTGTTCATGATGCTGGTGTTTACCATCATTTTCAATAAGATCGCACGGTTTCCGTCGGATGGGATTCCATATCCTTTGTTTATCTATGCAGCGTTAGTGCCATGGACTTTTTTCACCAAGAGTCTGGATCGAAGCGGATTTAGCGTTGTCGCTGAGTCGAATTTGATTACAAAAATATACTTTCCTCGCCTGATCATCCCCCTGTCAGCAACCTTAGGTGGGCTGATCGACTTTGCCATCACCTTTCTTCTCTTAATCGCAATGATGATGTGGTTTGGGGTGCTTCCAACGTGGAAACTGGTGGTGGTGCCGTTCTATCTTTCGTTAACCGTCATGGCCTCCCTCGCCGTAAGTTTGTGGCTCTCAGCGCTTTACGTAAGATATCGTGATATTGCCGCAGTGATCCCTCTGTTGATCCAAGTCTGGATGTTTGCCTCCCCGATTGTGTATCCGATCAGTATGATTCCGCAAGAATGGCAGGCGCTCTATAGCATCAACCCGATGGTAGGGGTAATTGGCGGCTTTCGATGGGCGATACTGGGAACACCTGCTCCAGATCCAGCTATGCTTGCTTTAAACGTATTGACAATCGCAGTCTCCCTCATCTTTGGAATGGCGTACTTCAATCGAATGGCCAACACGTTTGCCGATGTTATTTAAGTGGTTGTAGCGGATATGTGTGGGAGCACATGGTGAGTTGACTGGCTTGAACAAGAATCGGGAGCCAATACAACATGGGCGATGTAGCCATTAGAGTTGAGCACCTCTCAAAGAAATACGAAATAGTCATAGGAAAGAAACGAGGAGAGTCAGGTCTCTCTGAACGTATGACTCAAGGGGTTCAGCGGATGCTGGGTGGGGGAGGATCCTCATCTTTGAAACGAGAAGAGGTTTGGCCGGTCCGTGACGTCTCCTTTGAGGTCCAATTTGGGGATATCGTCGGTATTATTGGGCGAAATGGGGCCGGTAAGAGCACCCTTCTCAAGCTCTTGTCCCGAATCACGGAGCCGACAAGCGGTCGCGCATACATGCATGGGCGGGTTGGGACACTATTGGAAGTCGGTACAGGATTCCACCCTCAATTGACGGGGCGGGACAACATCTACCTCAGTGGCATTATTCTCGGAATGAAAAAAACTGAGATAGACAAGAAGTTCGATGAAATCGTTGATTTTTCCGGTATCGAGAAGTATCTCGACACACCAGTGAAGCGATATTCCAGCGGGATGTATGTCAGGCTGGCGTTTGCGGTCGGAGCTCATCTTGATCCCGATATTCTGATTGTAGATGAAGTGCTGGCCGTTGGTGATTCGCAATTTCAACAGAAATGTATGAACAAGATGCAGGACATCGGGGAAAAGGGACGGACGGTAATATTCGTGTCCCACAACATGTCTGCAGTGGCACGGCTATGCAAGAAGGCCATCTTTTTGAAAGATGGACGCCTCATTCGGGAGGGCCTCACCCACGAGATTGTCGGTGAATACTTGTACAATTCCGGCGCTCTCACAGGTTGTCGGGAATGGTTGGACCCTGCGACGGCTCCCCAAGATGAGATTGTGCGAATGTGCGCGGTGAGGGTCCGCACGCAAAAAGGGATCATAACAGACGCCGTTGACCTCGGAGAAGCTATAGGGGTTGAACTCGAATACGAAGTGCTTAAGCCAGGACATGTTTTGGTGCCAAACTTTGGTTTTAGCACCGACGAAGGCGTGAGTCTTTTCGTGACAAATGATCGCGACCCCGCATGGCTGCGACGCCCTCGTCCGGTGGGGCGCTATAGCAGTACGGTATGGGTTCCTGGGCATTTTTTTGGGGAAGGAACGATTGTCGTTGGCGGTGGCTTGATCAGGGAGGCTCCATTTCATGAGCATTGCGACCATCCGGAAGCAGTGGCATTTCATCTGGCTGAAAGTAGCGAGGGAATCACAGCCCGTGGCGACTATACTGGCAAGATCCCCGGGGCCGTTCGTCCGCTCCTAAAATGGACTACAAATTATAATTCTGCTGAAGGCGGCATCTAGTCCATCTGTTCGACTTCCATAAATTAATGGTATACACTTAATAGTATAGTACCAGTAAGCGAGCTGAGAAGGTGACTCAGCCCATTCTACGGCAAGACCCAGCCACACCAAGATCAACACAGCTCTTCATGAGACGGGAAGCCAAAGGATGTCTTGTACGAAAAGTGAGACGAGACTAAGTGAAGGGGTGCCGTCCATTTAGGTTCAAAAAAGGATTCTTCTTGGGTTGGCCACTGAACTCTGCGCGGGAATCGATCAGACTATCTCGCATGTAGGAGGATGGTTATGAAAGCAGTGATACTTGCAGGTGGACTAGGAACTCGATTATCTGAAGAGACTACGCTACGGCCGAAGCCCATGGTAGAAGTTGGAGGAAAGCCGATTTTGTGGCACATCATGCAGATTCATGCGGCACATGGTGTGACAGAGTTTATTGTGGCTCTGGGCTATAAGGGCGAAAGCATTAAAGAGTATTTCCTCAATTTCGTGGCGATCAATAATGATCTTTCCATTGACCTTTCTACCGGAAAAACTACGATTCATGACGGCAGCCATCCTAAGTGGACCGTGCATCTTGTTGATACCGGCATGGGAACACAAACCGGCGGGCGCGTGCGTCGTATCAGAAAATGGCTTGGGAAAGACGAGGCGTTTATGCTGACGTACGGGGATGGAGTGGCTGATCTCAACATCAGGGAGCTTTTGGCATTTCATCAGTCACACGGGAAGTTGGCAACAATGACATCTGTGCGCTCGCCTGCACGCTTTGGGCGCCTCGGGTTCGACGGCGATCGTGTGAGAGAGTTTTTCGAGAAGCCCGAGGCTGGAGAGGGATGGATTAACGGAGGTTTCTTCGTGCTGAACACAAAGGCGCTCGACTATATTTCAGGTGATGAAACCATCTGGGAACGTGATCCTGTCGAACGGCTAGCCCATGATGGAGAAATGATGGGCTTTAAACATTATGGGTTTTGGTCGTGCATGGACACCCTGAAAGAGAAGAACTATCTGGAAGAGCTATGGCAATCCGAGAAGGCTCCTTGGAAAATCTGGTAGACGAAGGGATGTCGGGGGTGCTGGCACTCAGCGTTTCACGGCACCTGTGCCGTATGAAG
>JBGTMB010000039.1:0-7588 GCA_041743755.1 Nitrospiraceae bacterium | reverse complement strand
TGAGAGGCTGGCCCATGCGCTTTCGGTTCATCACGCTCTCATACTGGCTCAGGGCGTTCTCCTTCAAAGCTTGCGTGTATCGAAACAGGAATATGCAGCTGCGGTAAAGAAATGCCGCCCGCACGCTGCAGCCTACAAATCAAAAATCCTCGCCAACTTTCTTGAGGGCGCTCCTCCTAAGTCTGAAAAAGACTTGTGGGACTCGCTAGGCTTAGGCGATCTCTGGGGTCCATCTGGGCCAGAGAAAGAGAGCTCAAAATCTTAGCGATTTTATCCACAATTTAAAAATAACATTTTCACATTATTCTCCGTCTCATTAAGCGTTTCTGACCACCCTGAACTGATGACAAGCCGCCCGGGATTGTTGTCGTTATGGCGCAACGCACTGACCCAATCGCTGTGATGACCTGCGGTTTGTTAGTTCGCATGTGAAAAAACTGGTCCAATGAATCAGGATGTTACATTCTCGTCCAGCGCAGACGTACCAGGCCAGAACGATCGAATAGCTTTGCCACAGTTACCGGTGGCTAGCCGAACCTACGACCCGCTGATTAAGAGTGGCAGAAGGTTAATGATTCGAACCGCTCGATGTTGCGAAGGTTTCCCCGTTTATTGTTGAAAATCATGAGTTTGCTGGTTTTCTACTGATTGGATTACTTCTATCTGACTCAGTCGTTTGGGAGGAATTTCAGCAGAAATTAGCACAACAAATTTATACTTCTTGTCCTACTCGACTCCCCATCCAGATAAAGTTGCACAGGTGCTTCCCCCTGTGTCCCACATGGTCTTGCGCCATCCTTCCCATCCTCCTAGAATAGATACAACTCATCGAGCTCCCTCGTGCATCATCTTCACACCTGCCTTTGATGAAATTGCCTTCCTGTGGACGCTATTGATTGTTGGGGAACAGAAAGCGAGGCTTAGCATTATGGAAAGTCACCAAACAGAATCCTCCCAAGACCTGCGCGACAAGACCGACAAAACCTTAGAGGATGAGCGGGAGAAAACCGACGAACATCTCGAACAAAAAACTCAGGAGGTCGAAGAAAAGACAAACGAGAAACTCCGTTCGATTCGGCTTGCTACCGATACAGCTCGTGAAAGTCAACGTGAGGAAGTGGACCTGGCTAAGGAACAACAGCGTGAACTCACGGGCATTTCACCTACACGATTGGACGAGAAACTTTTAGTGCAAGAGCGCGAAGGGTCTGACAAATCCCAAGCTGTTGAACGCGGAGAAGAAGATCGTGTTCGGACAGAGGAACGCGTTCAAAAACAGTTGATCGCCGAAACCGAAGCTCTCCTTGAAAAAGAGCGTAAAAACACGGACAGCGCTCTTCTCGAAGAACGAGTCCACGTCGACTTAGAACTTATTACGAGGGATCATTTTCTCGCAATTGTCAGTCATGACTTGAAGAATTCGATCGTGGCTATTTCGATTTCCGCTGGTCTGATACGGAGAGGTCTTTCTAAAGATGCGGTGGGTGCAGTGAGTTTCCTCAAACAACTTGGAATAATCGAGCAGGCCGCCGAAGGCATGAATCGGATGATCAGCGACCTCCTTGACGTAGAGCGAATGGCACATGACCAGCTAAAACTTAAGCTGGAAAATGTCGACGTTTGCGCCTTACTACAAGAATGTGTCGACCTATTTACTCCGGTCGTTTCAAGTAAGTCTTTTTCAATGACCATCCACACATCCACTGAGCCGATATTCGCCAATGTAGATCACGACCGAATTCTTCAGGTGCTGTCCAACTTGATCGGAAACTCACTGAAGTTCACGCCCAATGGAGGCGCCATTATGCTTTCGGTACGGAAACAGGGGACTCAGGTTGAAGTTTCGGTAACCGACAATGGGTCCGGGATTCCGGAAGAGGCACAGGTGAAAATTTTTGAAAGGTTCTCGCAGCTCACAATGAACGACCGTAGAGGCCTGGGTCTTGGCCTTTTTATTGCCAAGTGGATTGTTGAGGCCCATAAGGGATGCATTTGGGTTACATCAGAAGTGGGAAAGGGAAGCACGTTCAGTTTCACGCTTCCATTAACGGGATCGATTTAGAGTTGTGTTGTTCCTCAATGCATCGCGGAGGCGATAGCCGGTCGGCCCTTGCCGTGGGTTACAACAGAACCTCAATGGGAGGTGGCGCGATTGAACCTACGGCCCGCTGATTAAAAGTGGCAACAGCGCAATAATTCAACTGCTCGATGTTGCGAAGGTTTCCTCGTTTATCGTTGATAATCATGGGCGTGCTGGCATTCTACTGATTCTATTGGTCCTGTCTAATTCGGTTGTTTTTGAAGAATCTGCGCACAAATTTAGTGCATACGTAGTACGTAACTCGTAAAACTATGGCAAGGTACATATCGTGATCAGAAGTTTTCGGGACAAAAAGACGGAACAGTTCTTTGCAGGAGAGATGGTGAGAGAATTCTCCACCTTCAAGAAGGTTGCTGAACGGCAACTCACGTTGCTCGATAACCCGTTGGATCTCAAGGACCTGCGTTCACCACCGGGAAATCGGTTAGAGATGTTGAAAGCGGACCGGATCGGGCAGCACAGTATCACGATCAACGATCAGTGGAGAATTTGTTTTCTCTGGAAGGCTGACGGACCGTATGAAGTCGAAATCACCGATTATCACTGAAGGAGAACCTGTCATGATCAAGAATGGAATGCGGCCGGTTCATCCGGGTGAAATCTTGTTTGAGGAGTTCATGAAGCCGACAGAGCCGCCGATCAATGCCAATATGCTCGCCAAAGCCCTTGAAGTTCCAGCGAACCGGATCACGGCCATTATCAAAGCGCAGCGCGGGATTACAGGCGATACCGCGGTCCGTCTGGCGACGTTGTTCGATACCACCGCTGAATTCTGGATGAACTTGCAGAAGACCTATGAGCTGCGCCTGACCGAGCAAGCTCTACCCGGCAAGGTCAAGAAGCATATTGAGCTACACAGGGAAGCACTCATCCCGGCTTGATGAGGGAAGTGTCCTTTCCAGGCTTGGGAGGAATCCACGCAGTGTCACTTCCCCACTCTCTGCTAGAAACTCTTTCGAAATAAAGGGGAGCCCGGGAAAGCCGGAGGTTCCCCAGTGAAGCCGCTTAGCGCTTCAAGGTGTGAACGGAGATCAACTCCCTGGCCTCGCTCGCCACATTGACAATGGCTTCGAGGTCAGTGAGGTCGAATGAGGTTCCATTGCGCCATTGCTTTGATGTTGCCGCATTGACGCTGGTTCCCAGGTTTGGTGCTGCGGAGAGTCTGTCCGATATTGATCGGTCTACTGCGGCGAACGATCTTCGACCACCTGCGGCAATACACTATGACACAGTGTGAGAAGTCGGCCAGAGCGGGTGATGTACAGACGAGAAGATGTCGTATGGCAGAAGAAATCGTGAATCGAATATGAAAGAGGTGAGATCAGCCAGATGAAATCGACTCGTTGGAGAGGATAACAGGAGGTGAGTTGAATGAAAATGATCGACCGCAGAGGCAGACGGAACATGGTGCAAGAAATCGATGGTGATCCGCTGGCCTGCTTTTGAGGTGAGATCAAGTGCGTACTAGTCAGGCGCCGTGCCAATGTTTGAATGCAAGACGCGACCCCACGGTTTCTCCAAATGAGCTTTCATGAATGCGACCGGTTCATTCAGGCCGGGGGTCGCCACTCCCATGCCTGGATAAGTCGGGCGGGCACCAACCTAGCTGGGGCCGGGAGGATCCTCGCGATCTTCTCCAGTGAGCAAGTCCGTTTCTTTCGCTTCGAGTGTTTGCAGATCGGTTAGAATGCTCTGTAGCACCTGCCGTCGTTGCTGTAGTCCCTTCTTCGGAATATCTCGCGTCATTGGTTCTTGAGCTGATTCTGGCAAATTCACCAGTGCTTCGGCCTCTCCTACGGTGGCATATTTGTAAGATTCCACATACTGATGATTCACGCCATATATTTTGATCAGCATGTCTTCCGTATCAGCGTCAAACTGATCGAAGGTGGGATTCACGGCCGTGTGGTGGGCGAGGCCTTCGAGCTTATAGACCTGCGCTTTCAGACCGTCGCTCCGGGATTGCGCATGATACATGGAATTAACTTCAGTCATAATGCCTCTCCTTTCGTACCCCTCCCAGAATAAATTGGTATGCCCATGCGACTCTTTAGATTTGGCTCAATGCGAGACCGAGGCGCGTGTATGCGTCCCTCAAATTATGAGCTGGAACTAGCCACGTTGTAGCTGGGGGATGCCCTAGTTCGGCCGAACTGACTGTCTCAATTTCATAGAACAACATAGGAACTTGGTCGATCGCGTCCCCGCCTCCTTCTTTGATATTCTTCACTGCTGGTTCACCGCCAGGTCTCACCGTCTCAGGATGAAACAAAGGCCCAGGTCCTTTCAGATCCGAGCCTTCCAGCTTCAGATTTGCAACGCTTCCACTGCTCTTTCACAACGTTTCCAATGTGCTGTTCACAGTTTTCGCATTGCTGGTTTAAAAGCAGCTTGAGTCCTAACTCCAAGTGCAACACTACAAGCCCTGCTGGGCTAGGTGTTGCCTGTCAATCAGACCCTATCGACACATAACTGCCGAAGCACGTGAGACTTTGAGTTTGGGATTGGCCCACGGCCATTCGCTGCGAACGATGGCCAGGGTGTTGGGGCGAGCCCCCAGCACCGTGAGCCGCGAGTCGGCGTGAAACGCCACGCGGGGCCGTCCCTATCCGGCCTGCACCGCTCACACCCAGGCGGCCATCCGAGCCAGTCAGCCGCGACGACCGCGGAAACTCCTGGATCCCTGGCTGTGGCAGTATATGCGGTCGCATCTGGCCGAGGGCTGCTCGCCCGAGCAGATTGCTGGACGTCTCCGACACGCGTATCCTGACGACATCGAGCATTCGCACCTACCCCCTATAAACTAGGGATATTGCTAGTCCTCTTCTTCTGGTCCCGTGATAATTTGCCCCCAGTGTCACCATAGCAAGGAGGGGAAGTATGACCTGCCAAAAATGTCAGAGTCAGCATGCCGAACCGATCATGAGCTGGACGATCTCCGGCCGCAAAATGACCGTGCCGCAATTAAGCATGTGGGCCTGTCTGAATCGAGAATGTCGGCACGAGTGGCCGAGAGAATTCACTAGTCCCATTGAGGCACCCGCTTCTCTCCCACCCCCTAATCTTCTGAGCCAGGAGGTTCCGTATGGGCCCTCAATGGGCTGAAACTGATACGCAGTCCTTGAGCCAGACCCAGATCAGGACGACAATGCCGGAGAATGCACACGTCAGGTCGGGAGTCGAGCCGGCTGAAATTCCAGCAACCTCAGGACAGCACACGACACCTGGGAGCCACGGACCGCAGAGTGGTTCCTCAGCGAATAGGCAATGGCGGGTCTTGCTGGTCGATGATAATGCGGCCGTTCGTACCGTCTTGAAAGGGCTTCTAGAAGAGCATGCTGACCTCCAGGTGGTCGGGGAGGCGTCCGATGGTGAAGAAGCTGTGGTGTTGGCGGAACGGTATCGACCGGACGTTACCCTGATGGATATTCGTCTCCCTCGTGTCAGCGGTGTCGAAGCCACACGCCAAATTAATGACAAACTGCCTCAAACTATGATTATCGGAATGTCCTCGCTGTACACCCCACACAGCTATAACGCGATGATGGCTGCCGGAGCGGTGGCGTTCGTCCGAAAAGAAGACGCGGTGGAGGTGTTATACAAGACCCTCGCGTTTGCAATGTATACCTATTATCCAAATCGACGCCCCTCGGTCTTCATGACAGGCTCAATGGGGGAGTTGAGCGGGAAATTGGTTGCCGATCATACCCGGGATCCCTATCAAGTCATTTGCCCCCCCGTCACTCCATCATCCCGGTCTTCAGGGCCGGCGTCCTCCAGATAGCCGGAATACTCGTCGGGGATACAGTTGACCTCGATGAGTTCGTGCCGGTGGGGGATGGAGCTCCTCAGAATTGAAAAGCTGGGACGAGCTGATCTAAGCCACGAGGGCTCCCGAGAAGGCCCGTAGCTTTCATACTGCGGAGCTGGGAGGCGCCGAGACCTAGAAGGGTTCCGATTACTCGCCCATTTATGCATGCATTTCGGGTCCTTACACACCCACATGGGCTTGGAAGGCGCTATCACCTTGAGTTTGGAAACTTCCCACTTCTCGGATAGACTTGACGTTCTCGCCCGCACATTCTGGGCATATTACTGTCAACATGGTCCCTCCCGTAGAGGTTTCTTGCGGGCCGAGCCGTTTCTTCATATCGCAAGACTGGCACCCAGGCTAACTGTCCCTCGTCGCGTCAAAGCAAAGGCCCGATGCCGTGCCGCCTCGACCCTTGCCCTCTAAAGACCCCCATTTTTTCTGCTGCCCAGCATGGACTCCGGCTTTTCTTTTCGGCGGTCGGTCGTAGGGGTGGAGCGAATCGATACCGCGTGATTCTGAGGGTTCACCTTCGCTTCAATTTTATATTCGCGCCCTCTACGCGCAGGACTTCTCCTTTGATCGACTCAGTATTTGGCCTACGATCCGATGGATCCATTTTATTGCGTCTGCGGGCCAACCTGTATCACGCGTGGGGCCCGCATTGAGTTGACAATTGGATAAACCCAGGCACAACAAGCCCCCCCCGCCAGAACACCAATGAGTCTGGAAGCAGAAACCATGGGGGACCCTCCTCGCCAAGATGGAATAACTACCTATTCCCAGCTATAGCCACGCTTGGTTGGGGAATTTTGGAGACTAGGAAATTACCTAGGTGTCTACACTTCGCCGATGCGACGAGAGGCATGCCCAGCTATGCCATGGGCAATAACAGCAGTAGGGAGAGAACGCGCCTTTGACGGAGTAGTCAATTGCCGAGATGCAATCAAAAGAATAAAGGCCCGGCACCCTTCGGCGTCGAGCCTTTTACTTCAGATTCCGTCATGGTCGCACTGCATGCACACGGAGGCGGTGCGCCTGCACAGGGCTTCCATGACGGCTTCTTTAAACGCCCTCACTCTACCTCCGTGCTCCAACCGGGCCAGCTAGGGCGAACCCCAGTCGTTGCGAGGAGAAAGCGCCGTTGACCGCGAGGACCCACGCTGAGGGCCTGTCAAAAGAATAAAGGCCCGGCCCCGTTCGGAGCCGGACCAGTACAATCAGTCCCTCAGAATTCCCATTGCGTTCACGGCTCTTTCACAACGCGTCCACTGGGGCCGTGTTCCCATCGCGTCTTCTGAAGTAGCTCCATTCTACTGCACCAGTGATAACGTCATACTAGGAAGAACCCTGGTCGTGTTTAGGGGGGCCATGCCATTGCTCCGTACACAGCAGATTCAGCCAATGATAGCCCCAAAGCAACTGCACGAACTATTTTTAGTAATAAATACAGTCATTTAGCTAACGACTGGCCGCCTGAATAGCAAAGTGGTGACGCCCAACAATGATTGGGCAGATCGGGTACAGAACTCGGATGGTCTTCACATTTTCGAAACCGCCTCCCGGTAGCCGAAGGTCCGTCAGGACGACGTGAGGCCCTACGGCTCTGATTTGTAGGACGGCTCCCTTCCCGTCCGTCGCGTCACTGAACGCAAAGAGGTCGAGGCGGCGGTTCG
>JBGTMB010000038.1:0-28781 GCA_041743755.1 Nitrospiraceae bacterium | reverse complement strand
GAAGGGCTCAATCCCAAGGAAGAGATCGAACTATCGGACAGGCCGGGGACCTTTGTCGACCTTCACGTCCTTCAGCTCGATGAACAGAAGAAGCAGCCTTCTTCCGCTGCCACATCAGCAGGCACGATTTCCGTCAATCCGTCGACAGAACTCAATCGGGTGTCATCTCCAGCCGCACGTGACCCGCATCAGTGGAAGGCCAAATTATTTATCAGCTACTCGAGCAAGGATGCGAAACAGCACGATGAACTGCTTCAACGACTGAAACCCTTGGTAAGCGAAGGGCTGGTCACTACATGGAGTGACAGGTGTCTCGTGGTAGGTCAGGAGTGGGACAAAGTCATTCGCCGCGAGTTGAAAGAAGCGGACGTGATCATTCTTCTTGTGAGCGCGGCATTCGAGGCGTCTGACTACATTCAAGATGTCGAGGTTGATTGCGCCGTCGAGCGGGCAGAAAACAAAGAGGCCGTATTGGCTTCCATTATTCTGGAAAAGTGCCTGTGGAAACACTCAAGATTGGCAAAATACCAAGTCCTGCCGCCGAAAGGATCCCCGGTCCGCGATACCAAGCCTCAGCGTAATGCATGGCATGCCGTGGCAGAAGAGTTAAGGACAGTGCTTGAAACCATTCGGGATTCCAAGCCGCGCACAAAGGAGATCAAGCGGCATTTCGAGTTCAACTTCTGAGAGCCCGGTGAAAGAGGCCACGCCAATTCTTGCTGACGCTAAGATCCACTTTCAACGACACCAGAGCCTGATGCGCTTCTCCCCTACCTTTTCACTTGGGGGTGGCTGGGATGATCCCAACTGCGCGCGTCGGACGAGCACTTTCCCACCCCCCTCCCATCTCGTGCGGGCCAGTGAGATGAATTCCGACTGCGGCCGTCGAACGACCACTTTCTGAAATGGGGGTTCCGGGAGCAAAGGAATCGCCTCACTGCCCCGCACTGCTTTATTTTTTAAAGATCAACCTCGGCTCCGTCATATTTCCCATCGACACCGCAACCAGATCCCACCCGCTCGCTCCGAACTCGTTCAGCACGGTTTGCATATTCTGGGTGTCAGGAAGGACCTCGACGATTTTGTACTGAAACCGTCTCGGCTCTTGAGCCTTCGCTGCAAACGGCTGCCCTACGAGAAGCAGGAACCCCAACACACCAAGACAAACGCCCGCGATCAACCACGCCCACGAACGACGTACGTTCTGCATAAGTCACCTCACTCAGGTTTTTGTTATGGATGCGCCACTCGCCAGTTGTGACCTGTCCCTAGATCGACTTTTAACGGCACCGACAGCCCTAGCTTCTTCCCTGTCGCTTCCATCTCCGTCTTCACAAGATGCTTGGCCTCTTCCAAGTCCTTCTCCAGTACCTCGAAGATCAACTCGTCGTGCACTTGTAGAATCATCTTGGTATGCGGCATCTCGTGATGCAGCAGATTATTCACATTGATCATCGCCACTTTGATGAGATCAGCGGCTGAGCCCTGGATCGGACTATTTACGGCCATGCGTTCGCCAAATCCACGCTGCACCGGATCGCCGCTCTGCAACTCTGGAATCGGACGCCGCCTGCCGAGAATCGTGGTCGTGTAGCCTTTCGTTTTTCCTTCCTCGATATTTCGGTCCATCAAGGCGCGCACGGCGGAAAATCTTTCAAAGAACGTCTCGATGTATTTCTTCGCGTCCGCCTGCGACACGCCGATGTTCTGCGAGAGGCCGAACGGACTGATCCCATAGACAATGCCGAAGACCACCGTCTTGGCCACGCGTCGCATATCCCGCGTGATCTGACTGGAGGGCAGAGAAAAAATCTCCATGGCCGTGGCCATGTGGATGTCCTCCCCCTTCGCAAACACGGCAAGCAAGCGGGGATCTTGCGACAGGTGCGCGAGGATGCGAGGCTCGATCTGGCTGTAGTCGGCGCAGAGCAGGGTGTGGCCTGGCGGCGCAATGAAGGCTTCACGAATGCGCAGGCCGTAGTCGCCCTTCACCGGAATATTTTGCAAATTTGGCTCAGTAGAAGAAAGCCGTCCGGTCGCCGCGACGGTCTGGTTGAGCGACGTATGGAGCCGCTTGGTCTCCGGATTCACTAATTCAGGTAGTGCATCCACATAGGTGGACTTGAGCTTACTCAGGCTCCGATAGTTCACGATCTGCGCGGGTAATTCATGCTGGGTAGCGAGTTGCGTCAGGGTGTCTTCATCGGTCGAGTAGCCGGTCTTAGTTTTTCTGATCGGCTTGAGCCCCAACTTCTCGAACAACACCGTGGCGAGCTGCTTCGGTGAATTGATGTTGAACTCGCCGCCGGCTACCACGGCAATGGTCTCCATGATCTTGTCGAGATCCCGCTCCAACTCTTTGCTCAGAGCGCGCAGACCCTCGACATCCAACAAGAATCCGTTCCGCTCGATCTCGGCCAACACCGGCACCAACGGCATTTCCACGTCGGTGAAGAGCGCAAGGCTTCCCTGTTCCGAGAGTCGTTCCGTCATGGGTTGGGCGAGCTTGGCCAATACCGACGCGGCCTCTGTTGCCTCCTCTCGCGACCCTGTATCTTCGGCATCAAACAGGGATTTCGGAACCGCCTTCTCCTGTTTCCCCGCCCCCAACCGATGGCCCAGCATTTCAAATGCGACGGTCTCAAGCTGGTGATCGCGGCGGTT
The DNA here is from genome assembly GCA_041743755.1 of Nitrospiraceae bacterium. Classification (GTDB taxonomy): domain Bacteria; phylum Nitrospirota; class Nitrospiria; order Nitrospirales; family Nitrospiraceae; genus Palsa-1315. The sequence continues at coordinate 26,117 of JBGTMB010000038.1, read as the reverse complement.
GGGATTGAGCAGATAGTCCGCCACCATGGTATCCAGGTAAGGACCGGTGAGGGTGACTCCAATGCGATGAAAGGCCAGCAGGGTCGCTTTCAGGTCATGCACGACCTTGGTTCTCGTGGAGTCGTGCAGCACCATAATGATGGGCCGCATATAGGCATGGACATCGAGCGGAATATAGGCCGTCTTGTCTCCGGCTGATAATGCGATCCCCTGCACATCCGCCTGCACACCAGGCCCATGTGAGATCAAACATTGCAGACCGAGGGCGCTGCCTTTCGATAGTCCCTCGACAAATCGTTGTGCGGACGCTTCATCTTGAAGGACCTCCGTCTCCACCACATCCTTCTCAGCTTGTGTGAACGATGGCTGAAAGGATTTGAGGAGCGTGGTGAACCCCAGTTCGCGCAACAACTCGATGAGTTGGTCATGATGTGGCGGCTTCAGATGATAGGTGACGGCATCGAACGCCACAGGGCTATCCAATTGAATGGTCGCCAGCCTCCGGCTGAGGCGGGCATTTTCAGCCTGGTCGATCAACAGAGCCTTGATCCGGGGCGGCGTGACTTCCTCGACGCGGCGCAAGAGTTCTTCTATCGTGCCGAACTGGGTGATCAGCTTCATGGCGGTTTTCTCACCGATGCCTTTCACGCCGGGGATATTGTCCGCTGCATCGCCCATGAGCCCCATGATCTCTACGACGCGCGCCGGCTCGACGCCAAACCGTTCGTGACACTCCGCTTCGCCGAGCCATTTATCTTTCACGGGATCGTAGATGCGCACATGAGGCGTCAGGAGTTGGAACATGTCCTTGTCGCCAGTGACGATGACGACGTCGAACCCAGCCTGCTCAGCCTGATGCGCCAGCGTGCCGATCAAATCGTCCGCTTCATAGCCTGCTTGCCGAACGGCAGGAATATTGAGGGCATCCACCACGCGATGGATGTAGGGAATCTGAGCGCTCATACCTTCCGGCATCGGCGGCCGCTGCGCCTTGTAGGCCGTGAACTCTGCATGACGTAACGTTGGGCCCTTTTCGTCGAATGCCACGACGAGACCGTCTGGCTTCCGTTCACGAATGATCTTCAGCAAGGTCGTCGTGAAACCGAGGATGGCGTTGGTCTGGAGGCCTTGGGAATTATTTAGAGCCGGTAGGGCAAAGAACGCACGATAGATATAGGCGCTTCCATCGATCAGATAGAGCGTCTTACGATTGGACTCGGTGGTCGACATGGGGGTGAATAAGAGTTACGGACCAGGAGCCAGTGTCAGCGGCGGTTTATCGAACTTACGGCGCATGCCATTAATGATACCCAGCAGAGTCGGCTGGCCGACCATTTTCGCCTCGAGCTGACGCTTGCCAGGGAAATCCATAAGTGAGATCCCGATCAACATCGTGAGGAGGCCCTGTCCCGGCAAGAACAGCATGGCAAAACCGGCCAAGAGGAATACAATCCCGACGAGGTTCTTGGCGATCAGCCCCGAGAGGCGCAACGCCGGATGATGGTCTTTCATCCAATGGCGGGGAGTACGCGTGTCAAAATAGTCGGCTGGTAAGCGGACCAGAATCATCGGGATCGCAATCAGGGAACCGACAAAGCCGATAGCCGATGCTACAGTGAGGCCGATGAGCACATCGACGGGAATCCATTGTTGAACTGTGGCGAATAAGTCATCCATGCGCCGGGCATCCTAGCATGCGACCTGGGGGCACTCAAGCCAACAACCACGCCTCAGCGAGTGTTTACGGCATGTTTCTCGACGGGCTATAATCCCCCGGCGATGTGGAGTCATTCGCCTTTCACACGTCAGATCAGTACGGTACTAGGAATCGCAAGCCTGAGCATGGGACTCCTGACCTCTCCCTCTATGGTCAGCGCGTCCGATGATCTGCATATCGAGATGACGAAGAAAGGGCTGGGCAAGCAGGTCGTCATTACGCAGGGGGCGCGCGAGTGGTTTATGCTGATCGAGGTAACGCCGGAGAATTCCGTGGTCCTCCGGCAGGAAAAAGAGCACGAAACGTATCTTGTGGATGAAAGTGAAACGCATGACCGCCCTATGACCATGGGCGAAGTCGATGCGGCCATTGCCGAATATGTGAACAGTGTCAAGACACGCATCACAAAGGAGTAGTGACCAGCTATGCAGGCCCAACCCAAGTTCGTCATCTTCGCCCATCACGCCACCTACGATACGCTGCACCAGGTCGCAACGCTTGGGCTCACCGCCGCGGCGATGGGAAAAGACGTGATGGTGATCCTCTTGTTCTGGACGATCAAGAAGCTGGCCGAGGGAAAGATTGATCAGGTGGACTTTCCCCCTGAGTATGCCGCCTCAGCCGACGAAGTGACGCGGCTGTTGAGAGAAAAGAAGGTGCCGAAGATCTCTGAAATGTTTCAGGACGCCAAACAGGTCGGAAAGTTTCGTCTGATCGCCTGCAGTGCCGGCCTGGAATACATGGGGGTAGATAGTGCCAATGTCGAAAAGAATGTCGACGAGGTTATGGGATTGCCGGCAATCATCTCCCTTACGGCAGGAGCGGAAACGACGCTGTTCATCTGAATGCGTCGCTCGTATCTCGTCGTTCGTCTCTCGCGAGGAAATCCGCTTCCCAATAACGCTTCACGAGAGACGCTTCACGCTTAACGGCTTTTCGTTACCCCGACCCGATCACAGTATTCGGTGAGCTTGCACTGGCTGCAGAAGGGCGAGACTGGTTGGCAGAGGTTCTGCCCGTAGGGAACAAGCAAATCGTTGAAGGTGATCCAATGTGGTGCCGGCAATTTCCTGCGCAGCGCCTGTTCAGTTTCTTCCGGTGTCTTCGTCCTCACATAACCCCATCGGTTGCAGATCCGATGTACGTGAATATCCACACAGATGCCGGGTTTGCCATAACCAACCGTCACCACCAAGTTCGCCGTCTTCCGACCAACCCCTGATAGCGTCACTAGCTCCTCGATGGAATCGGGAACCGTCCCTCCATACACGTCCAGAAGACGACGACAAATGGCATGGATAGACTTCGATTTTGTCCGATAGAATCCAACGGGATAGATGGCATGCTCGATCTTCTGGAGCGGGAGGGTCAACATGGTGGCAGGCTGATTCGCCAGCGCGAACAGCCTGGCACTGGCTTCAGATGTCGTCTTGTCTTTAGTTCGAAGGCTGAGCAGGCACGATATGAGGATGCGGAAGGGGTCTCGGTTCGACTCGCGGGCCACTACGCCGAGAACCGGCTCCTCCCACTGCCGAATCTCGCGTTTCACGATTCGAAGCGCAGCAGTAATCTCGTTCTGACGCATGGATGAGGGAACTATCTGAAGATCTTGGCAGAAATGCGATCGACCGAACGGGCAAGTTTTTGAAGGTTGCTTACTCTGGCTTACGCTTCGACAACCACTTTTGACGCCGTCTTTGTGCCTCGCGCTCCTTGGCTTTCTTTCTGACACTTGGCTTTTCGTAAAAACGCCGGCGCTTCAATTCGCGGAAGAGTCCTTCTCCCGCGAGCTTCTTCTTGGCAACTTTGAGAGCTTTCTCGACGTTATTATTGAAGACTTTGATTTCCATTCTTCCCGTCTGTGTAGTTTCCCAGGCGATGCCTGTACAGGTTTTTTTCTCGTGCCAGCCCGATCCTGACTAAGGGGCGTAATGTAACATAGGCTCCTGAGTTCCTCAAGACGGATAGTCATTTGATGAATTCGATCGACAAGAGATGACTTAAGTATTTGATTGTGCTGAATTTTTATATTTTCTTCGACCGTATGACGCCCCGCGTCGGCTGCGGCAATTGCCAGTATCAGTCCAACGGCAAGATCAGACCGAACGCGTGGCTTGACCCCTGCCGAGCAGGCATGAAGAAGCACTCCAACCTCCGTCGCTTGCTCGGCAATCTCAAGAGGAATCTCCGTTGCCAGATGAAGCGAAGACGACAAGGCGGCAGGGCGAGTCCGGTCTGTCTTCTCCAGCTTCGTGGCCTGAATAAATCGCTGATAGGCTTCGCCGTCAGCCTGCATCAGATCGCGAAGCCGTCGCCCAACTTCACTCAACCGATGTTCCACGCCTTGTTGCCGACTCAAGCGCGCCCCCATCATCCCCAGCGAGGCCGCGAGAGCGCCCACTAAGGCTGCGGCCGTGCCACCAGCCGGAATCGGATTCGCCGCTGCGACTGCATCCAAAAAATCTGCGAGGAGTTGTGCGTGCACATCAGCCGGCTCCTGTTCACGAGACGGACCCCGTCGCGCTGACTCACCGAATAGTCGAGTCTCCAATCTCGCTTCCAGCACCTGCGTCGAGTCGAACTGTTCGAGCGCCAGGCTATGCCCGGCGGCCTGAATCAGCGCAGCTTGGGGTACAAGCCCGATGACTTCGCTCTCCGCGACGACCACACCTTTCTCAGCTGCGAGGGCTCGAACCGCTTCAAACGCGACATGGAGAGGTGTGATGATGTAATCGGTGAGATTCATGGCCACCTGAACCATCTTTCGACTGGCCAACTCCACGCCGATCGCTTTGAGATGAGGCAACCCTCCGTTCGATTGGCGAATGTCTTTTGCAATGGATCGGGCAAGCGCCAGGTCCGTCGAGCGGAGATTGACATTAAAGGCAATCAAGGGCGGTCGCGCACCGACCACCACGGCACCGGCTGTCTTATGAAGTTGATGGGGGCCACAGTCTGGTCTCCAGTCCGGATCGGAAGCCATGCGAAACGCGAGACCTTGAAGTCCTCCCCGGCGGACCGATTCGAGCGGGGCATGATCACGGTGCGGAGCCGCTTGTTCGTAGAAAAATACCGGAATCTCAAGTTCTGTTCCTACCCGTTGCCCCAACCGCTTCGCCAGAGAGATACAATCCTGCATCGTCGCACCGCGCAACGGCACGAAGGGCACAACATCCGTAGCCCCCACCCTCGGATGGACGCCCTTGTGCTTCCGGAGATCGATGAGATCGGTCGCCACGCGAATAGCACGAAAAGCCGCTTCAGCAACGGCGTCCGGTTCGCCGGCAAAGCTGAGAACAGAGCGATGGTGATCTCGATCCATCGTCCGGTCCAACAGCCAAACCCCTTGCACCGACTCCACGGCATGAGCCAACGCTCGCACCGTCGTCTGGTTTCGTCCCTCACTGAAGTTCGGCACACACTCAACAAGTCGATCCACGTTCTGCCCCATCAAAAATCAAAACAGCAAAGCCGGAGGTCTGACTGTCAGCCCTCCGGCTTCTCTCACCACTACTCAGGATGCTGAAAAAGACCGCCAACTGCGTTCTCGCATCGCTCAAGCCCTCAACGTACCCCAGAGGGTACGCCTCCGAGCCTTCACTCGCTGCGGCCTTGCTGGACGGCCTTTTTGAGCATCCTGAGGCTATGTTGACATTGAGATCGTTTATGGAAGGTTCTGGCCTGTGAAAGCTCTGTCTGTGAGCTTACTTTGTCTTTCTCACAAATGCTTTATAGATCGTTCCTGACTTCGTCTGTTCTTCTTCGAGCCCGACCATCTGATGGCCAGTCGTGTCGCACCAGGCAGGCATATCCTTTTTGATGCCTTCGTCGTCGGAAACGACTTCAAGAACCTGGCCCAGCGTCAGTTCCTTCATCTTCTTCAAGGTCATGATAATCGGCATCGGACAAAAGTATCCGAGTGTATCGAGCTTCACATCAGCATGTGGCATAGCGTCTCGTTTCTCTGGTTTGTTTGGTTCATCTGGTCTCTCTGGTTTTTCTGGTTCAACGAAAAAAACAAGACAAACCAAACAAACCAGATGAACTAAATAAACAAGTTGACGCTACCTTGCTTGGCTTCCGCAAGATACGTGGTCACCCCTGCGAACTGATCGATACCCTCAATCAACGTATCTTTCGTAATGCCCATCAAGCCCATGGTCGTCGTACAAGCAATAAAGTGAACACCGAGATCCAGCGCTGTCTCCATAAGTTCCGGCACACCCGGCATCCGGTTCTGCTTCATGACCTTTTGCATCATCTTCGTGCCCAGGCCCCACATATGGAACCGCGAGAGGGGAAGGCTATCTGCGCCCCCTTTATTCAGCAGGCCGAACATCTGACGAAGCCAATCCTTTGCAGAGCTGCTCGCGCCTTTCCGACGAATGGCATTCAGACCCCAGAAGGTGAAAAAGACAGTAACCTGCATCCCCATGGCAGCAGCCCCAGTGGCAATGATGAACGCGGCCATCGCGCGATCCATGTCGCCGCTCAGGAGCACGATCGTCACCTTGTCAGCCTTAGCGGTCTGTAGGTTAGCCAGCGTGACCGCTGGATCCATTTGTGCGATTGCCATAACGCCCTCTTTCCCGTCAGGTTCGCATGCGTGCAGCAATTTGAATATAAAATTAACTATAGTCCCCGTTTCTTTTTCTTGTCAAGGCAACGACCTTGACCTCACCTGGCACGCCGGATATAGTTCCAGGTGAACTGATGTCACCTGCCACCACATTCTTCTCATGAACAGCGGCCTTATCACCGAAATTAAACCATCCAAGAGCGCACCGCTCTTCGGCTTTTGGTATCCCGCTTGTCTGAGCAGCGAACTCCCTCCCAACAGCCTAAAAGGGACCATTCTGTTGGGCCTCCCGATCCTCGTGTGCAAAACATCACAGGGTGCTGTCGCGGCCATGCGCGACATTTGCCCCCACCGCGGGATGCCGCTGTCCTTCGGAAAAATGGAAGGCGACTGTGTTCAATGTGCCTACCACGGTTGGCGGTTCGACCAGGAAGGACGTTGCCAGGGAATTCCTGCACTGGTCGAAGGCTCCCCCATTCACGTCGACAAAATTGGCATCACCACCTACGCCTGCCGCGAACGGGACGGCTATGTGTGGGTGTTTGTTCCCGATCCTCAACGACCGAATCAGACTATTCCAGATGTGCCACCTCTTCCGCTCCCTTCTTCTCCTTATCGGATGGTTCACATTTCGACGCTGTTAGAGTGCACCCTCGACGATGGTATCGTCGGCTTGATGGACCCGGCTCACGGCCCCTTTGTGCATCAAAGTTCCTGGTGGCGGAGTCAGGCAAGTATCCATGAAAAAGCCAAGACCTTTGAACCGCTTCCCCACGGCTTCCGCATGGTGCCGCACGCTCCCTCGAAAAACAGTGGACCGTATAAGCTCCTGAACCTGTTTTACGGAGGGCCGTTGACGACCACCATCGACTTTGTGCTGCCTAACCAGCGATTCGAGTTCGTCCAGTGCGGCTCACTCTTCGTTTCGAGCCGTGCCACAGTCACCCCGATCAGCGACCAGCAGTGCCGTATCGATTTTACCGCGGCGTGGAACTGTCTCAGCTGGGTTCCATTTTCCAAAACCATCTTCCGCTACTTCGCCAATATTTTCATGACACAGGATCGTGAGGCGATGGAGCGTCAGGCGGTGGGCTTGCGCTACAAACCTGCCTTGATGCTCATCGACGACGCCGATACGCCAGCGAAGTGGTACTACAAGTTGAAAGCCGCACACCTCGCATCAGTGCAAACTGGGCAGCCACTCGACCATCCGCTCAAAGAACGGGTCACACTTCGCTGGAAGAGTTAGCAGCGCGACTGGTGAAGCAGGCTGAAGTGTTCGGATCTCCGACCTCTGGCCTTCAGCCTGCTTCCCTTCAGCCTTCGAATCGCGCTTGTCGCGCGCCCCACTCATTTCGCACCCATCGGCACTAACAGCTCCATCGCCTGCCGAATCTGAGCGCGCGACCCGATTAACACCACGATATCACCTGCCGTCAACCGAGTATTCTCCGACGGGTTGGCTTGCGTCACCCCGGCACGCGTCCAGGCAATGACCGAAGCGCCGGTGCGTGGGCGGACAGCAATTTCAGCCAACGTCTTCCCTTGCGCAGGCGAATCGTCATCAATGCGAAAGGTTTCGACTGCCGCATCGGCCAATGTCCCGCCGCGAAGATGATGCGAAAGCTCAGGCAATTCGCTGCGACGAAGCAAGGCGTACCCTTCACGGCGAATCTGCTTTGCTTTCTGCATCACAAATTCCTGCGGCAGTTTGTAGGTGTGGAGCACTAAAGAAAAAATCTCAATGGAGGTTTCGAATTCCTCCGGTACCACATCGTCTGCGCCGAGTTGGTGCAGCTCCTCCAATTCCCGCAGATAGCGAGTTCGTACAACGACATGGAGTTGTGGGTTGAGTCCCTTGGCCACCTGCACAGCTCGTCTGGTGATAAACGGATCAGAAATGGCGACCACCAAGACCTTTGCATCCTCGATTTTCATGTGCCGTAGCACGTTCGGATTCGTGCCATCGCCATAATAGACGGGCACTCCGTGTTTCGCTTCCCGGCTGACGATATCGCCATCGAGATCCAATGCCAGATATGGAATCTCGGTCTCGCCGAGAACGCGGGCAAGATTCCTCCCGTTCAACCCATACCCCACAATAATGACGTGATCCTTCACTCGAATCTGTTTCCCTTCGGTCTGCACGACGTGGCCGGTGGTGTGACTCGGCAACCAATGACGAAGGCGTTGCCACGCTTCTGCACGGCGGGCCAAGTGTGGCGACCACTGCATGAGAAAAGGGGTCACGATCATGGAAAGCACCGAAACCGCGAGAAACACCTGATACGGGTCGCCCCGCAAGAAACCGCTTTCCTGCCCTTGCTGCGCTAGCAAGAAGCTGAACTCTCCGACCTGAGCGAGAGCGATGCCCACCATAATCGCCGAACGGAGAGGGACCTCTGCCAACAAAACGGCTCCAGCGCCGGCGACAAACTTCACCAACAGAACCGCCATGAGGAGTCCGACCACCGGCAACGGATGCGAGAATAATACCCGCCAGTCCATGAGGATACCGATCGACACGAAGAAAAGACTGTTGAAACTGTCGCGAAACGGCAGCACTTCAGCCATGGCCTGATGGCTGTATTCCGATTCGGAAATGACCAATCCGGCGATGAAGGCGCCCAGTGCCAACGAGAGACCGCCGAGTGAGCTGAGCCACGCGATGCCGAGGCAGGACACAATGATCGTCAGCAAGAACAATTCGCGGCTACGGCTACGAACGATATGCCCCAACACCTTGGGGACCAGATACCAGGATGCGGCAATGACGAGCGCCACGACGAGGACCGACTCCCCCAATGTGAGCAGAATCGCCATCGCACTTCCATCCGATTGGCCGCCAAGAATCGGCGTCAACAACATCATGGGAACGACGGCCAAATCCTGAAAGACGAGAATGCCGATCGTGGCTCGACCATGAATGGAGTCGCTGTCCCCTCGTTCCGCCAAGGTCTTTAACACAATCGCCGTGCTGCTCAATGAGAAAAGAAATCCCCAAAATACCCCCTGTTGCCAAGACAGTCCTGCAAGCATCGCCCCGAGCCACGCGATGCACAGCACGCCGCCAACCTGAATGGGCGCAGCCAAAAACATGAGACGGCGCATGGAAACTAAATGCACCAACGAGAATTCGATGCCGATGGTGAAGAGAAGCAGCACAATTCCAATCTCGGCCAATGCTCGAACCGTTTCGATGTCCGAAATGAGATTTAACCCATAGGGCCCGATGAGCGCGCCGGCAACCAAGAATCCAGCGATTGAAGGAAGTCGGAACTGATGGAACACAAAGACGACGGCGATCGACGCCGTGAATATGACGAGCAGATTTGCGAGCACACCGTAGTCGGTCATAATGGAAATTATTCAGACGTAAAGAGTGAGAAGGGGCCATGCGAGGAAGACTCCTCGAACCTCTCACGCTTCATGTTTCAGGGTTCAAGCGGAGAATACCTTAGCAATAAGAAGGGAACAAGGCAAAGATGCTTGTGTGATTGAGCCGGCAGCACAACGATGAGTCCATGAAATGATCGAGAGGGATGGACCATTGTTTGCGCCATGATGGGACCCCCGCACCTCTGATCACTATCCCCCGAAATGCCTTGCAGGAGAATCAATGAGTCGGCATCCGCTCAGCAAAGACTTCGAAGATACAGGGCCTCTCGCGACCCCTTCCTATCTTTGGAGCAACCGATCAACGCACGTCCCATTTCAATACATTTGGAACGCGCAGCCTTCGTATTGGTCAAGGCAGAAATTTCGGCCAATCGGCCATCTGAGCCATCTTGCCACCACCCACATCTGCAGCGAGACCCCCCTCGAAAGATGCATAGACAGCTTTGGCTCTGACAGAATAGTTTGTTAGCACCATCGGTGAATACGAATTCGGACAGGTGACCGATGAAACAGACCCTGTCTATTTCACCATCTCGGGGGAGGCACTTTATGCAACCTGCCCATCTGCTCATGGTCGCCGCAACGACCCTTCTCCTCTCCTCAACGCCGGTATTAGCCGATACCACGATCCCCTTTGATCCATTCCTGATGCGAGAATGCTCCCAAGCCGATGGGATCCCCCTCTACACCAACAAGGACGTGCCAGGCTGCAAACTGATGGCACTGAAGGAATTATCGGTCGTCCCCTCTCTCGAAAATATGCCAACCTATCGCCCCACCGTGGCTACGGCTCCTCACTACGATAGCCCCCAGTACCCAGACCGCAGTCATACCGGCGTGGCCAGCGGAGGACAGACCGTCCCTGATTGGGCTAAGGATTGGCATGCCAGTATCGCCTCGTCTGGAACGGTCCAGGCTGAAGTCTGTTCAAAATATGGAGAATGGCTGCATCTCAACGAGAAAACTCGAGGCGGGTTCTTTTTTGGGACAGATCCCTCGTATGGCGGAGATCTTTCTGGAAAAAATCAGCGCGGGGCGAGCTATTCGTTCTACGACAATGCTCGCTACGTCACACTGTCCAAGATTTTCGGGCGGGGATTTATACCGATCGGCTGTCCATAACGAGCCGATCCAGGTGAGAAATTGTGGGGTGCCAAGCTATCTGAAGGGCTTGGCACCCCTTATTTTTTGTAGAACTCCCGATACCACCGCACAAAACGTGAGACCCCTTCTTCAATCGGTGTCGCTGGGGCAAACCCGACATCCCGTGTCAGGTCCTCAACCTCCGCATACGTCGCCGGCACATCGCCCGGCTGAATCGGCAGCAACTTCTTCACCGCTTTCTTCCCTAACGCCTGCTCCAGCACCTCGATGAAGTGTAGTAGCTCTACCGGCTGATGATTCCCGATATTGTATATTCTCGCCGGCGCTGAACTCGTCCCGGGATCCGGCTTGTCGCCGGACCAAGCCTGGTTCGGCGTGGCTGGATGATCGAGAGTCCGAATCACGCCTTCAACGATGTCATCGATATAGGTAAAGTCGCGGCGCATCTTTCCATGGTTGTAGACCTCAATCGGCTTTCCCTCCAAGATCGCCTTCGTGAATATGAAGAGCGCCATATCGGGTCTTCCCCAGGGCCCATACACCGTGAAAAACCTCAGCCCTGTGCAGGGAACCCGGTACAGATGCGCATAACAATGGGCCATGAGTTCATTGGCCTTTTTGCTGGCCGCATAGAGAGAGACCGGGTGATCGACGTTGTCATGAATTGAAAACGGCATCTGCGTATTGCCGCCGTACACGGAACTCGACGAGGCGTAGACGAGGTGCTTCACCTTGGCGTGCCGGCAGCCCTCCAATATGTTTAAGAACCCTTCAATGTTACTGTCTGTATAGGCATGCGGGTTCACCAGCGAATAACGCACACCTGCTTGCGCCGCCAGATGGACCACGCGCCGGATCGGTTGCTTCGCGAACAGCTTCTTCATCCCAGCCCGATTAGCCAGATCGAGCTTCGTGAACGAAAACGACTTGAACGGTTTCAGCTTCGCCAGTCTCGCCTTCTTCAGTCGTACGTCGTAGTAGTCGTTGACGTTATCGAGTCCGATCACCTGTTCACCTCGCTCCAGCAATCTGATCGCGGTATGGAAGCCGATAAATCCTGCGACGCCGGTGACAAGGATAGGATCTTGCTGCTTTTTACGGACGGCCATAGTCAGTCCTTTCGATTTATCGAGATGGTACAGTGTGGCTGTTCGCCTTAATAAACGGTGGATCGCCGTGGTCAAGCCGGTGGAGAGACAGGGGCGTCAGAGCTTCCCCTGTCGTCAGCGGTTTCACCTGCCCATCAGCCATGCGCCGAAACAGATCCAACGCATGACTGTAGTGATACTCGCATCCCTGCGTCACGAGAAGATCCTTGAGAGCTTCAGGTCGTTCCCAATGAGCCGTCAACAGCGCGGTGCGCGCTGGATTCCGTCGGCTGAACATAAACGAGAGATGGTCCGGATACCACTCTGCGCCACCGGTGGCATAGGACACGAAGAGCTTGGCCTGTGCCGCCGCGCACACATCGGCAAGGTACGCGTTCGTCAGATAGCCGTTTTCTCCGACGTCGAGCCATTTCCCTGGATGAGACAAAGGTGCGTGGGCCGCATGGCCACGAACTTCGAGCAATTGTTGTTGCGAGGCAAACACCAGTGGAATCGCCCCATGCTTCTGCACGAGCGATTGGATCACGCCATCCTTGAGGGCTGACCTGCCGTTATTCGTCGGCCCGCTATCCGCATGCACAAGCACATTATAGCCACGATCGGCGATGAGATAGCAGTTACGCGGCATCTCCAGGTCGCAGGGATCTTCGCCGTAGAACGGGACAGCATACACGGCCCCTCCATCGAACGCCCAACTATCTCCATGCGCCAGTTCGATCACATGTCCGAACCCCAGTTCCCGCAAGAGCGACAGATAATCGTAGGAGAGCGTGCGCCGATTCCTTCGGCTCGGCACGATGATCGGCGTGTCCTTAGGCAGGTGCAAGAGCGTGCGAGGATCCACATGATCGTCATGATCGTGGGTCAAAAAGACGGCAGCTGGTTTGGGCAGCAGCGCCCCCCAGAGCGACGGAACGGAAGACTCCGCAAACCAGGGGAGCAGCCAGGGATCGAACCACAGCACGTGGTCCCGTTGCCGATAGAGCAGCGCGGCATGGCCGAGATGGATCATGTCTTGATCGTGCAACGTTTCCAACCAATGGGACCTGACGGAGGAGGTGCTCGAGCTGACCAAGCACTCATGCTGGTGAAGCGATTCGATCAATCGCGTCAGTAGACGTTCTCCATCCCGCCCCGAGGTCGTTACCACCGTCTTGATCTCCTCAGTCTGATAGGTGCCGTCCAAAAACCCCAGGAGTTTTCCCACCAGCGGCCCCATCTCACGCTGGTCGAACCCGATTGGAATCGCCTGCCGTTTCACGGAATGGAAGATCCGAAGCCCGCCATTCGTGACCGTGGCGGATTTTGAGGAATCGGTCGGAAACTCCCATTGAAACGTACCGTCCGGCTTCCGCCCACAACGAATGTGCTGTTGCAGATGGGGATGGGCTCTAATCACCTCCGCATACGCATCTTCCAGTCGCCGTTGGCGATCGGGATCGTCGATCGGAGCCCGTTTAGAAAAGACATCGCTGATGGCCGTATCGAGCGCGCTGGAGAGGAGGCCGTGGGCCTCATGGAGGCTGGCGACAACTTCAGGCGCCACCCCCGCAATAAAGGGAAATGGGCCGGGCGGGTCCGCGCTCTCCAACTGGACCCAGGCCCAAGGCGCCAGACTGAGGTAACGTCCACGCGGCAAGCTTTTCCAGATATCCATAGTCGTCAGGCGTGAGGCGTAAGGCATACAGGGATCGCTCCTCTGCCTTCGCCCTCGTAACTCTTCAACAACCCCTTACCCCTCACGCCTCACTCCTTACGTGGAATTCCAGTTTACTGATCATAGGTTCGTACAACGCTTGAATGACAATCCCGTCGGGATCGGAGAAGTAAAATGAATAGCTGCCGTCGCGATGCTGCTTTGGTGGCGTCACAACCCGCCCACCCAACTGCAGCAGACGCGGTTCGACTTCCCGATACATTCGGTCGACGGCCTCAGGGCTCTCAAGAATCACGCCGATGTGATCCAACGATTGCCCTTTCAAAGGTTGATACGATGCGAGATCGGACGTCGGAATCTGGTGCAAGGCGAAATTATCCGGTCCGGAGCTGAAATACACGTTATCAGGGTCTGGCTCCCATACCATCTTCATGCCCAATAACTGTTCATAGAACGTGCGAGAACGAACGAGATTCGTGACACGTAGCGCCACATGGCGTAATCCTCGATGGAGGGGAGTACTCATAGTCGTCCTCACTTGAATTTGTATAGTAGGGAGCGAGCTTGGTTCCGTCAAATGAAAACCCCTGGCAGGATGCTGAAAATGTCCGCCAGCTTTGTTCTCGCATCGCTCAGAGGTTCAACGTACCCCAGAGGGTACGCCTCGCCTCTTCGCTCGCTGCGGCCTTGCTGGACGGCCATTTTGAGCATCCTGCGGTAGTCTTCTACTGTTGTGCTGTTTGACCGCGTTCATCACAGACACATATTGTGCCATCGAAGCTCTCGCACACCCACAAAGCCTTACACACACCTAACTCGCATGTGAAGTGAGCTCGACCTGTCTCAATCGGGCCGGTGGCTGCGGCTTCTCTCACAGCTATGGTACGATACCCACGCTCCCGATCGTGAAGAAACACTTTTTCCTCCGAAGACCTTATGGGTACCGTTGGCTTTAATGGGCTCACCGTCGCCGCCTTCGAAAGCCGTATGGCGGCTGAGATCATCAGGCTCATTGAGCGCCATGGAGGAGTTCCTCTCGTCACTCCTGCTCTTCGTGAGATTCCCCTGGATGACAATTCCGCGGCACTGAAGTTTGGAGTTCAGCTTACGACCGAGCGAGTCGATATGCTCATCCTGTTGACCGGCGTCGGCACTACCGCCCTGTTCGATCTCCTCAAAACGCGCTATCCCTGGCCGTCGATTGTGGAAGCCCTCAAACAGACAGTCCTCGTGGCCCGCGGACCCAAGCCGGTTGCAGCTCTCAAAGCATTCGGTCTCCAACCGACGCTGACAGTGCCCGAACCGAACACCTGGGTCGATCTGATCTCCACGCTGGACGAGTACAGGCCAGTGAAGGGATTGCGCGTTGCCGTGCAGGAGTATGGGGCGTCAAATCACGATCTGCTAGAGGCCTTAAAACAGCGCGGGGCTGAAGTCTTCCAGGTTCCCATCTATCGTTGGGCACTCCCAGAAGATTTAGGGCCGCTCAGACAAGCGCTCGACGAAGTCATCGTTGAAAAGGTGCCCGTGCTCCTCATCACCAACGCCGCCCAAGTCGATCATGTGATGCAGGTGTTGGGAAAAGATGGGAATGTAGAACCCTTTCGTGCAGCCCTCAAGAAGATGGTCGTCGCGTCCATCGGCCCCACCGCCAGCGAACGCCTCCGCCACCACGAATGGCCGATTGATTTCGAACCGTCACACCCGAAGATGGGAGTGCTGGTCAAAGAGACCAGCGAGCAGGTCCACTCACTTCTTCGATCAAAACTTAGTAAGGCTATGCCCTAGGAGCCTGTCCGAGTAATGGCTGACAATGAGTGCCAGGAAGTATGCTCACGGCAGGGCACCGCAGCAAGCCGAGACGATTCAGTCAACCTCCGTCGTGTGTGGCCAATGGGCGGGCGAACGGGTCGGATGGCATGTGGGTTGACGGGATTCACCTTCTTGCTCCGGCTAGCTTCAGCAGGTTGTGGGCACTGCAGACCACACTCCATTCACCGGCGACCTGCGACAGGCCTCGCAACAAAAACTGCCTGAAACCACGCGCCGGCTTGATCTGTCCAACCACGGGTTCGACCACCTGCTTTCGCAGACGATAGCGACTGCGATACCCGGCGCGTTTCAGGCGGATCTGCATCGCGTGGACGCGCGTCCTCGGAACGGTCTTGCGTCTGCCAACGGCCGCGGCCGCGCCGTGCTGGTGCCGACCCGTGGCGACGTAGCCTCGCACGTGGCGGCGAACCAACACCGTGAGATTGTGCTCGGAGCAATACCCCGCATCCGCCGACAGCTCTCGAGCCTGTCGGCCCATGTTGCGCCTGATGTGAGCCAGCATCGGCTCAAGTTGCTGCGCGTCGCTCGCCTGGTTCGACAGACCCTGCGCGACGATCACCGGGTGCTCGACATCGACGGCCGCTTGAGCGTTATAGCCTTGGATGAATCCATCCCGCGCCTTCATGATCCGACTGTCGGGATCGGTGACGTTGCGCTGTGCACGGTCGTGGGGTGTGCCGGGAGGATTCTTCCCAGGCCGGCCCCGGCGAGGGCGATCCGCAGGGTGATTGGCCGTCGGTTTCTTGCCCTGTGCGTCGGCTTCCAATGCCGCTTTCGCGGCGCGGATCTTCTCCAACCGGTGTTGCGTGTTTGTCACCCACTCCGGCAACTCGTCCCCGCGCCGGTCGGCTCCATACGCCGCGTCCTCGCGCGCGTCGCCGTCCGCCGCGTGAGCCAGCCATTGGGCGACCTCGGCGGCCAACGCCGGTTCGGCGGTCTGCATCCGGCTATAGCTCATGGCCTTATGTTTGGAAGCGTTGGCGCGGATCTTCGTCCCATCCAATGCGACATGGCCCAAGCTCACCAATCCCGCCTGCTGACACAACCGGAGTACTTGCGTGCACAGTCCACCCAGCGCCGACCGGTGCCGTTTCCGGAAATCACTGATCGTGCGAAAATCCGGACTCTGCCGCGCCGTCACGGCCATGAAGTCCACCCGCTCCTCGCACGCCTTCGCAATCCGGCGCGAGGCGTAGAGCCCTTGGCTGTACGCATACCGTAGCAGGGCGACCATCATGGTGGGATCATAGGGCGGGAACCCACGGTCCTCGGGGTAGGTCTGTAGAATCGCCGACACATCCAACGACTCGCGAACCAGGTCCCGTACAAAGTGCGCCAGATGCCCCGCGGGCACCAGCTCTTGTATGGATGGAGGAAGCAGCACCACTTGATCGATGTCCCAGGATTTGAATGTTTTAGCCATGCGCCTAGCAACCATAGTGCGCCCTGGCTGTCCAGTCCAAAATGCGCATTACTCGGACAGGCTCCTAGGACAGACTTTCAGCCATGGAGTATATCTTCACAGACGAGCGAGGAGTCGTTCACTTCGACTTATATTTCACGTATCTCGAATCTGTGAAGGAACTTTCCCCCCCTCATGTTTATGCGTTTGCTGCTAACTCCCAACATTACAGTCTGCATGATCGTACGAGCCTACTCGATGCCTGGCTCGACTACCTTCATATTATTGAGCCTGCCGAAGGGGAGATAAAAGAGCTTAGGAAAATAGAGATTGAAGCTTGCTTTCTTGGTCCTTTCCACGACCGAAGAATTTTCTTGAGTTACAAGAACGTCACAGGCTATTCACTGCAAACATCCCCAGACTTTGTAGCCCTTCCCTCGAACCATATAAGCCACTGCGATCTCTTGATACATGCGCTCCGAATTCATCCAAGCGGCGATATTATTCACGAAATGGAATTTTCTCGTGGAAGCACATTGCTAATTCGTTGTGGTGATCTTATTCATCGAGAAGAGCTCATTTCCCCCTAGGTTGGCTAGGAAGGTAAACCCAGCACGCTCGGGGTGCTGTAGATCCAGTCGCCGCCCTGAAAACTCTGCTGCGCTCCTTCTCGACCATAGAGACCTGTTCACTTTCTTATAGCAGGATGCTCAAAAAGGCCGTCCAGCAAGGCCGCAGGCGAGTCGAAACCGGAGGCGTACCCTCTGGGGTACGTTGAGGATTTCGATAAGCTGAGAACGCAGCTGGCGGACTTTTTCAGCATCCTGGCGGATTGGTTACGAGAGGACAAGCACGCCGGCCCCCGAATACTGTCCGGCTTTTAATTCTTGCAACGCACGGTTGGCATCGGCGAGGGGAAACGACACAGTGTGGGGTTTGATGGGGGGATCGCAGCCGCCTCACGCAGGAGATCGAGACCGTCCTGCTTCGTGTTGGCTGTGACGCTTCGGATGACTCGTTCTCCAAAGACCTCACGATCGTAATCGAGCGAGGGAATCGGCGTCATATGAATACCGGCGAGGGCAAGCGTGCCCCCTCGTTCCAATGCACGCAAGGCAGGCGGGACCAATTCCCCGGCCGGCGCAAAAATGATCGAACCGTGGAGCTTGTCAGGCGGCCGGTCGGTCGCCCCGCCTACCCATGACGCGCCCAATTCACGTGCGAGACGTCGATGCTCCGGTTTCAACGAGCTGACATAGACCTGACAGCCCCAATGCCGAGCAATCTGGATGGCAATGTGAGCGGACGCGCCAAACCCATAGAGACCGAGCCGTTGGCCCGGCTGGATTCCACTCAAACGTAACGCACGGTAGCCGATGATCCCGGCACAGAGGAGAGGGGCCCCTTCTGCATCACTGAAGACCGATGGAATCGGGTAGGCAAATGTGGTTGGGACGAGCGCATATTCCGCATACCCACCATCAACTTGATAGCCGGTAAACCTAGCTCGCTCGCACAGGTTTTCACGTCCGCTCGTGCAAAATTCGCAGACTCCGCATGTGTGTTGCAGCCAAGCGATCCCAACTCGCTCGCCGACCATCCGCTTACTCACGCCGGCGCCAACCTGACTCACCACCCCGACGGCTTGGTGGCCAGGAATGAGTGGAAGGGCGGGGTCAGCCAACTCACCCTCGATAACGTGGAGATCCGTCCGGCAGATCCCGCAAACCGTGAGCCGAACCAAAACCTCCCCAGGGCCTGGTGTTGGCATGGGAAGCTCGCGAAGCTGCAGCGGTGAAGTTCCCACATCCGCCGTGCGCTCCAAAACCATCGCCTTCATGATAGATCACTTCCAGAAGAGAGAGCCGATGGCGAACCGCGCCCAAGCGGACGAACACAACACAGGCTGCTCAAAAAGGTCATCCAACGAGGCCGCAGGGGAGTCACAACCGGAGGCGTACCCTCTCGGGTACGTTGAGGATTGAGACGAACCGAGAACGAAGTTGGGGACCTTTTTGAGCAGCCTGTTAGGGCTTCGCTTTGATACATTCTATCTCGAGTCGTATCTGAACCTCGTCGCCGACGACGAGCCCGCCGCTATCCAGCGTCTTGTTCCAGACCAAACCAAAGTCTTTGCGGTTGAGTTTCCCCTCCGCGCTGAAGCCGGCCCTGACACTGCCCCAGGGGTCCTTTGTCGCCCCGTTATAACGGCCCACAAAAGTGACTTCCTTGGTCACCCCACGTAGGGTGAAATCTCCGATCGCCGTAAAGCTCTCTGCGGTTTTCTTATAGCTCTTCAGCTTGTAGGTCATCGTCGGGTATTGTTCCACGTCGAGAAAATCGGCATTCCGTAAGTGGGCATCACGTTTTTCGTGGTTCGTACTCACTGAACCGGCTTTGATGGTGGCCTCAATGGCCGTCACAGTGCCGGCCTCAGCGTCCATATCGGCAAAGCCTGTATAGTCCGTGAATCGGCCTGTGGTCTTCGACACGACCATGTGTGCGACGCGAAACTCGATCGTCGAATGTTCAGGATCCAGGTTCCAACGTGCTGGCTCTGCGTGAACCACCAACGGGAACAAGATCATCACTTCCAGCAGCGAGAACACGAACCAACGCTGCCCTCTTTTCTTCAGCATGAATCACTCCTCCAGAGTTACGCCTATTGCGGATGAGGTCTGAATGGGTTACGGCTTACTTCTTCGAAGGCTGGCCTGACGCATCAGGTTTGCTGGTTGACCGGCTCCCGACCGACTGTATCTCAAGAGACCGCCCCCGACTACCGGTTCGCATCCGGACGTGCACATCCACCACGTCCTCTCCCAACTCGCTGGGGAACGGCAAGAACGGTTGGGCATTCACCACCGCATAGATTCCGGCCTCGTCGATTTCTCGTGTCCCGGATCCTTTCTCAATCTCGACCAGCTGGGCGCGGCCGTTGGGAAACATCTTGAACAGGACCTTCACCGTTTCACTGCTCGGCGCATGCCGGATTCCGCGGACCTGGCGAGCCCAACTCCGGCTGATAAGATGACTCACATGCTGCCAATACGCCTTCCCCTCCCCGGGGGAGGGAAACGGGACCAGATCTTCCTCGGCTAACGCGCCGGTCGAGACCGGGTCTACGGCCGGTTTCACTTCATCTAGAATGACATCCTCGCTCTGCGATTCTTCGGGGCGAGCGGGCGGCAACTCACTATTTTCATTGGGTGGCTCCGAACGGTCCATCGTCACATACACAATCCGCCGCATGAACCGTTCGAGTTTGTCCGGGCGGGACCGCGAAAACGTCACTTGCACTCGCGCCGCCCTGGGTTGCACGGAAGTCCGACTCATGAGAATCGGTTCGAGCGTCACCGTCCCTTTCAACACCATCGACTCAGCGTCCGGTTCGAGCGTCACCGTTTGGGCTTGAAACAGAATCGATTCACAGGTCGCCACTACTGGAGTCGCTCCAATCGGCACGCCTCCAAGAACAATCGTCAGGGTGACGGGCTTGCCGGTTTGGGGGTCTCCCGTCGACCCCGCTTGGCTCAACTCGAACTGTGCCCACCGCTTTGTGGGACCGGACGAGGACGCTGTCTGTAGCGATGATGCAGAGTGGGCTGGTGCAATGAGTCCTGGACAGAAGAGTGCCACACAACAGATTCCCGCCAAAAGCGCGTTCCTCGTGAAGCGCAGCAGAGAGTGAAGCGTATCTCGTGAAGCGTGAAGCGCTGGAAGTATGTACGAAACATGAAGCGTCCGACTCCGGAACGAAATACGCTTAACGAACGACGCTTCACGCTCCAGCGCAGCGGATCGGCGATTGCAGCAGAAGCGTTCATGAATCATGCGGGCTAAGCCTCGGTGATACAGAGCCTTCATAGGGACATCCTACCGATCTTGTGAACCCGAGCGCAACCCATTAGGGTCAAAGGCAGCGTGTATCTCGTGCGTTCAATCTTCTAACTAATTGAAGTTATGGGAGACACTATCATGTTGCTCATTGAGGGCTTCTGACTGTGCGAGGCTGATCCAGATCAAAATCTCAGCAAGTATTGTTGGACAAGAGTGCGTACAACCCCGATTTCCTCTGAAAGGGTAGTCGAGATCAAACCCGTGGTATACAATGGACTCATGCGAGCACTCGTCAAGACAGCGGCTCAACCAGGATTAATTGCCACCGACAGGCCGGATCCGAAACCGGGCCCTACCGACGCCATCATCCGCGTCACAGCCACCTCGCTCTGCGGGACCGATGCCCATATTTACAATTGGGATCCCTGGGCGCACAGCCGCATCCAGCCGCCACGCATCATTGGCCATGAAATGTGCGGCGAGGTCGTGGAAGTCGGCTCGGACGTCACGCTCGCCAAAGTGGGCGATTACGTTGCTGCCGAATCGCATATCACATGTGGCCACTGCTTCCAATGTCGGACCGGACAAGCGCATGTGTGCAAGAATTATCGCATTCTCGGCGTCGATCGCGACGGGTCGTTCGCGGAGTACGTGTCCTTACCTGAGGCTGTGCTCTGGAAGACCTCGCCCAGCCTTCCACCAGAACTCGCCTGCCTCCAAGAACCACTCGGCAATGCCGTCGACGCCGCTCTCGTCGAAGACCTCACCGGACAGACAATCTTGATTACAGGCTGTGGTCCAACCGGGTTGTTTGCCGCCGCCGTCGCACGAACGGCCGGCGCCGCCGTCATCATCGCCTCAGATGTCAGTGCGTACCGCCTGGACCTTGCCAAACAGGTCGGGGCCGATCATCTCATCAACGCCAAAACGGAAACCACAGACCAGATCGCTGCTGCCATTCGCGACATCACCGGCGGCGAAGGCGTCGACGCGTCGCTCGAAATGTCGGGAAACCCGACCGCGCTGCATCAAGCCTTCAGCGCCGTCAAGAACGGCGGGCGCGTCACGCTCTTCGGTATTCCAACCGGCCCGATCAATTGCGATCTCGCCAACGAAATCATTTTTAAAGGGATTCGCGTCTACGGCATTACAGGCCGCCGACTGTTCAAAACCTGGTATCGCTTGACCGGCCTATTCCAGGCCGGACTCAATATCAAGCCAGTGATCACCCATACATTTCCCCTGACAGACTTCGCACGAGGTTTCGAGTTGATCAATTCAGGCCAGTGCGGCAAAGTGGTCTTGATTCCGTGAGGGGTGAGGGGTCAGGCGTAAGGTGATTAAAACTAGCGCTTCGTCCTTGCCGTCCTCTCACGCCTTACGTTTCACACCTCACGAAGAATATGGCCTACGACTCATTCAAGAAAACTGTCTCAGGGCGGCTCGCTGAAATCCGAGCGGCAGGCCTCTACAAATCCGAGCGGCAGATCCTTGGTCCTCAAGGGGCTGAGATTCGAGTGGCCCAAGGTGAGGTCCTCAATCTCTGTGCCAACAACTATTTGGGGCTGGCCAACCATCCTGACATCAGACAGGCCGCCACCGCTGGGCTACAAGAATATGGCTACGGCATGGCTTCCGTCCGGTTCATCTGTGGCACGCAGGATCTCCACACGCAACTCGAACAGACAATCAGCACCTTTCTAGGTACAGAAAACACGATCCTCTACAGTTCTTGCTTCGACGCTAACGGCGGACTCTTTGAGGCGCTCCTCGGCGAGCAAGATGCCGTCATCAGTGACGCGCTGAACCACGCCAGCCTCATCGACGGCATCCGGCTCTGCAAGGCTGCCAGACTCCGCTATGCTCACTCAGATATGGCAGACTTGGAAGCCAAGCTGCGTGACGCGACACCCTATCGCCTTCGCCTAATCGCAACGGACGGAGTCTTTTCCATGGATGGCGATTTCGCAAAACTCGATCGAATCGTCGAGCTGGCGGATCGGTACGATGCCGCCGTAATCGTCGACGATAGTCACGCCACCGGCGTCCTCGGACACAACGGGCGCGGCACACCGGACCATTTCGGTGTCGCGGACCGTATTGAGATCATCACCAGCACGCTGGGCAAGACCTTGGGCGGCGCGACCGGCGGGTTTACGTCCGGACGAAAAGAGATCGTTGAGCTGTTGCGCCAGCGGTCGCGACCCTACTTGTTTTCGAATTCACTGCCCCCGGTCATCGCCGAGGCGGCTCGACGAGCTATCACCCTTGTCGCTCAAGGCGACCAGTTGCGGGCCAGGCTGCGCGAGAACGCGGCGTTCTTTCGTGCCCAACTCACCGCCCTCGGATTCCGGCTCATTCCAGGTGAGCACCCCATTATCCCGGTGATGTTGGGCGACGCCGCACTCGCCACCAAAATGGCGGAACGGCTGTTAGAAGAAGGGGTGTATGTCGTGGGATTCAGTTACCCGGTTGTGCCGGAAGGTCAGGCAAGAATTCGCGTCCAGATGTCGGCAGCCCACCAGCATAAACAGCTGGTACGAGCCAGTGCCGCCTTTGCCACAGTCGGCCGTGAACTAGGTGTCATCCCGTGAGGCGTGAAAAGCTGGCACCGGCGAAGCGCTGGTTTTCTATCACCTGACGCCTCACCCCTTACCCCTCACGTCCCTATTCTACTCTCGAACCGCCTGGGCGCGTTTCTGCAGATAGGCGTTGCGGACGGCGGTATAGAGATCCAGCGTGGCTTCCTCGACTCCCTGAAATTTTTGAAGATTCCGTGATCGTTCATTGACGACCTCTCCCACGCGTGCCCCGTACTGGATGATGCTCGACGTCATACGGTTCTTGTGGGCGATCACGGAAGGGATGCCGTCGACCTCAATGATCGGTACAACCAACCAGTTGATCGGATTGAGAAACACGTCGCCGACATATCCCACAAAATCCCGAACGGTAAAGGGCTGAAGCAGGGGGAGCACAAGATAGGGTCCCGGTCTAACCCCATAGAAACCCAGCGTCTGCCCTAAATCTTCCTCCGGCGTCACCAGATCAATTTTTGTCGCAAGATCGAAGAAGCCGGCCAACCCAACCGTACTATTGATGAGGAACCGCCCGACTTCAATGCCGGCGCCTTTGATCTTGCCCTGAAATACATTGTTCAAAAAGCGAGGAGCGAATCGAAGATTGGTAAAGATGTTGCTGATGCCAACTTGGACCAGGTCTGGCATAAAAAAATCATAGCCCTTTGCGACAGGCTTGAGTACATACCGATCGACCTTGAGGTTGAACTCGAAGATGTTGGCATTTACTGGTTCCCAGGGATCATTCTCGTCACCATCTCCCTCGTCGGCGCTGGCAAAAGGGTCGAGCGGTCCATTGAGTGAAGTCGCTGACTGCGCCGGAGGGGCCAGAGCTGGGGCCTGTTCCGCGGTTGGCATCGTGTCGTTCACCCCTTGCAGTTGCGCTGTGCCGGTTTTCCCCGCACAGCCGGTCGCAAGCATTGCCGCAACAACCAGTAGACCGAACGCCAGCAGACGAAAGTGGATCATCACCCCAGCCTCCTTAACCAGCATTGCTTACAAACGTTTCTGCTACGATCGCCGATCCGCCGCGCTGCGCGTAAAGCGTCGTTTGTGAGTGGCGGGTTTCAAGTTTCAGGTTCCACTTCCGGAATTTCAGCAATCCCAAGCGAATAACTTGAAACTAGAAACTTGCAACACGAAACGCCTAATCGCCGCGCACTGTACCAAAAGCCGAGGCAATCGCCAATCTAATCTTTTCTTTCGTGCAACATCGCAGCGAGCCCAGACGCGGCTCGTAAAACAGGCAAACCCTATCCCTTCGTGCGCCCGCCTGAGCGTAAACTAGGATCGGATGGCGGCTTGAACAAATTCGGTATATCGACGGAAATATGCCGCTCCTCCGACCTGATAGGTGTTGTTGTGATCGGCGCCTTCAATGACATAGAAGTACTTGGGTGGCTTGGCTGCTTCGAAGACCTTCCTGCCCAATTCGAGTGGGATGATGTCGTCTTTGTCGCCGTGAATGATTAGCTTAGGGAGCGAGAGTTGTGGAAGGCGATCGATCAAGGTGAAGTCTGCCCCGAGTAGCCAATGAACCGGCAGCCCACCGTAATGAAACTTCGCCACTGCTTCGATCGACGGAAACGATGATTCGAGGATCAGCCCCGCGCCAGGCTTCTGCACAGCAAGTTCCCCTGCGACAGCGGCGCCGAGCGATCGACCGAAAATGATGATGCGCTCGGCACGAACCATTCTGGTTCGTGTCAGATAATCGTACGCCCCGAGCCCATCCTGATAGAGCCCCTCTTCAGACGGCTTCCCCTGGCTCCGACCATAGCCGCGATAGTCGAACAGGAACACCGACAATCCCAACTGATAGAGAAGTTTCAGATTCTCCAGTCGATTGATGATGTTCCCCGCGTTGCCGTGGCACCAGAGTATGACGGGACGATCTGCCTGCGCCTCTACATACCAGCCAAACAGCTTCGCCCCATCGGCTGCTGTGAACCAGACATCTTCCAGCGGCAAACCACTGCGGGCTTTCCAGTCCTGATCCATCCACGGCTCGGGATGGTAGACGAAGAATTGGTCAAGGATGCCCATCATGCCTTACTTCGGAGCACGGCGACTTCGCAGGCTATGAGAAAACCATTTCGGCATAGCAAAACTTCAATGGCCTATACTTCTAGGACGTAAGGCGAACATCTCCCGCAGGATGATCAAAAAGACCGTCCTGCAAGGCCGCGCAAGCAAAGAGGCGAGGCGTATGCTTCGGTACGTTGAGCCTCTGAGAGAACCGAGAACGATGCTGGCGGATTTTTTCTAATAGGATGGACTCCCCCACTTCGGTACCATGGGTCTTACCGGGACGACGGTGCGAACCCACCACCACCACAAGGAGGGAGTCCACATGTTGAACGTCACACACATCGGGATTGATTTGGCGAAGCAGGTCTTTCAGGTTCACGGCGTCGATGAGCGCGGGCACACGGTGCTGCGCCGCCGGCTCTCCCGAACGCAGCTGCGCCCCTTCGTCGCACAGCTCCGGCCCTGTCGCATCGGGCTGGAAGCGTGCGGTAGCGCGCACTCCTGGGCGCGGGAACTGACGACGCTGGGGCATGACGTGCGGCTGATCGCGCCACAGTTTGTCACGCCCTATCGGAAGAATGACAAGAATGATGGCAACGATGCGGAAGCGATTTGCGAAGCGGTGAGCCGGCCCCACATGCGCTTCGTCCCGGTGAAGGACGTCGGGCAGCAAGCCGTGTTGACGGTCCACCGCGCCCGGCAGCTGTTGGTCGCCGAGCGCACCGCGTTGGTCAACCAAAGCCGAGGGGTGCTGGCTGAATTTGGGTTGATCGTGTCGGCGGGCATCGGCGCCTTGCGGCGCGCGTGGCCCGGGCTCCTGGAAACTCCCGAGCTGCCCGCGTTGGCGCGCGAGGTCTTCACCGATCT
>JBGTMB010000037.1:0-25516 GCA_041743755.1 Nitrospiraceae bacterium | reverse complement strand
GAGGGTCGGAAAATCGATGGGGCTGATGTGCCGGACATTTCCTGGTTTCAACCTTCGGGCGAGGAAATGTCCGACGAAGCCTGGAATGCAGGGTACACGCAGTGCCTTGGGGTTCGGTTTCCCGGCGATCTCATCGGCGATGTCAATGAACGGAGCGAACCGATTACAGGAGACTCGATCGTGCTATTGATCAATGCCCATCATGAGACGATACCCTTCAAGGTCCCATCCATCAGAAAAGGTCAGGAATGGGAGCGATTGATTGACACAGCGGATCCTGAAGCGGAGTCCATCAAACGAAAAGGTGGAGAAGAGTATGCGATCAAAGGTCGTTCTATGGTAATCCTACGATCGACACCGCCGGAGGTCGACAAATTGCCGTCTTGATTCTTATGAGTCACTGGCATAACACCTGTCGCCCTGTTTGCGACATGATCGAGAGACCTTGCGGGACGGCTGAAAGCGTGAGAATTAAAGATCACGCCAGAGGGCCGGATGCTGACGGAGACACAGGTAATAGCTCTAGAGAAGGCGAAGACGGACAAAGAAACCCACGGCGAATTCGAGAGTAGCTCAGAAATTTATTAGCAGGCAATATTAATCGACGGGTCGCAAAACAACGGGCCAATGACGTGAGGACGCATATAGCTGGCTGAAGGATCTTGAGCGCCCAATGGGCTTTTTATGGGGGGGCCTCCCGACATACCCGGGAGCCCTCTACCGGCTATGCCCATCAGTATACGTGCACGTGAGATAACGGGTCTGCCCTTCAGGCCTGGGGTTGTCGTAGGTGTTATTATGGAACCAGGAACCCCGAGAGTAGGTAAAGGTGGTTGTACCTGTCCAGCCTGTGGGTTCTGAGGGACTTGATTTTGTGTCCCGTCTTGGACCGTAATCGTTTGCGCCTGGCAAGGATCATCCCATGCCATCAGTCCGGCGAATGTTCCCACAACGATGGCAATTGCCAATGGATATTCCATACTTCCTCTTACTGAACCAGCAGGCAATAGCGCGCTACACCTGTATATTGCTCGACAAGTCCATCACGAACAATCACATTAACGATCAAATATCATCGTTGTAATCAACTCTGATGAAACCATGCGACGTACTCGAGAGGAGGTCCGACGAACGTAACGCCCATCTTCGCTATCGGTTTGTTCGCGAGCTATGGTCTCGATCAGATTGGGGAACCTCGTAAAACTCATAAATGAGTACCTGTTCAAGACTCAGATCCGGCCAGTTATTCTTGTCAAAGCCCGGCGCATCTTTTAGTTCTTTTTTGTGTACATCCAGCAAGAGCTTTTTATTCGTTTGATCCAGCTGCAGGGCTTCCCACGGTACGGCAAAGTACTTGTCTCCAATACCGGCAAATCCTCCGAATTCGAGTACGGCATACTCGACACCACCTTCCTCAGGATCAATGACTAAATCTTTAATGTCTCCTAATTTTTTTCCGTCAGTGCCTTGAACGCTCATTCCAATGAGTTCGCTGGCTTTTAAGACCCCACTCTTATCCCGTGCTTGAGCCGGGAGACCGAACACGGTTAAAAGAAATACGACGAGGGCTCCGAGTGCCACTAAATGACCGAGTTTCTTTCTGAACTCTCGCATTTCCATAAAAGTGACCTCCCAGAAATCTGAATACGGCCTCGAGTTAACCCGTACTATGTAAAATCACAGCCGAGGAACAACGGTTGCAGTTTTATTTGGCTGGCACTTTTGCCCCTTTGGCCCTAGCCTTTGAAAGTCCAATGGCGATGGCTTGCTTTTTACTTTTGACAGGTTTGCCATTCTTCCCGCTTTTTAAACTCCCTTCCTTGAGTTTATGCATCGCTTGCTTGACCGATCGCTGTGCACGCTTGTAAACCCTAGCCATACGGTACTCCTTTCTGCCTATAACCTCATCTTCTGATCGATGAAGTCGTAACAGTTCTCGACCCTGAAATCTGATTTAGAGGTGACGGCCAACTATAAATATCATTCGAAGGCGGAGGTAACTAGAAGTTTCCCTAGCCCACTGTATTCACTCCTCTGCATTAGGCCCGGGCTCAGGGTGGGACCCGCCATCATGAAGAACCCTGACTAGGGGTTCTTCTAGGTCTCCTCCGCTGCTGCACTTGATAAATTAATAGTCTATTGCCGACTCAACAAAAGGATGGTGACAATGGCCGCAATCTCAGAGCAGAGAAATCGCGTTACGAGAAATATTGGGGACATGGAGGGATTGATGTCTAGTATCCTCGTTGGGACGCTGGTCACCGGGGGTCTGACCAGAAGGTTATTGCAGCATGAATAAAGCTTTGGGGATAGACGCACACCACGATGCTCTTAATTCCAATCATGCTTCAAAGCAGTCGCTCGTTGCCACTCGACTTGAAGGGTCAATCGAAAAGACTCATCCCTCCTTGACCCCGAGACGAAAGCAGACCGCAAAGGCGATAATTCGCAGAAAAGGCATTGTCAGGGCTGCAACCGTTTATTCCGCCTAAGAGATGATTACATTTCGGTAGAGTTGTGTATAATCTGGCGGGAAAAGGAAAGGTCTATCTCTCACTTCCTTCCACGACGATCGATCACACGCAATCAGGAGCAGCCGTATGAGCGGTCATGTGGACTCCACTCTACTTGTTTTACTGGTATAAGCAGGAACGGATCATACAAACAGTCTCGTTCCCGCGGCAAGGCCAAAGAGCCGGCAGGTCGCTACCCTAATGACGTAGCGACCCTGCAGGAGTTCGTTGAGCCAATAACTACTGTCGCAGGAGGTCTGCCTGTTCGAGACGGATACGGTCATACGGCCATCTTGATTGCCGTGACCGGCATTCCGGTCTTCATTTTGCCGAACGGATCGATAGCGCGTGATTCTGATCATTCACCTTCGCCTCAATACGATCACCCTTCTTGATTTCTCCCATCATCTCGGTCGTTTTATCTGTGTGTAATCGTACTTCCTTGCCGTCCTTCACCTTGACGAAGTAGTTGCCGTCTTCGACGCGGGTCAGTTCGCCCTTGATCGTCTTGGCGCCGTCTGGACGGGTACTTCCTTTCTCATTGTCCACGTTCTTTTGCTTATCATCATCAGATTGAAAACCTTGCTTATCAGTCACGGAGTCAGTTTTCATAACATCTGAGGCCCCAGGCGCATGCTCCGCCTGCACCGCATTGGACAGGCCAAGGCACAGCAAGAAACCACACGACAGGACACCGACAACTTTTGGAATAGATACCATGGGAGCCTCCTTGGTTAGATATAGAAATGGCATATACGTAACTGTATGCTTTTCGGACTTTATTCACTGAGCAATGTTGACCCCTCCGGGGAACTTATCTGGGTTTTTAACAAATAATCTCTCGGCCAAGAACCTGCTACCATCCCATTGGGCTCGCGTGCTGGTTGGAGGGATGCGTCAGTGGGAGACAGGCGCGTCCGTAAAAAACGAAATTGCGTGACCCTTAGCATCCACTTTCGCAAGAACATGTTCCCCTACTTTAGGAGTTAAACTTGATCTCTTTTCAGTACTGGAATTAACATGCATGCGCACCTCAGCCCCACTGGCTTCTCTGACGACAAAGTTTTCACCATCGATCTTCACTATTTCGCCCTTGACCTCCTTACCGGGTACAAACCTTTCTTTATCATCCACAGTAAATATCTTTCCCCCCGGTTGACCAGTGTTGAGCTTGTCTGCAGACAACGCGACAGTCGACAAACCCAGGCACAGTAAGAAACCACACGACAGGACACCGACGACTTTTTGCATAGATACCATGGGAGCCTCCTCGGTTAGATGTACACCGCACATATCTCCTACGATACGCGCTCCAGAGTCGTGGAAGCTGAGCAATATTGAACACACCGTGGAAATTTGTAATTGTAGGGGTGCCCCCCTTGCGAGGCTGCAACGAGACGAGAGGGTGCGATCAAATTTAGTCGGAGCCTTTGGGAGGGGAGGATTGTGCGCTTGAGGTAACCGGCGCCACACCGACCTCTCGGTCCTGCGGCTTGAGTTGGGCTCGAAGTTGAGCGATTCGCTGCTGAATCATATGGAGAATGGGCCGCTCGTTGACAGAGGCACTGTGGGCTTGTCCAAGAACATCTTGCCACACCTGCAGCGCATCCTGTCCTAGCCCCTGTTGCTCCAACACGAGGCCCACGTGATACGCCGCATAGGAGGAAGACGACGGACAGGCCGCGGCACGCCTAAGGACCTGCTTCGCTTCATCCACGTGACCTTGTGCCCGTAGAATCGTGCTCAACCCGAAGGACGCGCTCACCAAACAGGCGTCTTGTCGAATAGCCGCTCGATACAATTCCGCCGCGCCCTGTGGGTCTCGTAGACGAGACCTGAGTTCGCCCATATTCTGTAAGAGCACGGGATCACTGGGTGTTTGGGCGAAGGCCCTCTCGTACGACACTCGTGCCCGGTCCGTCTCTCCCTTCGCTGCGAATGCGAGTCCGAGATTCCGTAAGACATCAGGCCGTTCCGGTTCGAGTTGCAGGGCCGACTCATAATGTTGAATGGCGAGATCTAGGAGATCGCGATCCTGATGCAGGACCGCCGCCATCAGATGAAGGAGATGCGCGGTCGTGAGAAATGCACGAATTGGGACTTCCTTCTCGAGTAAGGTGAACGGCACCTCACGCGGCTGCTTTGCCGAAATGGGAATGCGGTTCTGCTGTAACCAGTCGCGCAACCGAGAAGCAGGGATGGAATAACTGAGGCCGGTTCGCATCATGGCCGTACCCAGCCGCTCACCTTGAGCATTCTTGACTTGCTCTAAATACGGCACGGTGTGGACAACCAACCCCGCGATCTCACCGGTTTCGCTATGCACCAGCGGCCCTCCGCTACCCCCGGCATTCAGCATCCCCACGGTTTGCACAAAGGGGATCGGCAGCCCAGCCGTTCTGGACCGTCCCATCGCCGCACCGGTAATCGTCATCGGAATGACCGATGCATGCAGCGTCAATCCTATTTGTAAGACATCGGGTACACGCGGATATCCGACGGCGATTGTCGGAGTGCCTTCGTCCGGAATCTCCGCCGCCAGCGGAAGGAACGAAATCGGGTAGTTTGTATGGACGCGGAGCGCTGCGAGATCGAGATCGGAGTCGATGGCAACTATCTGCGCCTCGGGATCGATAGCTTGATTGCGGATATAGACAAAGAGTCTGGTGGAATCTTCCACAACGTGGGCATTGGTCAAAATCAGGCCCTGCTCCGAGATGATTACACCGCTGCCGAACGAGAGGGCATGGGATTCCTCGTTAATGCCCACGATCAGCACGGTCGCCGCCTTGGCCTGGCGATAGAGATCGCCCTGGGTAAAAGACAACGCCCTGTCGGGAATTGAAACCAGAAGCAGGAGTGCAACCACGCAAAACACTGAGGATCGGGAAACAATGCCTAGGCGAGGAATCACCTTACTTTTGAGAGGAAGAGGGTCCGTGGTGTGCGCGGTCTGATTCAGGAGCGTCATGAATGATGCAGAGTATCAAGACTCCATAAAAGTATCCAATGCTTTCAAGTATTGAACGCCGCCCTTTCGGGTTGCCTAATTGAGTTCCGCAGTTCCCGTCATAATTCTTCCAAGCTGAGCAATTCTGACCAGACTCGCTTTACCCAGAGGCATAACATTGAAAAAAATACGCACCGTGAGGTCCAAGCGTTTTCTCGCATGCTCAACCAGGAGGACATCATGATTTGTGAACGTTGCGGAGGACTGAAAATATTGGAGCATTTCTACGGCTCCTCGACCGATGTATCGGCGTGGATGTATGACGGCTTGCGGTGCATAAACTGTGGTTCGATCACAGCGCTCAACATGGCGGAGAAAGACATGCACTACCTGAGCCCCCGTCATCTTGCATCAGGAGTTCGAGCAGGATCTCGCAGCTAACTCACCGCGAGTAAGAGTGGGCGTGAGCAGACTGATGCATCAGCGGTCTCCGACGAAACCACGAAAGAAAAGACGGGGTGCCGCAGTACCGGCAAGGCAGGCAACGCTGAGATCAGGAAAGAGAATAGTAAACGTTCCGATAGCTATGTAACCCGCCTCAGCGTTCAATAGAGACTGTGAGCAATTGTGACCAGATCACCTAAGGAGATAGCTGCTAGTTTAGACATCGGCAATAAAAAATAGAATGACTCTAAGAAAAGGAGCACTGTCATGAACAAACTTCTCACACACTTTGCACCGGCCGTCCTGTTGACCGTTGGGTTGATAGGTTGCGCGGAAGACCGCACATCCTCCTCCACGACTGAGCCTATAAGACCCATCTTTCAGTCCCAATCGCCGGTCATCGAAGGCCAGGTCGTACGGAACGAAGGTAACGCCTATGTCATTAGGGAACTATCCGGACGACAAACACGCGTCGCCTTCGACAGAAAAACCGTGAAAGATAATATCGTGGTCGGGGATACCGTAGCCGCACGATTCGATGCTCTGCCTTCAAGTGCTTTTGCGACTTCGATCACACGCGGCACAGGGAAACTGACTCCACCCTCAGCCAACACCTCTCCTCGCTTCCAAACAGTTGAAGGTATTGTCCAGCAGCAGGACGGGACCGATTACGTGATCAAAGAGAATTCCGGCAGGGACGTGCGTCTCCATGCGGACAACACGACCAGACTCGACCGAGACATCCGAACAGGAGACAGGGTCGTGGTCATGACGAGCACGATGATGTCCGATGCCTCGATGTACAGCATTTACAAACTCGGCAATCCTAACGTCATTCAAGGGGAAGTCGTGCGGGTTGAGGGGGACGGGTACGTCATCAGGGATTCAGGCGGCAGGGACATGCGTCTCCGAGTGGACAACACGACCAGATTCGATCGGAACATCACGGGAGGAGACAAGGTCATGGCGATTACGAATCCCATGCCTTCCGATGCCCCGTACGTGACGACCATGTACAGACTCGACAGTCCTCACCTCGTCCAAGGAGAAGTCGTATGGGCTGACGAGAACGGGTACGTGGTCAGGGACTTCACGGGAAGGGACATACGTCTCCAATCAAACTCTGCGACCGTTCGGAACGATACCATTCGCGTGGGAGATAGAATCATCGCAGATACGGGTTCATCGTCTTCCGTTCATGTGGATTCGATTGCTAAACGATGATTCCTGCTTCTTCAGGATCGTGACGAATGCTGGGGATTCAGTCGGACAGGAATAGGTCAACGGAGGCCTCTTCTATCGGCGCTGCAAACATTACTCTGAGCATTTTGGCAATTGGGACCGAGCTACACACAATGGAATTGATCACTTGGGCATCGCTTCACATGTGAGGCCAAAGACGGCCGAGGAGTGGATTCATGAAGACACATTACTTCGTCACACTTTGCGCCGCTCTGGTTGTCGGAGCCATGCTTCTCACGGCCCCGGTGACTGTTTCGGGCAAGGCCACAGAGAAGACACCGAACGAGCAAGCAGTTCAACAGAAGGGGACAAGCTATGCTCCCGTCGATCTCAAGGAGGACATTGCCGTCGTCATCGCCCGGATGAAAGCCGCAAAGCCTGAAGTTATGAAGCGGCAGATGGATTTGCTCAAAGAGCGGTATGACCTCGCAAATCGCCCGGCCAAAGATGTTACGATGTCCCGCGGGAAGCCTATTCAGGAAGGGATTCGGGTCGCACTTCCGCAGGGATTGACTTGGGAAAAACTTCAGGCCATGAGCCCTGAAGAGATCCGAGAGAAAGAGTCATTTCCGGCTGGATTCTTTCCGCTTCCACATCCAAACCATCCTGAAGGAGGGATGGTATTCCCCACGTTCCACATTGAGGAGATTCAGAAGCAGGAGGGCCGTGATCTCACTCGCTTCGATCTGGACTTTGACCTGCCGACCCATTTTTTGCCGGAGTTTCCGCCCCCTCTCTATCTGACGACCAGGCCTGATCTCGGTGATGTGTCTCAGGGCAAATTGATCACCATCGATAACTATTACGAACTCTTCAACGGAATTCTGAATCCGAAACAGCTCGAGGGCTTGCGGCTGCTCGTCACCACATTCCCCCAGCAGCAGTTCAACCAGACGGAAGATCGTCGTACCGTCCGCCCCAGCCGTGGCGTGACCTGCTTCGAGTGTCATGCGAATGGCCACACGAATGCCAGTACCCATCTGGCTGGAGATATCCGCCCGCAGGAGTTCCGTCATCGAATTGATACCCCCACGTTGCGCGGCTTGTACATCCAGCGGCTGTTCGGGTCGCAAAGAGCACTGAAGACCGTGGAGGATTTCACTGAGTTTGAGCAGCGCGGCGCCTACTTCGACGGCGATCATGTGATCGGGACAAAAAAAGGCGCCAACATTCTCGAACGAGGGAGCCAGGTGCACTTCATGGCAGAGTTCCAGGAACTCCTAGACTTCCCGCCGGCGCCCAAGCTCGGCATTGACGGGAAACTAAATCCCGCAAAAGCCACCGCGTCTGAGAAACGCGGGCAGATCCTCTTCTTCGGCAAAGCCACATGCGCGGGTTGCCATCAGGCGCCCTATTACACGGACAATTCCATGCACAACCTGAAGGTGGAGCGCTTTTACAAGCCGCGGATGATCAATGGACGCATGGCGAGCGCCGATGGCCCCATCAAGACGTTTCCATTGCGAGGCATCAAGGATTCATCTCCATACTTGCACGATGGGAGGTTGCTGACCTTAGAGGATACCGTGGAATTCTTCAACCTTGTGTTAGGGACCCAGTTGACGACTGAAGAGAAACAGGACCTGGTGGCATTTTTACGCGTGCTTTAACTGTCATAGGGAAACGACGTTGAAGAATTCTCGCCACGGAGGGACGCACAGACAGCCATGGCGGTGCCCATTTGAACAATCGAAGAAACACAGGAGGTGACACATGAAATTGAGTAATGACTACGATGTCAAGCCGTTCGACTTACACGGGCTGGTCGGGATTTCTGATCGAACGCTCGAGATGCATCTCAAACTGTACGAGGGATATGTGAAAGCTGCGAACCAGCTCACGAGCCAGATTGGCGAGATGCTCAAAGATGGACGGATTGATCAGGAGGAAATGCCGGCCTATTCCGAGCTGACCAGACGGCTGGGATTCGAATACAACGGTATGGTCTTGCACGAATATTACTTTGAGAATTTGACTAAAAGCGGAGCCAACAAGCCCGATCAAGGCTCTGCCTTTGTGAAAGCTGCAGAAAACAGTTTCGGCACCTATGACAGATGGAAATTGGACTTTTCCAGCGTGGGGAAGATGCGAGGAGTGGGCTGGGCCATTTGTTATGTGAATCCACACAATGGCCGGCTCTCGAATCACTGGATCAGTCTGCATGAAAATGGAAATATAGCCGGCTTCATCCCCGCTCTCGTGATGGATGTGTGGGAACACGCATATCTTCTCGATTACAAGCCTTCAGAAAGGGCGTCTTACATCGAGGCGTTCTTTGCCAACATCGATTGGAAGTCAGTGGAGAGGCGACTGCATCTATGAGCCGGCTTTGGCAGAAGCAGTCCGAGGATGACCGGGAAAGCCTTGGGCGATTCGTGACCGACACAATAGAAACGGGGGCACTCCCCGACAGGAGGACATCATGAAAGCAACGACATCGATACCGGTACAGGCTGGAACAACGGCGTCCCGCACGACCCGACAGGAAGGCATCATCAAAGAAGCCATCGGTCTGACCGATGTGAAGACGCTCAGGGCTCGGGCACGACAAGGGATTGAAGACGGCGCGATGACAGCGGGGTACAAGGCCAAAGCGGAGACGGTGATCACGTTGCTGAATGACGCCCTCGCCACAGAAATCGTCTGCGTCCTGCGCTATAAGCGCCATTACTTCATGGCCACCGGAATCAGTTCCCTCAGCGTGAAAGGCGAGTTTCTCCAGCACGCCACTGAGGAACAAGTCCATGCCGATCAATTGGCCGAACGCATTGTCCAACTTGGGGGTGAGCCGAATCTCTCCCCTGAAGGGATGCTGAGTCGGAGCCATTCAGAGTATGTCGAAGGAGCGTCGTTGGTGGAGATGATCACGGAAGACCTGATTGCCGAACGGATCGCGATCGACAGCTATCGTGAAATGATTGCCTATGTCGGCACAGACGACCCCACCACGCGTAAAGTCTTGGAGGGGATCCTTGCTCAAGAAGAAGAGCATGCAGAGGTTCTGGCCAGCCTCCTGAAGGAGCTGGGCCCGTTAGCGCATGCTCAAGATCCTGGTCGTTAGCCGGCAGGAAAGGAGAGGCCACTATGGGGAAAGCGATCATTCTCTGGTTGCTGGGAGTTCCGCTCACGTTGCTCGTCGTCCTCTGGGCATTCGGTGTCCTTCGATAAGACGGCACGTGGAGGGCCGGATAGCGGAATAGGAGCCTTATGATTATCGAGATTGCCCTGTGTGTGGGCGCCGTAGCGTTGACGGTACTGGTCGGCTCGCTGGTTCCACTGTTGAGACAACTCAGGAAACCGGTGGCGCAATCGGAATACCTCTTAGTCCATATAAACGCCGAGCTGCCGTTGTTACTCAAGGAGATGCGGGCCACGACGGAGAATCTGAATGCGCTCGTCAAGCATGCACGAGATGGGGTTGAGCATGCGGCAGTGCTGCTGCATGCGGCGGGGACAGTGGGCGATACCGTGCAACGGGTCCATGAGACGGTGCAGGGTACGAGCCGATCGTTCCTGGTCAAGCTAGTCAGCATGGTGACGGGGTTCAGTGCCACGGCGGGTGCCATCAAACCATATATTCACCGAGAAGGAGGGGCAATCAATGGGAAATGACAGAGTGTGCTCACAGGGAGCGGTAGGATTGGCCTTTGTGATCGGAGGATTGGCGGGTGCCGCGGTGGCTCTGTTGCTGGCGCCGCAGTCGGGTCGGAAGTCACGGGAGCAGGTGCGAGGGTATGGACAGCGCGCCGAAGAGCAGGTCCATGAGCTGGCCGATACGGCCGCCCAGGCTATGGATCAGGCGGTAGACAAGGGACGCGAGTTCATTAAAGACAAACAAACAGTCGTGACCGAGGCGATCGAGGCTGGACGAGTTGCTATGTCACGGGAGCGTGAGCGGCTGTCCGGCGAAATGAAGATGTCGTGACTGTTGCTCTAGAGACAGATGTCAGGAGCTCACGGCCTCGCCTCCCCTATCAAGTTACGATGGCTCCATCATCGTGGAGACTCAGTGTGGGTGACCAGCATCCTCCTGATGCTGAAGAAACTCCATGAACGGGCCCGGCGTGATCGATTCAACGCTTCTTCACAATCGTCACTGGAGATGGCGCCCCTGCATGTCACACTTCACTTTCATGAGAATTAGGATAGCAATGCGCGAAAAATCCAAGGCCTATCTCGCAGGTGGCGGTATTGGCTCTCTGGCCGCCGCCGCCTTCATCATCCGAGATGGCAACCGGCCTGGCGAGCATATTTCGCTCCTCCAAGCAACGCCCATGATGGGCGGAAATCTGGGCGGGGCCGGAGACCTCGCAGGCGGGTATTCGGCGGCGGTCACATGCTCACGACCGACAACTACAAATGCACGGGGGACCGGTACAAATCGATTCTCTTATTACACAACAAAAGCACAACGGTATTCGACAAAACCGTGGAATTCAGTGTGACGCCATAATCAAGGCGTTCATGTGATGTCGAATTGACGTTCTCGGCCAGC
Organism: Nitrospiraceae bacterium; assembly: GCA_041743755.1. Taxonomy (GTDB): domain Bacteria; phylum Nitrospirota; class Nitrospiria; order Nitrospirales; family Nitrospiraceae; genus Palsa-1315. Next base: position 13,872 of record JBGTMB010000037.1, on the reverse strand, counting down.
TCATGACGAGGTAAGCACCATGCCCCAAAGCCGCACCGTCAATCGCAGGATCGTGCTGAACTCCCGTCCTGCCGGCGCCCCGACCGACGAGAATTTCCATCTTGAGGAACTCGCTATGCCAGTTCTTCCAGCCGGGCAGGTACTTTTGCGCACGCTCTTTCTTTCACTTGACCCCTATATGCGTGGCCGTATGAGCGATGCACCATCCTATGCTGCGCCAGTGGCTGTGGGTGACGTGATGGTCGGCGGCACCGTCTCACGCGTGGAAGATTCCCGGCATCCTGACTATCAACAGGGCGACCTCGTGCTCGGCAACAGCGGCTGGCAGGACTATGCCTTTTCCGACGGCACGGGTCTCACCAAGCTGGACCCAATCATGGCTCGCCCCTCGCTGTCCCTTGGTCTTCTAGGCATGCCCGGCTTTACGGCCTATATGGGTCTCCTCGACATCGGCCGGCCAACCGCTGGAGAAACGGTGGTGGTCGCCGCCGCGAGTGGCGCGGTCGGCTCAGTGGTGGGTCAGATCGCCAAGATCAAGGGCTGCCGCGCCATCGGGATCGCCGGCGGGGCAGCCAAGTGCCGCTTTGTCACCGAAGAGCTGGGTTTTGATGCGTGCCTCGATCACCTCAGCGCCGATGTGCCACGGCAATTGGCAATGGTGTGCCTGAAAGGTATCGACATCTATTTCGAGAGCGTGGGCGGCGCCATATTCGATGCCGTCCTGCCTCTGCTGAACGTGCGAGCCCGTGTGCCTCTGTGCGGCTTGATCGCGACCTACAACCATACCGGGCTGCCACAAGGCCCGGATCGCTTAGGCCTCCTAACCCACACGTTATTGACCAAGCGAATCACGATGAAGGGTTTCATCATCTTCGACGACTACGGCGATCGCTACGACGAGTTCCTTGACCAGATGAGCATCTGGCTCAAGGAGGGCAAGATCAAGTTCCGCGAAGACATTGTTGATGGTCTTGAGAACGCCCCGCAGGCCTTCATCGGTCTACTCGAAGGTAAGAATTTCGGCAAGCTCGTTGTTCGCGTCGGGAACGACTGATCGCTCGGTCCAGACTCGGTAGCCCTGGCCCAGTGTGGCTCGGAAGCAACAGGCTGTGCGACTTCATGAAAAGGACATGACCATGGAAACTCTAGCGATTCTCGGAACTGTGCTCATCATTGGGCTCATCACGCTCGGCGTCGTGGTGGTCGCCTACAAGGCGTCCCCTACACAACCCGCAAAGAGGTGACCAATCTCAGCGCTCTCCAAGTCACGGTCGACAAACAAGAGGCCATTCCGCTAACGCCCATTCTCGAGAGGTGGGCAGTCGTGGTCGACATGGCGTTACAAATGGGGATATCCAGCCGATTGCGAGCAATAAGATTGAGCAAGGACGGTACATGAATCGTCGCATCAAAATTGATCTGTACGCGGGATATTGATCGACATGATCATGAGTGAACTGTTCTGGACAGGGACAACGTAAGTATGCAGGATCTGGATATCGGCTTCATTTCATTCTTGTTGTTGGGGACAGTCGCCGCCTTCGCTGCAATCTATTATTCATTCGGGATGTTACGTAAATGGTTGGGACAATGGACTCGGGCCACCAACGGCCCGGTCCGCAAGACGGTCGCACACGATGCATGTCTCGATGGGCACATCGCCACCCAATGGACTGAAGGTCGCCTGCGATTGGACTTTCTTCTGGCCCTGATCAAACAGCTTGGGGTCTCGTTGGGGCAGAATGTGGAGACGTTGCGCCGGCTCGATCATGCCGATCCCCTGTATGAACAAGAAGCCCGCAAGATGGTCGAACCCAACCTGCGACGGTTCACCCTCGATCAACATCTGCGGGATGAGTGTCGCATGCTGATCCCCTCGCTACAGTTCTGTGCTCAGGATCTTGCGAAATCTCAGGGCCTCGACATGACACAGAAATTGAAGGTCCTCGCCGAGATCCAAGCAGCCATCAATTCGGCTGATCGCGGCTGATAGGCAGAGAGGCACGTTCCTCGATAGTTCAAGAAACGATTGCGCGGAATTCATTGGCACGTTGTGAATCTGTCCTCGGCATGTAGCACAGGAGGGTCATGTTATGAATGTCCTGCTCGCGTTGGCGTTGTTCTCTATCTTATTGACTGGCTCGCCTGTATTTGCCCAAAGCCCTTGCGGAGACTGTCTCAAGGCATCTCAGGACCAGCTCAAACAATGTCTGAATACTGCCATTAGCCAAGAGGATAAGAAGTCTTGTGCTGAGAGACAAGAGACAAACGCGACGGTCTGCGAGAAGGGTGAATGCGAGATTGAAAGAGCCAAGAATACGAATAAGAATGACGTCCTCCCACAGAAGAAATAACGGGACCGTGAGATAAGAATGTGGGTTCCGGAGGCCCGCCTTCCTTCCCAGGCATCTGGCCGCCCCTGATTGACAATATCACCGTCCTTCTTTCACAATGACCGCACGTACCAGGCAACTGCGCGATGTAAGGCTCGCTCTTTAGGTGTAGGGCAGGCTCTTCACTTAAATAAAGGTCTACGATGGCTCGCAAACAACCTCCGCGATTTTCACCCAAGATCTTTCTCGCAAAAGTTGGCTCAGGCAAATCGATGCTGCAGAGCAGCATACCTCAACTGATCTTTTCGCAAGGAGATGCAGCGGATTCCGTGTTCTACGTTCAGGCCGGTCAGGTCAAGCTCACCGTGGTTTCGGATCAAGGCAAAGAAGCCATCATCGGGATACTGGAGCCAGGTAGCTTTTTCGGCGAAGGGTGTCTCGCCGGACAGCTCATACATATGGCCACGGCGACCGCCCTGGGAAAATCCGTTCTTGTCCGCATTGACAAACAGGCGATGATCCGTGTGCTCCACGACGAACCCAGCTTCTCCGAGCTGTTCCTCGCGTATCTCCTGTCACGCAACATTCGCATCCAAGAAGACTTAGTCGATCAACTCTTTAACTCAAGCGAGAAACGACTGGCTCGGACGCTGCTGTTACTGGCCCATTTCGGGAAAGAAGGCAAGTCGGAGGCGATCATTCCGAAGATCAGTCAGGAAGTACTGGCCGAAATGGTCGGCACGACGCGGTCACGGGTGAGTTTCTTCATGAATAAATTCCGGAAGCTGGGGTTCTTGCAATACAACGGTGGCGTCCATGTGCACAGCTCCCTCCTTAATGTCGTCCTACACGACTAGCCGGGTGATCACAACGTCCGCCGGCATACGACGACCTTTCTGCGGTTTGTCTGGTGTATTCGGTTGCATGAAACTTACCGCATTGACCAGATAGACCCGAGCCTTTCTCACCATGCGGCCATCTCCAGCGAGGTCTATCTACCGTAGCGTTTGAACACCTATTGGCCTTTACCGGGATCGACATGTACACCGAGGGAGCAGAGGGCGTGCTCCGGCCACCCTACCAGTGACGATGGCGCCGCCTTGTTACAAACCGCTGTCCCGGCGCTTTAGGGTACATGTTGAGGTCCTGCAAACCGATGGGGGGCCGGAGTACAAAGTGGCGATTGCCCAACAAGCCCGCGCCTATTGCAACCGGCATCGAATTGCCAGCCCGTACAGGAAAAGCGAACAGGCCTCTATTGAAAGGTTTATCCCCGTGCATGATAGGTGTGGTGTGATGCCCTCTCGACTCGTTCTTCTTAACGTATGACGTCCGATTCAGGCATGGCACCCCCCTTCAATTTCACCCACTGTCAACTCTCGAGGGTTGCGGCAATTGCTGCATTGACCAACTAGTACTCCGTTCCGGCCGTCCTCGCTCACGCGAAAGACGAGGGAATAACGCAGGCTCCCACAATACGCACAGCGAGGGCCTTGTACATCGCGCAACACCGGAATTTTTTTATTGTTCTGATTCCTTTCGATATTGCGGAACATCAATGACGGGACACGAAGGGTCTCTTTCATTGCCCCTCTCTTTCTGCGCACCACAGTCTTACGGACGCTTCATATGATAATGGTATAAAAGGCAAGACTCAGACCGTTCTATTGCATCGAAACTCTCGCATCGGATAACACTCAATCCTTTCAACGACTAGAGGCATGTAGATTCATGACCGCAGTCCAGTATTCGGTTGTAAGCATTGACGTCCGGAGGACTAGTTGAATGCAACTGAGGACAGGCTAGACGTACGTTCACGCAATACAAGGAAACTGTGTGGAAGGAACACCTTGTCTACTAGGGACAAAATGTCTAACTAAAAGATGAGTGGTTCTAATGAATGATGGATCTGCGTTCGACTATTTCTTCGTAGTGACGATCTCGACTCGACCTTCTCGCCGCACGACATTCACACGTACATCTTCCGCCTGACGTTCAAGCGAGAGATCCACTGTGGCGTTTCCAATCGTGAGATTTTTTATCTCAATGTGCTTCAAGAAAGGCGGCAAGACCGGTTGCGAAAATGACAGTCTGGCCAGCGGAGCATCAATTCGCAATCCAAGACAGGATTGAAGCAGCAGGAACAGTGCAACCGAAGACCACGTCTGAGGACTACAGGCCACCGGGTACAGCGTCGGACCCTCGCCGGGTCGGCGGGAGAACCCGCACAACAGCTCAGGTAGTCGATGCAAATCGAGAAATCGGCTGGAGTCGAAGAGACCGGAAAGAATCTTCAAGGCGCCTTGTTTGAATCCGTAGGAAGCCATGCCCGCGGCGATAATGGCATTGTCGTGCGGCCAGACAGATCCGTTGTGGTACGACATAGGATTGAAGCGGATCTCCGTTGCGGCGACCGTTCGAACACCCCATCCGTTGAAACAGGCCTCGGTCATCAGGGTCTTGGCCGTTCTGATACCATGCTGTCGAGTGGCGATCCCCGTCCAGAGACTGTGGCCGGCATTCGACGTCTTGACTCGACAGGGCTGCTTGAGCCCGTCCAAGGCCAAGGCATAGGACGAGAGATCGTTGCACCAGAAAATTCGCTCGAACTGAGCACGGAGCCTGGCCGCCTCTTTGAGGAGACGGCGGGCTTGGTCCGTATGGCCCAACATCAACGCTAATTCAGCTGCGCGCCGCTTGGCGGCAAACACATACCCCTGCACTTCACAGAGCGCAATGGGTCCTTCTGCCGAGCTGCCATCTGCGTGAAACACCGCATCCCATGAATCTTTCCACCCTTGATGGATCAGCCCTCCCCTCGACCGGCGGCTGTACTCCACGAACCCATCGCCATCGAGATCGCCTTCACGATCAATCCACTGTAGTGCCAGCTCGATATTCGGCCAGATGTACCGAATGAACGCCCGATCGCCGGTCCGTTCATAATACGCTCCGGCCAGCATGACGAATAGCGGTGTCGCGTCGACGCTGCCGTAGTAGCGGCCGTAGGGAATTTCGTTGAGCGCCGCCATCTCTCCCTTGCGGGTTTCATGCAAAATTTTTCCGATCTCTGCATCCTGCTCTGGAATCACTTCCCTCGCCTGAGTCGCCGCCAGATAGGCCAACACACCACGGGCGATGCTTGGATTGACCCAGAGAAATTCAAATGCAGTAATGAGGCCGTCGCGCCCAAATGGGGTGCTGAACCAGGGGACCCCGGCGTAGGGATAGGGGCCGTCGGGCGTGTCGGCAACCATCATGTGGAGGTCGGCAAACGAGCGGCTCAGCCATGCGTTGAATTGCTCATTCGACGTCACGATAAGGCAATCATCAGCTTTCGCGGCGTGGCGTGCGCGCTCTACGATGTCGAATGTGCCTTCATACGAGAGATCACAGGTGAGTGGTTTGTCGATGTCGCAAGAGATCGTGAGATCCCACTGGGCGACTTCCCCTGCTTGTAAGAGCGTGTCACAATGGATCTCACCGGGGAGGACCGTAGTCGGAGCCGGTACACAGCGGATGGTGACCCATCGATCCACACGATCTAACCCCTCATATCCGAGAGACATACCATCTTTAAAGGTGATGGCTTCCAAACGTCGGCCTCGCCGACTTCGCTTTGTCCCGCGGACTTCGAACAGGTCGGCAAAATCGGCCTCCACTGAGAAAGAAATCCGAACCGGAATGGAACGGAGGCTATAGTTGTGGACTCGAAGACGTTCGAAACAGTGCCCTTCCCACAAGAACCGAGTCCGAGACAGGTGGAGCACACCGCCCGAGATCTCACCCTGCCCCTCCTGGGTCAGGGTGGGATTCGTCAGATCGACGCTCAGCAAGACGTCCTCTTCTTTGACAGTCGAGCTGAGCAGCAATGGCCGCTCTCCATTGATGGCCAACTCGAACCGCGACAGAAAGCGAGTGCCTCCGTGGTAGAGGCCTTGCGAACCTGTTCTGATGGAAAGGATGTCGCCGTTTCCGTCGAACACACCGAACGTGTCGCCCTGCTTCAGAACTTCAATGTGGTCATCGGTCAATGAGGAGGACGTGATGACAATGCTACATTGATCATGTCGACGATACACGGTTTTCATAAGGGCCTCTCTCGGTTTCGGATTGACCGGCTCAACCAGCTTCCGAAGAAGGCTGTCAACAGAAAGGTCGCGCCAATGCCTGCTATTCCCGTCGATTCACCAAACCGCTCTGTAATCTGCCCAAACACGCTGATTCCACTGATGGCGGCTGTCATCGCACCTGTACCATAGAGCCCGAGAACGCGCCCCACCATCATGCGAGGCGTCAGCTCTTGCACTACGCCCCAGGCGATGGGAGTAAAGGCTCCCATCCCTCCTCCGATCATGATCATGAGAACGCTGACGACATAGATGTCTTTCATCCAGACGAGCGCCACGATCGCCAGCCCACTCACCGCACTCGCCCAAAAGATGATATTCACTCGGTCGGCGAGAGTCCGTTCCGTACACCACAGCAGCACGATCGACATGACGAGCAATCCGATTCCCAGGGACGACCACAGATAGCCTACCTCGACCGGCCCCAGTCCTAACAGCTTTCTCGCGAAAACAGGAAACAACGTCGAGAGCGCACTGGCGCCGAATCCATAACATCCTGCGGTCAAAATCAGCAACAGAATAACCCGTTGCTTGGTCGCAACAAAGGCCAGGCCCTCTTTGAAGTCTTGCCACGCTGACCCACCGGTCGTCTCTGGTTCTACAGCAGATGGCTGGGCGGCTCTCAGTCGTACCATCCCAAGGCATAATGCTGCGACGAAATACGTGGCCCCATTCAGACACAGTACTTCCTGCGAGCCGAACAACGCGATCCCTACGCCGCTCACTGCCGGACCGAAAATGATTCCCAGACTGGTCGTACTCTGAATCAGTGCATTCGCGGCTGTAAATTGCGCGCGAGGAACGATCATCGGCACCGACGACGTCAGCGCCGGGCTGAACATCGCCATTGCCATGGCATCGAGGAAGACAAGGCCATACAAGAGATTGACTGTGAAGGTATCGGTTGACACCGCGCAGGGAATGATGCCCATCAACACAGCCCGGAATACGTTCGATCCAATGAGGAAGAATTTTTTCGGTAACCGGTCTACATACACGCCGATGAAGGGACCGAGCACGATCGGCGGAATCGTATGAATGAGTCCGATGATGGTCGTTTTCACCGGCGAGCCGGTAATCGAATACACAAACCAGAGGAGGGCAAGATTCGAGACGCCGTCGCCGACTTGGGACATCAACTGACTGAGCCATATCAATCCAAAATCTCGTGTGAAGAGCAGAGGACGGGGGGGTACGGCGGGGACCTTTTCCTGTGAGACGTTGTGCTGAGAGGTACGGTTTGGTATGCGGATGGCCCAAAGTTTCACCCCTCACTCTCGATCTTGACCTTATCCGTCTTCACAGCTTTTACCCCAGGAACCTGCTTCGTCGCCTCTACGGCTTCCAGCACAATGACTTGGAATCGTACGGCGCCACTGAGTGACACCACTCCCTGTTCCGTCTTCACATCAAAATTGGCCGCAGTCACGGTGACACTTTTGGCAAATTGCTCTTTGACATGACGGGTAATGATGTCGTCTTGTTTGTGGGCGATCAGATCCAGCTGATCTTTGGTGACCTCCAGCTTATTCGATACAGATTTCACAGTCGGGACCGTGCTCGCAATTTCCGTCGCCGCGATCTTTTCCGCCTCGGTGGACACTTTCCCCGTCAGCGTCACCTCATCCGATCCGACCTCCACTTCGATATCATAGGGAAAGAGGCGTGGATCTCCCAGCAACACGAGCTTGATCGTGAGAATCAGCGAAGAAACAGGTTTTCTCCCGGTGTTCTCTTTGCCCTTCTCTCCCCCTTCTTCTCCGGTCTCCTTCTTTGTCTTTGTCTCATCACTCTTGATTGTCGGCGTATTTGGGAGAACCTGTTTTGGGTCCTGAGTAGATGGCTCAGTCGAGGACAGTTCCTTTTGTCCCTTGGCAGGAGCCTTGGAGTCCAACCCTTTATTCTGGTCGGCAGACGATTGAGCTGATAGGACCGACCGCTGCTCACACTGGGCAAGCACCGGATTCGTCAACTGAGCGATGAGCAGGATCGACAGGCACAGTGCCGGGAGCACCACCCCCTGTCTAAATATGATGCGCATGAGCCGGGACCATCTCACATCTCTCAGGTGCATTTCCATCGAAATCAGCCTAAGCGATGAAACACGATGGAACCGACTCACGCCGGAATAAGATCGGGAGCCGTCGTGTCGTGGCGTCGTCGACTAAACGCAGCTGCAACGGTCGCGGTGCCCAACAACAGCACCCCGATACCCACAAGACTCGTTGCAGGTCCTATGGCATCTGCCACCCAACCGAACCCAACCATCCCGACCATGGCGGCAGCCATGGCACCGGCGCTGAAGGTGGTAAAAACACGGCCTAGGAGAGGTTCAGGCGTCAATTCTTGCAACATCGCCCACACAACCGGCGTGAAGATGGCAGTGCTGCCGCCGAATATGATGATAAGAACAGCAGCCATAATCGGCCCCTGGAACATCCCCAGCGTGCACACCGCGATGGCACCAACGGCCAGAGCTGCGGAAACCAACCGTAGGCGGTTTTGGAGATCGCCCTGATTGATCCAACCCAGCCAGGCGGAGGCAGCCAGCATACCTATTCCAAGCGATGACCAGAGCCACCCGAGTTGGACGGAACTGGCATCGAACAGCTGTGTCGCAAACACCGGCAGCAAGAGCATAAACGCGCTCACGCCCAAACTGTAAAGGGCAGCGGTAAACATGAGGAGCAGTACGGTTCGATGCTGGACGAAAATAAATCGAAATCCGACCAACATATCTTGGAAGACCGTGGGTCTATCGGCCGATCTCACACGTGATTGCAGCGTCTCACGCAGGCGAATCGGCATGAGGCACAACGCCGATACCAAGAACGTGGCCGCATCGAGATACAACACATTCTGGGCTCCTATCATGGCAATCCCCACCCCACTAACGGCAGGTCCAATCAGGAGACCTATGTTCGTTGTGCTTTGAATTAACGCATTGGCGCCGGTCAACTGAGCCCGAGAAACGAGAAGTGGAACTGCTGATGACAACGCAGGACCAAAGATGGTGGAGACAATCGATGTCAGGAACACGAGCACGTAGAGCCGTTCAAGCGTCAAGGCATCAAAGGCATAGAGTAAGGGAATGAGCATCACCGACCCAGTTCGGATGAGATCCACCCAGATCATCACCGGCTTTTTCTTCATCCGATCTAGATAGACCCCAATGAGCGGGCTAAAAATCAATGGGGGAATCGTTTGGAGCAATCCGATCAATGTCATCTTGAAGGCCGACCCTGTGAGTTCATACACGAACCACAACAGCGCCACCTTGTTCATGCCATCGCCAATCTGGGACACGACCTGTCCGGAAAACAGAAGGCCAAAATCCCTCGTCCTCAACAAATCCCACCCGGATCCTGCCCGATCTTTCACCACCTTATCGTGGTCAGCCACACTAAAATCTCCTCTATGTCTTTTGAACCTAAGCCACTCAGCCTATCATGCCATGCTTACACGTTGCTGGAGAACGTGGGCCAGGATCCAAAACTCGCGGCCTCTGTCTCCCGTTCACCTGTGCGACCAAGCGCCAGCTGCTCATACACCCGGAGATAGTCCTGTGCCATTCGTTCAACGCTGAACCGCTCCTCGAACGCGAGACGACATCGTCGACGATCAATTTTGGGAATACCTTGGACGGCCGCAGTCATCTCGTCGAGCCCCTCGCAGACGAATCCTGTCTCAGTATCCTCAATGATTTCGGGTATGGAGCCACGCCGATAAGCCAACACCGGTGTGCCGCACGCGAGCGCTTCAATCAACACAAGGCCGAACGGTTCCGGCCAGTCGTAAGGACAGACGAGCGCCATGGCATTTCCCAGAAATTCGTTCTTTTCTGCGTCTGTAATCTCACCGACAAACTCAATTAATGGATGAGAAAGCAACGGCTCGATTTCAGCTTGAAAGTATTTCTGATCCGCCGGATCAACTTTCGCGGCGATCTTCAACGGTATCCCTACTCTTTTGGCGATCTCAATTGCATGATCCGGTCGCTTCTCAGGGGCAATGCGTCCCAGAAATGCCAGATAGCCGCCAGGATTCAGATTCAGTCCATACAGATCCTTTGGTAAACCGTGATAGACCGTTGCCTGCCAATTCGTCCAGGAGACAGGTTTCCGTTGAGAATTCGAAATCGACACCATCGGCATCTCCGCGTACTCACGAAACACCGGTTGTAGCTCAGGCAAGTCGAGCCGGCCATGGAACGTGGTCACTATCGGGATCGGATTTCGCCGCGCGAGAGGAAATCCTAGGAAATCGAGGTGAGAGTGAATGACATCGAAGTCACCGCCTTTTCCCAGCGCCTGCTCCATCAACATCGTCATCGGTGCGTCGCGGTTAAAGATCCCTTCGTTCAGACGAAGCGCGTGCTGGCAGATCGCCTCAAGACGAGCAGCCGTGGTCGAATCGCCGCTCGCGAACAGGGTCACATCATGGCCAAGCCGTACAAGCTCTTCCGTGAGATACGACACGACCCGTTCCGTTCCTCCATAGAGTTTTGGTGGAACACTCTCCCATAAGGGGGCAACCTGGGCAATTCTCATCGGATTGTTCCTTTCATCATTGGTGTAGTGTGCAGATCGCAGCGTAACGACTTTCCGACCCATTTTGATACGTCTTCATGACTCACTATTCTGATATTCTCATGTGGTGGTTAGGACCGACGAGGTTCTGTGTTCAAAGCTCGACGTTGCACGCCGACTTTTTCTTTTCCTGCCATGGTTTGAGCGACAGGATGCCCGCTTACCGGCGCGGAGACGCCCATCGCACCACAATTGACACATCGCCATTCAACAAAGGCCCCGCATCCGATGGAGGTCCCACCTACACCGGCACGTTCAGCCACAACCAACCCAGTACACCGTTCGCATCGCATGAGGCCTCCTTTCCCGACGTGTCTCGCTCCGCTCAATATCTGGAGTTATATTCCGGTTACCTGTCCGGATACACAGCCCTCTTGCGCCTGTCGAACGGCGGCGAGTAACTCTTCATTCCGAAACGGCTTCTGCACACAGACCACATTCCTGCTCTGCAGGGGTAGGGAATGCGATCTGAGACGTTGAACCAGGTCTTCGGACACTTGCACGCCCATCAGAACGATCGGCAGCGAGTCGCTGCAGGGTTCCAACAAGCTGAGCCAGGCGAGCTCTCTTTCCGTAGTCGTTGTGTCGATATCAAGAATCACTGCACTCACAGAATCAACGCGCTCAATTTCGCCTATCAACGTCCTGACGAACGTCACCTCATACCCGCTGTGCCTTAGCACTTCGGCAAGGACAGCGCCCAACACAACATCGGCCTCGACCACAACAACTCGTTCCATCACGATCCGTTACTCCTGATATCCAATGATTCTCTTGTATGAGCTATGAATGAGCAAACCTGGTGCCACGAGAGAATCAGCGTGACATCTTATCGCAAGGCATTGAAAGATAGATTGTTTTATACTTGTTATCACGCCTGGCTATGTGACAGGTCGCGGATTGGTTGCCAGAACAAGAGACAACTTGTCCCGCTGCAGACATCTTGTCTCGAATTTCGATTGAACAAGAAAACCCGAGAGACTACCATGGCTCCATGCTGAACTGGTGGCACCGACTCAGCCTTCAGATCAAGGTGACGCTGATCGTCATTTTCATCGTCGGCGTCTCCGCAGGAGCGTCGGACTGGCTCGAGGCCCGCTCGATCCAGCACATCGTGGAAGACAATGTCCGTGCGGCGGCGCTGGCAGTCGGGTATTCCGTCGACCGGAACGTCACCAGTCGTGCTCAGCTAGCAAACCGGGAGGCGCGAACGAAAGAGTTGGAGAAGATTATGGCCAATCTGCCGGACCTTCTCAACATCGTGATGTACGAATTTCCAGCTGAACTGGGAGAAAATCCGATCCCGATCACCAGCGCGGGCCCCACGGAATTGCTTCTTCTCTCCCACCCGCGCCAAGAAATAGCGTTCGACCTTATTAAGCGGGTGCGCGAGGAACAGCAGCCGCTGATCGATTATGCGGACAGGAAAAATACCCATCGCGTCTTCCTGGCTGCCCCGATTGTCTTGAAAGATGTCGTGGTAGGAGCGACCTATGCCGAGTTCTCTACCAGGCAAATGGATGAAGCCTTAGAGTCAATCCTGCAAGCCTCCAGAACAAGACGATTGCAGACGGGACTGGCGATCGTCGTCGCCATCAATCTATTTCTGTACTTTAAGGTGCACCGCCCTGTAAAACGACTGCTCACAGCCGTCGAGTCGGTTTCTCAGGGAACCATGACTTCGGTCGTCCCTGTTGAGGAACAGGATGAACTCGGAGAACTGGCCGGCACATTCAATGACATGGTGAGGAAGATCCGTGAAGCGACCCAAGACAATGTACAATTGACAGAATCTCTACGGGAGATGAACGACGGTCTTCAGCAGAAAGTCATCGAGGCGACCGCCGAAGTGCTGGAGAAAAATCGTGCGCTGGCCCAGACGAACGAATTGCTTTCGGCGGCACAGCGCGACGCAGCACGCGCGCAACGACTCTCAGCTATCGGCCAGGTCGCTGCAACCGTAGCCCATAAAATCGGCACACCCTTGACCGCTCTGTCGGGCCATATTCAACTCCTGGCTGAGGACCAGACTCTGAGTACAGAGTCTCGACGACGGTTACAGACCGTGGAGGCCCAGATCGAACGAACGTCAAAAATCATTCAAGACCTCCTATTGTATGCCCGGAGACCGGATCCGGTACGATCTCCCATCGATCTCAATGCCTGTGTCGCAGAATGTCTCGCACTCTTCCAGCCGGAATTCGATCGCCAGAAGATTACGCTGGCGACAGAATGGAGCCAGCAGATCGAGAAAGTTGAGGCCGATTCCCAGCAGCTCCATGAGGTGTTCCACAGTTTGATCGAAAACGCACTCGACGCGATGCCTGACGGAGGGACACTGGTCGTGCGAGTCTCTCCCCACGCTGCGCTCGGACAGCCGGCTCATCGCCCATGGGTGGCGGTGGAACTTATCGATACCGGATGCGGGATGAGCGCTGCGCAGCTTGTACAAATCTTTCAGCCATTCTTTACCACAAAGCGAGCCGGACGTGGCACGGGATTGGGGTTGGCGAGCGCACTGGAAACCGTACGGGCACACGGCGGAGATATCAAGGTAGAGAGTGAGTTGCAAAAAGGTTCACGGTTTACGATTGAGCTTCCGGCCGACGGAGGAGCGCGCTGATGCTGCGACCATCCCGTGTCATGGTAGTGGACGACGATGCCGAGACGTTGGCCTTGATGCACGAGATCGTGGCCAAAGAGGGATTCGAGGTCGAGACGGCCGAGGACGCGGAGACCGCGCTCAGGCGACTCGAGCAATGGCAGCCTGAACTCGTCATCACCGACATTCATATGCCAGGTATGGACGGGCTGGCGTTA
>JBGTMB010000036.1:0-2442 GCA_041743755.1 Nitrospiraceae bacterium | reverse complement strand
CCGCGATCGAATGCCCCGGAATGCGCACTGTACTGTTTTTTTGTTGGCTGGAATCTCATGAGAGAGACGTCCATGCGGCTGCCAATGATGTTTCTGTTCCTGTTTCTGCCCTTTTCGTCTGCCCATGCCGAAGATCAGTTCACGCGTGCCCTGCCTGGAGCAAACAGTTGCCCTGTTAAGTTGCCAGCGACCGACTCAGCCGTTGCGTGGACGGAGGCCGAAGTCTGGGCCTGGGAACAGATTTGCCTAGGCCGCGAGGCCAATATGCAAATGGTGAACGGCGGCTCCAGAGACCTGCCCTGCAAGCTGCATGCCCCCTACAGAGTGCCGCTCGAAAGAATTTTAAGTGCAAATTTTATTGCCTTGGTACTTTCAAATGAATCGTGGCCTATGGTGGGCGTCGCGCCACTTTTGGAGATTCGATGTGCCGTAATTGAGGGCGATCTTGATCTGCGAGCCACTACTGTCAGATCTGAAATTGTCCTTCAGGATTCGTGGGTTATGGGAGAGGTCGACCTTACAAGAGCGCACTTCTTGCGCAGCGTTTTGTTCCAAGGCTCAATATTTGACGGCCATGTTGAAGCCGACGGCCTGCATGTATCGGGTGATCTTTTCTGGCGCCAAAACGTTCACTTTAGAAAAGACATTAGCTTGATTTCCGCCCGTATTGACGGTGACATTAGCTTAAACAGTTCTACTCTAGAGGGGGATCTAATCGCCGACCGGATCCAGATATCTGGGAGTCTGTTTATTCGTGACGGAAATTTCCGTGAGGTTCGGCTCAGAAGTGCCCATGTGGGTCGCGATCTCGAGGCTGATCGATCTACATTTGGCAAGACACTAGATATGGATGCCATTGTGGTTTCAGGTGGAGTGTTACTCAGGAATGATGCCGAGTTCCGGGGATTAAATATGGTTGGGGCTCAGATCGGTGGACCACTACAAATGTACGGCAGCACATTTCATGGTACTATCGATTTGAGTAATCTCTTAGCAAGGGAATTGACCCTTTCGTTTCAACAAACTAACGGTATTGTTAAAAATCCTACGTGGGGTGACTACATCAGGTTAAATCTTCGAAACGTTAAGATCTACAGTCTGCAGGCACAGACAAATTCATGGATGCGAAATGGCAGTTGGCTAGAAGATGTCGTGCTCACCGGTCTCACTTATGACCGGATCGGCGGTCTGGGCGCAGGAGATGGGTCCACAATGATCGACGAGCCAATTGAACACCTTGTCGCTTGGATTGAGCAGACTCGAGGGACGGATGATCGTAGTTACGATCCGCATCCCTACGTACAACTGGCTCGCCTTCTTGAGTCCGAGGGCCGCACGCACTCAGCAGAGGTGTTGCGATATGCCGAACTTCGATACCGCGATCAGGTCACTTTAGACAGTGTGCCGTGGTGGAATGAGTGGGTGCTGCGTCCGATCTCGCGTTGGTTGGTTGGGTACGGGGTCTATCCATTCAGGGTTCTCTATTGGTTCTTCGCTATCGTTATCGTAGGAACATTGGTCGCCCGCTTCAGCCGATCGAAAAAATTGAACCAGATTGACACGTGCTTCTGGTATAGTCTTGAAAACGCATTTCCGTTGCTGCCCCGAACGGAGGCGCACAAGCTGATTGTCCATAGAAATCGTTGGATTGAATCATTCTTTCATGTACAGAAGCTGGCTGGATTTGTACTTGCAACAGTTCTCGTCGGCTCGTTAACTTTGAAAGCAAGTTGAGATTGATAGACACGCTACCGAGCGGCCTGCTATTCGATGATCTTCGACACGACGCCGGCGCCCACCGTGCGGCCGCCCTCGCGGATGGCGAAGCGCAGCTTCTCCTCCATGGCGATCGGCGCGATCAGCGTCACCTCGAACTTCAGGTTGTCGCCGGGCATCACCATCTCGGTGCCTTCGGGCAGCGCCACGGTGCCGGTGACGTCCGTCGTCCGGAAGTAGAACTGCGGGCGGTAGTTGGCGAAGAACGGCGTGTGCCGCCCGCCCTCCTCCTTCGTGAGGATGTAGGCCTCGGCCTCGAACCTGGTGTGCGGCTTGACCGAACCGGGCTTGCACAGCACCTGGCCGCGCTCGACGCCCTCGCGGTCGATGCCGCGCAGCAGGAGCCCGACGTTGTCGCCGGCCTGGCCCTGGTCGAGCAGCTTGCGGAACATCTCGACGCCGGTGCAGACGGTCTTCTTGTTCGGCCGGATGCCGACGATCTCGACCTCCTCGCCGACCTTGACCACGCCGCGCTCGATGCGCCCCGTCGCCACCGTGCCGCGGCCGGAGATCGAGAACACGTCCTCGACCGGCATCAGGAACGGCTGGTCGATCGCGCGCGCCGGCGTCGGGATGAACTCGTCCACCGCCGCCATCAGCTTCCTGATGCTCTCCTCGCCGATTTCCGGCTGGGTGCCGTTCATCGAGTGCAGAGCCGATCCGGGG
>JBGTMB010000035.1:0-4531 GCA_041743755.1 Nitrospiraceae bacterium | reverse complement strand
CTGGCCGTCTGGCATCAGTTCGAGAATAAGCCACGAGTGTCGAACGGGAAGCAGGACAAGATGAAGGGGACGTATCTTGGTCCCTCCTTCTCGAATGATGAGATTGAAACATTTCTCAAATCGAAGAGTGCACCCTACGTGCGGCTCGCCGATGCCGCCCTCTTCGAACGAGTGGCCAATGATCTTGCTGAAGAAAAGGTCGTAGGGTGGTTGCAAGGTCGCATGGAGTTTGGTCCACGATCGCTCGGTGGGCGAAGCATTCTAGGCGACGCCCGCAGTACGAAAATGCAGTCCATCATGAACCTGAAGATCAAGTATCGCGAGTCGTTTAGACCGTTTGCCCCCTCAGTTCTTCGGGAGCGAGTCTCGGACTATTTTGACCTGAATTCTGATAGCCCGTATATGCTGATTGTGGCCCCGGTGAGTGAGAAGCGCCGCCGCCCTATGACGACAGCCCAAAAGGGACTGTGGGGTATAGACCTCTTGAACGTGCAACGGTCTGACATTCCTTCAGTCACCCACCTGGATTACTCAGCGAGAGTACAAACGGTCCATGAAGAGACGAACCCTCGTTACCATGCGTTGCTGAAGGCGTTTGAAGCGCAAACTGGCTATGGGGTGTTGGTCAATACCTCGTTCAATGTGCGAGGAGAGCCGATTGTCCATACTCCGGAAGATGCGTATCGCTGTTTTATGCGGACCGAAATGGATGTCCTGGTGCTTGAGAATTGTGTGTTGTACAAGACCGATCAGAAGCCGCTTGAAGGGGATTCGGACTGGAAAAAAGAATTTGAGCTGGATTAGATGTGTCTGCTCTGCAATTTGTGCCTGTTGCTAGAGACCTCAATTCCTACCCAATTCTTGGTCAAATTGTTCTTCTGAACAGTGCGCTGGAAACGACATCTTCCCATCCCCTACCTATGCGTTCTGGCAGCTCATCATTGAAAATTACGCGCAATAAAACAGGAAGGAATTGCGCCAATTTCCCAAAATGGAATAGAGTAGCAGATCTTATGCTGTGCGTGTAAATTGGTGTATGAGGCGATTAATTCATACGCCGGTCGCTTCGTTGCGGTGTGTCGATAGAGAGTGAATAGGTGTGTAGAAAAAGGAGCATGAACTGATGCGCATATTGATCACGGGCGGAGCAGGATTCTTAGGAAGTCATTTGAGTGATTTGCTGATAGGCAAGGGACATGAAGTCGTTGCGATGGACAACCTGATCACGGGTCGTGTGGAGAACATCGCGCACTTGATGGGGAACCCAAAGTTCAGTTTTATCAAATACAACGTCTGTGATTATATTCATGTAGATGGACACTTGGACGCGATTTTACATTTTGCGTCTCCGGCGAGTCCACAAGACTATCTGGAGATGCCGATTGCCACGCTCAAAGTCGGAGCTCTGGGTACCCATAAGGCACTGGGTTTGGCAAAGGCGAAAGGGGCTCGATTATTGTTAGCCAGTACGTCTGAAGTGTATGGCGATCCTTTGCTCAATCCACAGCCTGAGTCCTACTGGGGGAATGTGAATCCGATCGGCGCGCGTGGTGTGTATGATGAGGCGAAGCGCTTTGCTGAAGCCATGACGATGGCCTACCATCGCTACCATGGCGTGGATACCAGGATTGTGCGTATCTTCAATACCTATGGCCCACGGATGCGCCCACACGATGGACGCGTCGTCTCAAACTTTGTTGTCCAAGCGCTTCAAGGTAAAGCGCTGACCATTTTTGGCGATGGAAACCAGACGCGAAGTTTCTGCTATGTCGAAGATCTTGTGCGTGGCATTACGGAGCTGCTGTTGATCGATTCAGATAAATCTGTGGCTGAACGGACCAACCGATCAAGCTTTCTGACGAAATCAGACCAGCCGCTAAAAGAAACGATGCACGATCCTGTGAATATCGGGAATCCGCGAGAGTTGACCGTGAAGCAGATTGCAGAGTTGGTACTCAAGCTCACAGGCTCGAAGAGCAAGATCGAGCATATGCCTTTGCCGGTGGATGATCCAAAGGTGCGCCGACCAGACATACGCCGTGCCAAGGAATTTCTCGGATGGGAACCGAAGGTTGAGCTGGAGGACGGCTTGCGAAAGACGATCGAGTACTTCCGCCAGGTAATCTGATAGAGAATTCTCGTGTAGGGAAACAAAAGTGTGAGGAAGAGTAAGGAGAGGGTGATGGCGATGAAAATCAGTGTCTTCGGTCTGGGGTATGTGGGAACCGTTTCGGCGGGCTGTCTTGCCTCCAGTGGCCACACGGTCTGGGGCGTCGATGTCAATGCCGATAAGGTAGCAGCGATTAATTCAGGGGCCGCTCCTATCGTTGAGCCCGACATCTCACAGTTTATCGCCAAAGCTCAGAAGCAGGGTGTGTTAAACGCCACGGTGTCATCGGCTGAAGGAATTCAGAACACCGATGTCTCATTTATTTGCGTGGGGACGCCGAGCCAAGCGAACGGCAGTCTTGATCTCACCCACATGAAGCGGGTATGTGAAGATATCGGTCTGGCCCTACGTGATAAAAAGACCCCGCATACAGTGGTGTTTCGCAGTACGACGTTGCCGGGAACGACGGAGGACGTGGCCATTCCGATTCTTGAGAAACACTCGGGTAAGACGGTCGGAAACGGTCTATTTGTCTGCTACAACCCGGAGTTTCTCCGGGAGGGAACGTCGGTGAAAGACTATTACCATCCTCCCAAGATCGTGATCGGCGAGCGGCAGGCCGGAGAGGGTGATGTGGTTGAAGAAATCTATGCCGGTATCACAGCGCCGACTATTCGGACGTCGATCCGCGCGGCGGAGATGGTGAAGTATTCCGATAATGCCTTTCATGCTCTGAAAGTGACGTTTGCCAATGAGATCGGGATCCTGTGCAAGAGGCTCGGCATCGACAGCCATGCTGTGATGGACATTTTCTGTCAAGATACCAAACTGAATTTGTCGAAAGTCTATTTGAAGCCGGGGTTTGCTTTTGGAGGGTCATGTTTGCCCAAGGATCTTCGCGCCTTGTCGTACCAGGCGAAACGGACAGATGTGGACGTGCCGGTCTTGAATGCCATTCTTCAGAGCAACATGTCTCAGATCAAAAGTGTCATCCAGCGGATTGTTGCGTTGGGCAAAAAACGAGTGGGATTTCTCGGAATGACCTTCAAGCCGGATACGGATGACCTACGAGAAAGCCCTCTCGTAGAAGTGATCGAGACGCTCCTAGGAAAAGGCTTTCAGGTGAAAATCTATGACAGGAATGTGGCGACCAGCCGTCTGATTGGAGCCAACAAGAAGTTTATCGAAGAACATATCCCGCACCTTTCGACGTTGCTTGTCGAACGGGCTGAGGATGTAGTGGATACGGCACAAGTGGTTGTCGTAGGGTATACCTCAGCGGAGTTCGTGCCTGCCCTGAAGAGTATGCGCGCCGACCAATTGATCATCGATTTAGCCAGGATCGAAGGACGCGAAAGCTTTACTGCCTCGTACGATGGTATTTGTTGGTGATGACACGACGATGGCTCGATCCACGGCAGGATTTATCGGATGAAAATCCTTGTATTGGCCCCAGATGTTCCAGCGACTTCTGGAATGCCAGGATCTCCTCGACTCTTCAACTTATGCCGAGAGCTTTCCCAGTGTCATGAACTCTTTCTTCTCACGTACCGTTCATCTCAAGAACGGTATCAAACTTTTCTAAACGACCCGGCAACATCGCATGTGTTTACGCGGGTCGAGGTATTGCCTGATCCTCCAGCTGTCCGCTGGTGGGGACAGCAATGGCATCGGTTGCATCTCGCGGCACACTTTGAGACGCGCTATCGGCATGCCGGATACTACCGCTCGATTCGTGAACGAATTCGGAAGCTTTGCATAGACGAGCGCATCGATCTGATTCACGTCGATCTTCTTGCAATGATCCAGTATGGCGATCCGCAAACGAATATCCCGGCGATCGTCGATTTGCACGATTCAATGACCCTGTTGTGCCGGAGAATGCTGAACGCAGAGCGAGATTGGCGCAAACGCCTCTCTGCATATCTGGGCCTGATCAGTGCCAAACGACTTGAAGGGACGTTGGGCAAAACGTTTGATCTGATCATTACGAACTCCACCGTCGATGAACAGGTAATCAGAGAGCTTTCGCCGAAGCCGAAGACCCTCACCATTACCAATGGGGTGGATATGGACTACTTTTCGGCAACCTCCACCGTGCTGGAGGCGGACAAGCTAGTCTTTACCGGCGTCATGGATTATGCCCCCAATGAAGATGCCGCGTTGTATTTCGTCGAAGATATTCTCCCTTTAGTGAGAGCCAAACGCCCAGAAGTACAGTTTTGGATTGTCGGGAGCGGGCCGTCCGAGAGAGTCAAAGCTTTGACTCGCATCTCCGGGGTCCACGTCACCGGGAAAGTCGACGACGTTCGCCCGTATGTGCGAAGTGCTTCGGTCTTCGTCTGTCCATTGCGCGTAGGTTCCGGGGTAAAAAACAAGATTTTAGCTGCCATGGCCATGCAGAAAGCAACTGTTGCGACC
>JBGTMB010000034.1:0-5597 GCA_041743755.1 Nitrospiraceae bacterium | reverse complement strand
GCTAGAAAGACAGAGATCTTCACTCGCACGAATCGTTCTCCCGGCTTCTTACGGTACCTGTGCCAACAGCTCCAGGACCGCTTCGTTCCACCCCACCGGCCCTATTCCTGGTGCATGAATCATCCGAGGTAGTTGGATATCAGGGTCATAGGATCCATCTGGTTTTTTGACGAGAATCGGATAATCCACCATGGCGAGCAAGGTAGCGTCGTTGATGCTATCACCGATTCCAATCGTTTCGATCCGTTCCGTTTCTTCCCGCATGTGTTGTTGACGGTGGTAGCAGCGTAGGAGTATAGAGGCGGCTTCCCCCTTATCGTTATCTCCTGTGAGATGAAATAACCGCCCACCTTTTGTCCATCTGAGACCCCTGGTGACGATTTGACGGCACACTTCTTCAATGAGCGGCTGAGGGCCTTGTAGGAGGAAGGGCTCATCGTATTCCCGTTGCTTGGCCAGGATGGCGTCGGCGTGCGGGAGCCCAGTGACTTGCATGATCGTTTCTATCGACAGGTCGCCAAATCCTTGCAATGGCGTTTCAAGCGCATCTTCTATTTGTTTCAAGACATCTCGCAGCATGTGATAGGGAAGGCCTAATTCCATGACTTGATAAGGAGGTCGGGTTCGCATGCGTTCCAAGGGGAACTCGAAAAAGCCTTGAGGGACAAACACCGCGCCGCCATTTTCAACAATGAAAGGGTTCTGAAGGCCAAGCCGTTGTCGAATCGGCTCCATTTCTGCTCGAGTTTTACTCGACGCCAGCACGAGGGGAATGCCTTGCTCGCGAAGCGCGGTAAGGGCTGGTAGAGCGGCTTTGTACGAATAGGTCGTACTGTCCAGGAGCGAACCATCCAAGTCTGTGAACACGATCAAGTTGGGCATGCTCGTGCGCCGTTACCAGTGATGGAGATCGTCATCCGGGTTGGCTTTGGATCGATTGATCAGTCGTCGCTCCAAGAGCTCTTTGGCAAGATCGGAGGCGCCAAGCCCAAATGCAATGGCTCCGGCCAGCACAATCCCTCCCCAGGTAATGCCGAATCCCACGACGACGATGTGTTGGGCAATGCCGAGTTGTTCGAGCGCCATGGCGGCCGCAAGGACTTGTATGCCCCATCGAGAACAGGCTGCGATGAGTCGGGCGGGTGGGAGGCCGGCGTTGACGGCCGCAATCAGGACCGCCTGGGAGACAAAGTTCGAGAGAAAGTACCCGGCCAGGAGAATCACCGCTGCGGTGACCAAGTGCGGCACATAGGCGAGAAGTGACTGGGCGAACTGGTTGATCGGGGTCAGGTTGAGGGCTCCTAACGCCGCGATCGAGGCCATCACGATTACGGTCCAATAGATGCCTCGCCCAACAAGGCGAGAAGGATCGGTTTTGACTCCTCCGCGGAGGAGCGCCGCATTCATCCCTACCCGGTCGCAAAAATGGTCGAACCCGATCACACGAAGCAGCCGTTCTGAAAAAGACCCAAGCGCCCAGGCCGTGAAGATCCCACCGAGTAGGATAATGCCCATGGCGAGCACATTCGGGAGTACGGTCAACACTTGACGACCGAGCAGTTCCAACGGTCCAAGAAGAGCTTGGTTGATGAAGTCACTCATGATCACCTCCTGCGTCGGTGCTGGTGTGATGCAACAGAGCCGGAGCGGCAGGTTGCGGCGCCGGCGGTTGCCAACGTTCAACCAGATAGGGTTTCATGCGTTCGAACATGTGGCACAATGCTTCGATCTTCTGCTCTGCTTCCACGGACGTCAAGCCCTGGGTCGCATGGACAAACGAGGCGGTCCGACCTAAGTATAGGGGAGTGAGGGCTTTGAGGAGGTGGTCGCGTCGTATGATTCGTTTGCGATGCGCAATCGCCGCATCGTAGACGACCTGAACCCACAGTTCATCGGGGATACGACAGTCGGTGTTGGACGTTCCCTGGAGATCGCGGAGTTGCGCGAATGTATCGTCGGCCAGGATCTGGCGCCAGATGGGCTCAAGATCAGCGAGGCCTTGTCGATAGTGCAAGACCATCCGTTCCATATTGACATGGACCGGTTCGACACCCACCTCGTAGGTGAATCCAAAGAGTGGAACCGGCTGGGATCCTTCCAGTCGAGACCAGAGCACTTCATGCTTTTCCATGAGGGCAAAGAGCGCTCCCATCACCTGCGTCAACATGGCCGACAAGTCGGCTGATGGGTCCTTTGGATTATGGATTTTTGCGCCGAGGAAGCTTTGGCAGATCCGTGCGCCACTGGCAATGGCTTCCGTCGTCATCCAGATATCGATACCGAAGCGCGCGACTTCCGATTCCCAGACGTGTTGGTCGAGATAGTGGGCCGCGAGCGCTCCAGAAAAACCAAACTCCCCGCCGATAGGCTGGCGCACCCGTCGTCCGTAGAGCGCTCTGGTCAGTGGGTAGGCGAGACTGTTTGTGATTGTGCCGTCGTATTTGTGGCGGAGATAATAGGGCGCGACGTAGTCGTATCCCTCTTCTAGGATGGGGCGGAGCAAGAGCTCAATCCATTCCGGAGAAATACTGCGGAGATCTGCGTCGACGACTGCGCAGGCCCGGGCATTCAATCGTCTGGCAATCTCGAAGATCGTCCGGAACGCGCTGCCCTTTCCGGGAATCCCATGGTACGGCGTCACAATTCGATGCAGGATACTTTGCTGGTCGGCAATGAAGAGATGTTCGAAATCGATCGCGGTGCGGGCGACGATGGCCGGCGTCTGATCCGATGAGCCACCGTCGGAATTGACCAGGACGGCTCGACGGCCAGGGAAATGTTTAGCGAGCCCCACGCTTACGGCCCGCACGACATGTGCAACCGTATCCGCGTTGTTATAGCTCGGAATCCCGACGAGCACCTCTGCAGAGCCAATTTCTTGGATGCGTGCTTCAGTCTGAGGAGTGAGTGGGGTGAGATTCGTGCTCATGAAGGAGTGGCTGCCGGCTCAGAGGTGGGATCCCAGACATGATCGGCCTCGACGGCTTCGACCAGGCGATCAAAAATATCGGGCACAGCATGGGTGACGCGACTCCAGTTAGAAATCATGGGGACACCAAGCGGGTCATCGAGAAACCCCTCGGTGGCGAGCTTCATGCCTTTCAGGAACACTTCGACGGCCGTGCGTTCCTGGTGCCGGTCGAACGTGAGGCTGTTGATGGACGCGTCGTTTTCGTATCGGCTGATCGCTTCCTGAGCAGCCTGCAAATACGTGGCACGTAAGGTCTTGAGGATACCGTCAGATAACACGACGCCTTCGCTCGCGAGATTCCTGAAGAGCGATTTCGTGATGTCGACACACATCTTGAGGAGGCCGGCATCGGGATTGTGGGCTGAGAGTTCTTGGTGTTTGTGGTCATAGGCGTCCGCAATATCGGCTTGGCAAATGCGGCGTAAGGCGCAGTTCCGATAGACTTCCGCGAGGACGCCGATTTCTAGTCCCCAGTCCCCTGGAATTCTATTGGTCCAAGCCAGGTCCCGCACCATGGCGAACTCGCCGGCTAGAGGATAACGAAAGCTGTCGAGAAAGGTCAGGAGTGCGTGAGGTCCCACAAGCTGTTGGAGGCTTCGGATCATCGGGGTAATGAACAGGCGCGTTACCCTGCCATTGAGGCGGTCGGTTACTCGGCTGTAATAACCCTTGCAGAACTCATACCCGAGATTGGGATTGGCGATGGGATAGCAGAGGCGCGCCAGATATTCACGGCTGTAACTTGTGATGTCACAGTCGTGGAGTGCGATGACTTGGCTGTGATTTCTGGCCAATACATAACCGAAGGCGGTCCAGCAGCCCCGCCCTTTGCCCTGTAAGCCGATATCGAGGTTGTGATCGACCAGGACCTTGAGGATGGCTTGGATACGCGTACCGTCATTCCAGATAAGGCGAACCCGCTGGGGGAGGACAGAAAAGAATTGCTTCGCCAGACGAAATTCTAAGGCCGAAGCTCGATCCAGGGAGATGACAATTTCATTGAGATACGACACAGTTTTAAGGGTCTCTACAATGGCTTTCAATGCCGGCCGTCCCAATTCTGAGTAGAGGGAGGGGAGGACCAATGCAATGGGATTGACGCGCCCATAACGCGTCAACTCTTGCTCCAGTTGGTTGACATTTGGCTGCCCGAGGCGGTGGAGCACGGTGACCACCCCGTTTTGATAGAAATCTGACATTGGAGCCTCCGGTAAGCGAGTCCTTGGACCTGACTACATCCTGCCATCCTGAAGGATGATGAGTGGTCGTTGTCGACGCCGTAAGCCTACGCCTTAGGGCGGTATCGTTTCCGTATAATACAACAGTTGGGCAGGTGATGTGCCACTAGATAATGTTGACAGTGGAGCCGTTCGGAGAGCAAACCGGCTGGGCAGATGAAGAAGGTGGTGGGAAAACACTTCACCTTTTGGGTCTCGTGCCAGAATAGGTTGAGCCATGATCGGAGTCAGTCTTTGCCGTATAGACGGAGCTTACGGAAGAGCGTTTTGCGGTGGATCCCAAGGATATCAGCTGCCGCGCCGTAGTCCTGATGATGGGCCTCCAGCACCCGAAGAATATAGTTCTTTTCCATATCGTGAAGGGTCTCCCATCCACGAGCCCGTGCTTGGTTGTGAACAGGCGCTGTCCGAATCGTTTCAGGAAGATCTTCCGGAGTAATGATGGGATAGGGGGTCAAGGCAATAGCCCGCTCAATCACATGCTCGAGTTCGCGGACGTTGCCGGGCCATGCGTAGCGTATCAGCAAAGGAATGGTGTCCGGCGAGAGCCCGGTCACCGGTCTCTCTTTGGTTCGCCCGAATTTATCGACGAAGTACCGGCTCAAAAGCGGAATGTCTTCGATCCGATCACGCAACGGAGGAAGGACAATGGTGATCACTTCCAACCGATAAAAAAGATCCTCTCGAAAGGTCCCGGCTTCGACAAGCGGCTTCAATGCTTTTTTCGTTGCGGCGATGATTCTGACATCGATGGCACGAGGTGTTTCACTTCCGACACGCCGGATCTCTCGCTCCTGGATCGCTCGGAGTAACTTGCTCTGCATCATGGGTGAGAGGTCCGCGATTTCGTCCAGAAAACACGTGCCGAGATTCGCCTGTTCCAGCAACCCCTTCTTCGTTGCGATGGCGCCGGTAAACGCGCCCCGTTCGTGGCCGAAGAGTTCAGACTCAAGGAGCGTCTCGGCCAACGAACCCGTATCGATTGCGACGAACGGCCCGCCGCTTCTACCGCTGTTGGCATGGATGGCGCGGGCGATCAACTCCTTTCCGGTCCCACTCTCTCCCTGGATGAGCACCGTGCTGTCCGTCTCCGCGACTCGGGCAATCATTTTGTAGACTGCAACCATTCCGCCACTACAGCCCACGAGGTTGTCGAACCGGTATCGGTCACGCAATTGGCCGCGTAACGAACGATTTTCCCGTACGAGCTTAGTATGTTCGAGTGCTCGCCGGACCACCAACCGAATGTCCTCGACGACAAATGGCTTGCTGAGATAATCGAATGCGCCGGCCTTGATGGCATCCACAGCAGTCTTGAGCGATCCGTAGGCCGTCAACAAGACCACAGGAATATCCGGTTCTTTCTCGCGCACGGCGGCGAGTAACGC
>JBGTMB010000033.1:0-2991 GCA_041743755.1 Nitrospiraceae bacterium | reverse complement strand
TCCGGATAGTCCCCCAACGGGTTACCGACTTCGATCACCGGCTGGAGCGCCGTCAACGCCAGGACGTTGTCCGCCACGGCCACCGCCGCGACTGTCCCGGCAGTAACTTTTAAGAACTGCCTACGTGACAAAAACATTGGTAGTACCTCCCAACAGTTGAGGGCTTCACCCAAGCCCACGAGACTCTACGCGTTGATACAGATCCGAAACTTAACCCCGTATTTTTTCAGAACACTGCTTAATCTTAATTAAAGAGAGAAAACCAAATCACACACATGGTACTTCTTTCAGCACGAGCATCCCATTTACACGCAATATACGAACCAAATTAAAGAAATTTATTTCTGTGAGAGCGATGTGCAATAAGCTCTTGAATAGTTATATGAAAAACAGCTTGTGCCGAAACCGCTCATGATAGTCGAGTTATGTATTGCTGGGTACTTTATGTAACGCCCTGTGAATGCGTGCGGGATTTTATGAAACAAACACTCAATAAGTCAATAAGTTAATGATCATACTCTCGCGTTACCTTTTTGTAGCGTCGATAAATCTATGTAACAGAAATGCAGAGGCCTATCATTCTGGGTCTCGCGTTCTGGATGCATTCTGTTATGGGCAGGGCGTCTGCATGATTGTTATTGTACAAGAGTCGATGACAGCGATGAGTCTAGTCGAGCACCAGATCGCTTGACAGTTTCATTCCTGCATCAGTAAAATCCCACCCCTCTGACGACAGTGATCGAGCGGGAATAGCTCAGTGGTAGAGCATCGCCTTGCCAAGGCGAGGGTCGCGGGTTCAAATCCCGTTTCCCGCTCCAGTACTTACACAGCGTCGGCTCTGAATAATTGCCTCCGTGTGATAGATTTGTGCTAACCCAATCGGGTGGTGCCGTTCGAGGATCAACACCCCCTCTCGCAAACTCTCCGGTGAGTGATGGGCATAGCGCTGGGTCATGGTCGGCGACTTGTGACCGAGCAGCCGCTGCACCTTGTACAGATCCACCCCAGCCTGTGCGAGTCTCGTGGCAAAGGTGTGCCGCAGATCATGGAAACGGAAATTCGTGATCTCGGCTTTCTCCAATGCCGAATAAAATGCCCGTGTCAGATTTCGGGCATCAATCCTGGTCCCACAGGAAGTCGTAAACACGAAGGAGTGTTTCTCGTTGGTCGCTGTCTTGTGGCGTAGGAGCTCCACAAGGCAACTGTTCAGCGGCACCGTGCGCTTCTCTCCATTCTTGCTTTTCATCACCACGAGGACTTGCCGGTTCAGATCAACGGCTCGCCATTCCAAACCGAGAATCTCACCCCTCCGCATGCCCGTGTTCAACGCGAACACAAGGATGTCTTGGAGCCAAGGAACCGAGTGAGTAAGTAACCGTGTGTCCTCGTCGGGACTGAGCCACCGGTCACGTTCATTGCGGACCTTCTCTAGCGAGACCCGCCGCATCGGATTATCGCGGCACCATTCCCACTCCCGTATGGCGATGTTGAAGGCATGCCGGATCAGCCCGAGTTCCTTATTGACCGTGGCCGGCTTGGCCTTCTGCCGTCGCTGGGCTTTGTAGGCTGCGAGGAGCTTCGGCGTCACCTCAATGAGCCTGAGCGGCCCAAATACCGGCCTCAGATGCCCAAGGCATTGCTCGTCTCGCTGGTGGCTTGCCGGAGCCTTTGTCACCGATTGTTCGATGAGATAGCGGTCCATCATCTCGTTGAACGTCCGATCTTTCTCTTCGAGTACGTCGAGAAAGCGGCCCTCGGCGATCTTGATCCTCAACTTTGCAAGAATGGTTTCGGCTAACCGCTTGTCTGTGGTTTCCGTGGACTGTCTCACCTGTCGGCCCTGATACATCAAACTCATCCACCACACCTTATGTCGTCTAAATAGCCCCATCCACGTCCTCCTTTTCGATGAGGCTTGAAATCGGTTTGGTTTCCCCATGCAGGAGAGTATAGGACTCCCTTTTTGCAGCCGCAATGAGGTTTTCAGGTCGGCTGGTACGGAACTCTTTGCCAACTTCGGGAGTAGTTGGGGGTGTGGCTCAGGGAAGGACTCAAGCCACCGTTGGATGGCTTCGTGCTCAAATCGGATCAGGGAGTGAATACGTCGACAGGGAATCTTCCCTTCTGTGGCCCAGAGGTACAGAGTGGATGGCTTAATCTTGAGCCAACCTGATAGTTCTTTGACAGTTAACATCATGTCCAGGTCCTGAGCAGGGGAGTCTTACGACACCCCCTGACCCCCTTCTGCGCTCGCGTTGGCACGCCAGCGTCTCGTTGGTGGCAGCGCGGTGCCACAGAGCATCGGGCCAGCCTTCCTGCCACCTTCCAGGCCCGCCCGCTGCGATGTGCCCCGCCCTGCAACTCGGATTGATCCCTGCCCCGGAGGTGGCGGGGGGCAGGGAATTGAGTGTTTATCGGACGAGCGCTTTCAGTTGATCCTTCTCCAGGCTTGCGCCGAATTCTTGTTCCATACGTTCTCCCATCTCCTGCCAGGTCTTTCCGGCTGCCTTCATCTCCTTGAGCTCGTGAAGTGCCTGTGCCAAGGAACGGTCCTCGGTCTCTATCCCACG
Source organism: Nitrospiraceae bacterium (assembly GCA_041743755.1). Classification (GTDB taxonomy): domain Bacteria; phylum Nitrospirota; class Nitrospiria; order Nitrospirales; family Nitrospiraceae; genus Palsa-1315. Next base: position 421 of record JBGTMB010000033.1, on the reverse strand, counting down.
CTCGCTCCCTCTCCCAAGGGTCCTTGCCACTTTGCGGCCTAAAGCCATCGTCAGTGATCCTTGGTTCATGGGTTCTTTCACGGGCATGATCGAGTGTTTCAGGCGGCGGGGCCTATCCCAGTAGGGACTTTTGCAACCGGGGCATCGCGCTGGTTTGTTGGGGCGACGGGGCCACCAGACCTTTCCGCACCGATGACAGGCTTGCTGCCGCAGTTCTAGGGATATCGCATTTCCCGATGCGAGTACTCTCTGACGAACAGGGTGGCTGTCTAATCGGTTGGAAACATTCATGATCCGGTGCCTAGAAATTGCGCCCCCGTTTTACCTGCCGGGGGCTGATCGTCCTGCGCGCGGCCGGCAATGCCGCCCGGCGCGCAGGACGAGCGTGTCCCAAATCTCGCCTTCGCATTCCGCTGCATGC
>JBGTMB010000032.1:0-13323 GCA_041743755.1 Nitrospiraceae bacterium | reverse complement strand
TTGGAGCGGGCGATGGGATTTGAACCCACGACAACTAGCTTGGGAAGCTAGGACTCTACCCCTGAGCTACGCCCGCTCACTCAATCGAATCCTACGCTGGCTCAGGAGCCAAGTCAATCGGACAGGAGAAACATTATCAGCTCTTGCCCCTCGTACTTCACCGTGAACTGCTGACCCTGTACCTCACTATTTCTTCAATTCCACAACCGCAAATCTTCTTCGGCCAACCTTCAGGCGATAGGTTCGTCCCGCCACAATCGAGATCACAGCCTTCGCGTCGCTTTGCTTCTGCGCGTCAACCTCTAGGCCTCCCTGAATAATCAGCCGCCGAGCCTCGCTCTTGCTCGGCACAAGCCCTGTCTTCGCCACCAGATCCACGAGGCCGATCGTCCGGCCTTCTTGCAGATCAGTCATGGTCAAGGCCACACGCACATCCGGCTCGTTCGGAAATTCCCGCTCCTGAAATTTCTGCTGAAAGGCCACCCTCGCCTGCCGGCCGGCTTCTTCCCCGTGATACCGAGCGACAATCAAGGATGCGAGCAATTGCTTCGCCTCCATGGGATGAGCAGCCTTGACTCCGGCCATGTCCTCCGTCGTGAGCAGCTCGTAGTATCGATGCATCAACGTGTCGCTGATCGACATCAGCTTGCCGTACATGTCGTTCGGTGTGTCTTCCAGCGCGATGTAGTTACCGACGCTCTTGCTCATTTTCTTCACGCCATCGGTACCTTCCAGCAACGGCATGGTCATCACGACCTGCGGTTCCTGCCCATGGCTTCGCTGGAGGTCACGTCCGACAAGAAGATTGAACTTCTGATCGGTGCCGCCCAGTTCGACATCGGACTTCAGCGCGACGGAATCATAGCCCTGTACGAGCGGATACATAAACTCATGGATGCTGATCGGTTTCTGCTCGTGGTACCGCTTATGAAAATCGTCTCGTTCGAGCATCCGCGCGACACTATACTGCGCACTCAGATGGATTAACGCCTCCGCGGTCATCGTGCGCATCCACCGGCTGTTGAACTCCACCAGAGTCTTCGCAGGATCGAGAATTTTAAAGATCTGTCGCTCGTAAGTTTTGGCATTTTCCAATACTTTTTCTTTCGAGAGCGCAACCCGCGTCTCCGATTGGCCGGTCGGATCGCCGATCATACCGGTGAAATCACCGATCAAGAACATCACCTGATGCCCGAGTTCCTGAAAATGTTTCAGCTTGTGGATCAGGACGGTATGGCCCAAATGCAGGTCGGGCGCAGTCGGATCGAATCCGGCTTTCACCCGAAGCGGCCGGTTCTCTTTCAACGAGCGTGTCAGCTTCGCTTCAAGTTCGGCCCGTTGAATGACCTCCACAACTCCACGGAGGATCAAATCGAGTTGACGGGAAAGTTCGCTCATGTTGCCTTCTTCCGTCGATCTGACAATCCGGGATCCGACGTCACCGTCACCAATGGACGAATTCGCTCAAACGTCTTTTTCCCAATCCCCTTGACCGCTCGCAGCTCTTCTAGCGTGTGAAAGACTCCTACTGATTGGCGATACTCCATGATCCGTTCGACCAGCTTAGGGCCGACCCCCGGCAATGCGTCAAGGTCCTCACCTGTTGCTCTATTGAGATCGAGGAGACCGCGGTGAGACCGTTTCGGAACAGGAACAGTCGATGGTTGATCCACCGACAAAGGGGCAGACGACGGGCTCATAGTGGCCACGCGCCCACTGCCGGAAGGGATTTCAGCCTTCGCTCCCTCAAGCGATTCGGCTACAAGGCCAGGCTCACGGTCGAATGAGGCCGGCAGAGTCCATCCGATCCAAAAGACGACTCCTATCGTCGCTGCGAACATCCCGAGCTTGAGGAGGAGCGATTGCCACATTATTGTATCCGCCTTCGCGCTTGGTGAATCGCCTTCCCTTCGACATCTTCAGCCGCTTCCATCATGCCTTCGGACAGCGTCGGATGCGCGTGAATCATGTCCGCCATCTGCGCCACCGTCGCACCGACTTGCATCGCCATGGCGGCTTCATGCACCAGATCAGCGGCATGGGCGCCGACAATATGCACGCCCAGAATCTTGCCGCTCGACGACTCGGCAATAATTTTGAACAACCCTGTCGTCTCTCCTGTCGCTTGAGCCTTCCCCAACCCGGCATAGCGAAAACGCCCCACCGTCATCGCCTGGTCAGGGTTCAGCCCGGCTGCTTGGGCTCGTTCTCTAGCCTGCTGTTCCGTCATGCCGACGCGACCGATCTCCGGGAGGGTAAAAATTCCGGCAGGGATTACGTCGTAGCGGACCGTCGCCTGATGCCCCATGATATTCTCGACCGCAACTTTCCCTTGGGCCGAAGCCACGTGCGCCAACATCGCTTTACCGACGACATCGCCGATCGCATAGATCCCCGGCACCGTCGTCTCCATCTGGTCATTGACAAGAATTTCCCCTCGCCGTCCAGTCTGTACTCCCACCTGTTCCAATCCGATGCCCCGACTATTCAATCCTCGCCCCACGGACACCAACAGCTTCTCAGCCACGATTTGTGCACCATCTTTGAGATGCGCAGTGATGATCTCCGATGACCGCTCCAATTTCTCGACCGTGGTCCCGGTCAGGACCGTCACGCCGCGTTTCTTCAGCTCGCGCGCCATCATGGAAGAGACCTCTTCATCCTCCAGAGGAAGCACGTGCGCCATCAATTCGACAATCGTCACCTCTGTTCCAAGACCGCTATAGAGCGCCGCGAACTCGCATCCTTCGACTCCCCCACCCACAACCAGCAAACTGGCAGGAATGTGTTCGAGATCCAAAAGATGCTGACTGGTGACCAGCTGCTGCCCATCGATCGGAAACAGCGGCAGATTCGGCCAGGACGACCCCGTGGCAACCACGAGGGCATCAGCCTGAACATCTCGCGTTGTACCATCGGCTGCCGATACCCGGACCGTCTGCCTATCCCGTAGCGACCCGGTACCCTGCACATGCTCGATACTCCAGGCCTTGAACAGCGTGGCAATGCCCTTCACGAGAGTCGCCACCACCCTATTCTTTCTGGCGACCATCCGAGCGAGATCATACGTGACTGGTCCCGGGACCAGTAACCCCATATCCTCTGACTTCTTGACTTTGTCGCCAAGTTCGACGACCGACAGGAGGGCCTTACTGGGAATACAACCCCAATTCAAGCAGACGCCGCCAAGCGCGTGGGACTCGATGACGGTGACGCGGGCGCCAAGCTGGGCGGCTCGGATCGCAGCGACATAGCCACCGGGTCCTGCGCCGAGAATGGCGATATGTTTTGGAGAAGTCATTGAGTCACTGGCTCAGCGGGATTGATTCATTGCCTGCACTCATCAATGATCCAATCACACGATGGCGTAATGACTCAATGTTTCTGGCCGGCAAGAAACGTTTCATACTGTGCCGCGGTCATAAGCTGGTCCACCTCACTCGCACTCGCCAGATCGATTACCACCATCCAGCCTTTTCCGTAGGGATCGGAGTTCACCACTTCGGGGTGGTCTTTCAAGTCAGTGTTGATTGTGGCAATCGTGCCGCTCACGGGTGTGTAGATCGTGGAGGTCGTCTTGGTCGATTCGACTTCACCGATCTGCTGCCCGGCCTTGACGACGGCGCCGGACTTCGGCAAATCAATGAAGACGATGTCGCCCAACGCATCTTGGGCGAAATGACTGATGCCCACAGTCGCCTGTATGCCGCTCACTCGCACCCATTCATGCTCTTGGTGGTAACGGAGGTCTTTCGGAATCATGCGCACTCCCTTTTTAGCAGGATGCTGAAAAATCCCGCCAGCTTTGTTCTCGCATCGCTCAGAGACTCAACGTACCGCAAGGGTACGCCTCGCTTCATCGCTCGCTGCGGCCGCGCTGGACGGCATTTTTGAGCATCCTGCGAGGGTGTGTTACTGTTGTGTCCACGTACAAACCATCAAATTTCTAGCGTACCAACATGGCTTTTCCACAGCCTGTTATAGAAGATCACGCCCTATCCGACCAGATCCATTCCAGGAAAGAAATATCCGATTTCGAACCTGGCGGTCTCCGGCGAATCGGATCCATGCACGGCGTTAAATTCGATGTTCGCCCCATGGGCTTTGCGAATCGTGCCTGCGTCCGCTTTGGCCGGATCAGTGGCACCCATCAGCTCACGATTCTTCTTGATCGCGTTGTCGCCTTGCAACACCAGCACCACGACCGGACCGGACACCATGAATGTGCACAGGCTATCGAAAAACGGACGGGCCTTATGCACGGCATAGAACCCCTCTGCCGTTGATTGTGAGAACTGCATCATGCGCATGGCCAACGGCTTCAGGCCGGCGTTCTCGTAACTGGCGATAATATCGCCGATCGCATTCTTCTTCACCGCATCGGGCTTGATGATCGCTAACGTTCGTTCACTCATGAGCTCTGAGGTTCCTCCACACAGTTAAAGAATAGATTGAACAGGGCTCCCGCATTATAAGTGGCTGATAATGGGCTTGCAAGGGTCGAGGAGAGGAGGCACAGGAGGGTGACAGAACCAGCCAAGAGAGATCAGGTCGACCGATTACGGTTTGGAGCGATAGCGCATGCGGCTGCCGTGAAGAAGGGACAGTTCGATTTCACTGGCGCTCAGGTCACCAGGGAAGTAGGCGCCTGAAATCTTAGCAGCATTGATGCTGGCGCCTTCCAGCCGCGCATTGCGAAAATCGACACTGCGCAGATCTGCCTGGCGAAAATAGCAGTCGCTGAAATCCAACCCATCGGCGTCGAGTCCTCGTAGGTCGAGACCCCGTAGATCGCACCCCCGCAAGTCGGTCTTCTCTCCAGACGCTTTTTTCACGTTAAATTCGGTGATACAACCTTCACGCAGTAAGCGATACATCGGATCGTTCGGAATTCGTAGCTTGGATCGGGCTGGGCTTGTGTTTTCCAAGGGACCTCCTGTGAAGTTATTGGTTGCAGGTTCCAGCATTATTCAAGGGGCACGGTGAACATGACCTCATTGCCCTTGTCGTTGTATGTGATGTCTGGAAAAAACGAACGGGCGAGAAAGATACCTCGTCCACTGGCATCCCCGGTAGGGCACACGTTAAGACCCGATTTCACTCGTGACTTCCAGTTGAACCCCTTCCCTTCATCGGCAATCCGATACGTTAAGACCTGTTGTCGCTTGTCGTAGGTTGCACGAATGGTGACTCGGCGGTCTCGGAAATGGGCCTCCGATCGGCGCTGCTGGATCACCTCGTCATACCGATCTTGTGCCATTGCGTCGATCTTGTCATGATATCGGAGCTCGAGGCAGCCATGCTCGACCGCGTTCATGACGAGTTCTTGCAACGCGGCTCGAATATGGAGCTGTCGCGACTCCATCAGCCCCATGGCGGTCCCTTGAATGAGCCAGGTCACCGTGCTCTCGACGAAACTCGGGTCGGTGCCCATGACAAGCACGTACTCCAGCCGTTCGACGCCCGGCGCATCATCCACGGAAACGGGCAGTCTATGGATGGCCCGCTGCAGAACCTGTGCGAATCCCGCCTCATCAATCGGTTGCTGCACATAATCAAGAGCGCCGGCGCGCAACCCTGCCATCGTCGATTCGCCATGGCCGGCGTCGGTCAAGAGCACGACGGGACAAGTCGGGCGACGCTCGTGAATTTGCTTCACCAGCATGATCCCGTCCTGTTCCGGCAAAAAGAGATCCATGACCACAATATCGGGCTGCGTCATGTCAAAGGTCGATAACCCGAGCGCGGGAGTCGAAGCAGAAATCACGGAATGCCCCTGCGCCTTCGCATGCTCCAATATCACAGCCTGGGTGTTAGTATCGTTGACAACGACGAGTAACGTACGCGCCGGTGGGCGCCACTCTGTCATAGTAATCATGATGGAAATCCTCCGGCAATGACATCCCGAAGAGCGACATGCACCTCGGCCAATCGCGTCTCGACATCTGCACAGACCGGCGAAGCCTCAGCAAATTTCCCCTCCTGCCCCAACTCTTCGAGTCGTTTCGTGCACTCGAAGAGACGCGGCGCACACATCTCCATAACGGACCCCTTCAGCTTATGCGCAGCAGCCGCCAGCCCCGCACGATCTTGCCGCTCCAGCGCCGCGCGAGCCGCTGCAGCATCCTTCGAACTTTCCTGTAAAAAGAGCGTCGCCAAGGTGACGAAGAAGTCCTGATCTCCGTCCGCCCGGTTCAACGCCTCGGAAAGGTCCAAGACCGCCGTCTTATTCATTGGATGTGCCTTCCCGGCAATCAGTCAGTTCAATCCCCACAACCGCCGCATCGTCCGGAAAGTGTTGCGCCTGTTGCCAGCCTCGGGCTGCGGCAAAGCACGAGGCGATTGTCGCTGAAAGAGACGTCTGCTTCCCCGCGTCGATCGTCTCTTGGAAACGGTCGCGGCCCCAGAGCTCCCCGCTTGGAGAAGGCACCTCATAAATCCCATCGCTCAATAATAACAACCGATCTGCCGGCTTCAGTGAAACGCGGTCGCATGTAAACCGAGCAGACGGATCGAACCCAAGGGGAAACGATGCAGTGGTGAGCCATCGGGAAGGATCCTCGGCGGAGCTGAGCATTGCGCCGGGATGGCCGGCAGAGGCGTACGACAGACGGCCTGTCGGCAAATGAAGCTGACCCACCCACAGAGTGAAATAGTCCCCATCGGCACTCAAGGGAAACCGGCGATTGGCCGCGAATAGCACCTTCTCAGGATCATACGACCCGAGCAATTGCAGCATGTTCTCCGCCCGCAGAAACGTCATCAACGAGGCCGAGCGGAGTGCGGCGGCAACCCCATGCCCCGAGGCATCCAGAATGTAGAGGCCGAGATGGTCCGCATCGATCGTCATCACATCGAACAGATCCCCGCCCAACGTCAATGACGGCTGATACTCCCACGCCAGCGTGATACCGTGAACCGGGCTTCCTGGCGAGGGAAGAAGCGACTGGACGAACGCGGCCGCTGTTTGAAGATCGGCCTCCGTTTCTGCCTGCTTTTTCTCAAGTAACAGCATCGACGATTTCAGTTCTTCGCCGGTCGTTTCCAGCTTTCGCACCAACCGACTGGTGCGCAGACCCGCCAGCACACGGGCGATAATTTCCTGTTTGCTGGACGATTTACTCAGAAAATCGTCCGCGCCTCGCACCAACCCTTCGGCAATCTGTGCCGGTGCATCATGCGCGGTCATCAGAAGAATCTGGCTGGATTTCAACTGAGGGTTACCGCGTATCGCATCACAGAACGTCAGCCCATCCATCTCCGGCATCATCCAATCGACAATGAGAAGATCCGGGCGTTCTCGCCTGGCGACCTCAAAACCCACGCGCCCATTCTCGGCCTCAAGGACTCGATACCCCAGCCGCGTCAGCCGCGCAGCCATACTCGTCCGCGTGACCGGCTCATCCTCAATAAGGAGAATCGTCGCGGCGGGTGTCTCAATCCCTGAAGATGGGTCGGGAACCTGCCCAATGTGCGGCATTGCGTGTGAACTCATGACGCTCCGTGACTCTCAAGTCAAGACTATGCTGCACGCGCCATGAGTGCGTCTTCCTCGCGTTCATAGATGGGGATCATCTTGGGAATATTCGCCAGGCTCATGATCTCCCGCACGTAGCTTTGCGGTTTCAACATACTGATCTGTGCCTGCTGCAGTTTAAGATTCTGCGACACGAGTACGAGTAGCCCGAGACCTGCGCTATCCACAAATCGCACCTGCTCCAAATTCACAATGAGGTTTCGGCAACCAGCCTGTCTCGCCTTTTCGACCGCCGCCTTAAAAACCGCTCGATTGGCATAGGTCAAATCTCCCACGACGTCCAAGATTATTCCTTGTGGAACGATGCGTTCCTTGATTTGCATGCTGTCATCCTTTCTTATGTTGATGAATAAACCGGCTCACTCGCTTGAACGGCGATGCTGGTTTCTCGTTTCATGTTCTCGGAAAATATACTCCGAAAACTTGAAACCAGAAACATAGAACGCGAAATTCACAACGTCTTACAGCTTGGAAACATAGGCCACAATCGCTGCGGGAATCTCCGCCAGCGGCAATATCTTATCCACCCCGCCGAGCTTGATCGCCTCCTTCGGCATACCAAAGACCACGCAACTGGCCTCGTCCTGGGCGATCGTAGACGCACCGGCCTGTTTCATTGTGAACATTCCCTTGGCCCCATCGCCACCCATGCCGGTAAGGATCACTCCGACCGCATTGGCGCCGGCGTACTGGGCAACCGAGGCAAACATCACATCGACAGATGGGCGATGGCGATTCATGGGAGGATCTTGATTGATGCGTACCGTGTACCGAGCTCCGCTCCGAACTAGAGTCATATGATAATTGCCCGGCGCGATCAGCACGTGACCGGGCAGCACACTGTCGCCTTCTTCGGCTTCTTTCACAGAGATCCTGCACAGGCTGTTCATGCGGTCCGCCCACGTCTTCGTGAAGTGTTCGGGCATGTGCTGTGTGATTAAGACCGGAGGTGTATTCGGCGGCAACGCCATCAGCACATCCTTCACCGCTTCAGTTCCTCCCGTAGACGCGCCGATCGCGATGATCGTATCCGTCGTCTTGATCATCGCGCCTGAAGGCGCGTCGTTCGTGAAACGTGAAGCGTGAAGCGTCGTTCGTGAAACGTCGTCCGTTCCGGATTTGGACGCTTCACGCTTCACGCTTAACGGCCGTACGCGCGCCTGCGCAGCCGCCTTCACCTTGGAGATGAGATCCTGCGCCACCTCCTCCATTCCTTCCCGCAGATCAATTTTTGGTTTGGCAATGAAATCCACTGCGCCCAACTCCAACGCGCGCAAGGTCGTTTGGCAGCCGGCTTCAGTCAGTGAACTCACCATCACCACCGGCATCGGGTGCCCCCGCATCAACTTCTCAAGAAAGGTCAACCCGTCCATTTTAGGCATCTCGACATCGAGGGTGATCACGTCAGGGTTGAGCGCTTTGATTTTCTCGCGAGCGATAAAGGGGTCGGGAGCCGACCCGATGACCTCGATCTCGGGGTCTTTTGACAGAAGCATAGCCAGCACTTGCCGCATCAGCGCCGAGTCATCGACTGTCAGCACGCGAATTTTTGCCATAGGTCTCCCCGTCTCTCGTCACTGTGAAGCGTGACGTGTGTCAATCCGGAACGACGTGACGCGCCGTTTAAAACAACGTGACATCCTCCACAGGCTGTTGCGCCCGCTGCTTGATTTTCGCCGCGTATTCGTTCTCACGTTCGAAAACGGTCGGGTTCTTGATACGCTCGATTTTCTTCATCAACACCCGCCCAGAGTCGGTAAAGTAATACACCTTTCGGGGAAACACATCGCCAAGATCGGTCTTGGCGGTGACGAGTCCTTCGCTCCTCAAATACCCGATCACCCACTTCGCGTTGTTCGCCCCTACATCAATATTGCCTTCGTAGATCTTGCCTGCGCCGAAGAGTTTGATTTCCAGGCGACTTTTGATTCCGCCCCGTTTGATAATTTCATTGATCAACGATTCCATCGCGTACGATCCATACCGCGTCGATTCTCCCCACGAATCGTGCCCCGTCTCCTTTGGCTCTGGAAGCATGAAGTGATTCATGCCGCCCACTCCGACGATCGGGTCGCGAATGCAGGCAGCAATACAAGAGCCGAGGACGGTATAGACCACCATCGGTTCTCGACTGACGAAAAATTCCCCGGGGAGAATTGAAGCGATCTCGTGAGGGAAACGATTATCACGCATGCGCCGGATGTGAGCGAAGCCATCGCATGAGGCGCCAGGCGACGGATATACGGGGGTGTTGGTCATCATTCTCGATGCGTCCTCTCCAATATTGCCTTCTTACGGTTCATATCGCCTTTTGGTAGATCGTAGGGGCAATGGTCTTAAATGAATGAGTCACCCACTGGAGACTTTCGGAATGTCCGATGAACAGATAGCCCCCGGGTCTGAGATAGTGATGAAACTTGTTCACGAGCTTTTCCTGAGTCGGACGATCGAAATAAATCATGACGTTTCGGCAGAAAATCAGGTCAAGCGGGCTCTTGATAGGGAAACGATCGTCCATCAGATTGAGACGCCGGAATGTAATCGCGCTTGCAAGATGCGGTTTCACTTTGAAGAGCCCGGTTTGCTCACCCCGCCCGCGAAGAAAGTGACGTTTGATGATTTCGAGGGGAACGCCGCGAAAGCGTTCTTCGTCGTACAAGCCCGACACAGCCTTGGCGAGAACACGGGTCGAGAGGTCGGAGGCCAGAATTTTGTAATCCCACTGGGCGGGATCCTGGACGTGATCAAAAATGGTCATGGCGATCGTATAGGGCTCTTCCCCGCTCGAACAGGCCGAGGACCAGATTCTTATGCGTTTCGCGGATGCCAGCTCCAGAATGATCCGTTCGCGCAAAAAGTCGAAATGTTTGGGTTCACGGAAAAAATCAGTCTTGTTCGTCGAAATCAGATCCAGCATTCGTGTGAATTCTTCACTGGTCGGATCTTTCGTGACCTTTGCGTAGTATTCCGAGAAGGTCGTCAACTCAAGGTCGCGTAGCCGCTTCGAGAGCCGGGATGCCAACAGCGTTTGCTTTTGCTCGCTCAGAGAAATGCCGCTCTCATCGTAGATCAGCGTACGAAACCGTTGAAATTCTTCAGCGGTGATCGAGAAATCCATTTATAGACCTCACTACGGTCCGCGCACTCGAGTGCGAGCCACCAGGCTGGCGTCTTGGCTGATCCAGTATCGGTGGATGTCCTTGAATACTGAAGCAGTGCTATCCACTCTGTTCCAGTAATGTCGGTTGCAAAGGAGGTGCCTGAACGAGACGAGGAACCCGTTGCCGAGCAAAAAGGGAGGCGGCAATTATTGCCGCCTCCCTCCCCGAGACCCCCGCTTCGGGAGATACATCTGAAAGGCGGACTATAACGGTTGCCGTTCTTCGAGAGTCGACTGCGCCTCCCTTTCCTGATCCATAACAGGAATCCAGCGGACGAGCGCCTGCCGAAGGGCATTGGCCGTAACAGGTTTGCTGATATAGTCGTCCATTCCCGCTGCTAAACAGGCCTCGTGATCTCCCTGCATCGCGTTGGCCGTCATGGCAATAATCACGATGCGCCTGGGAGGCGCGTCGTTCGTATCTTGTGATGAATCTCTCGCTCCTTGTATCTCAATTAATGGTTTATGTTTTCGTGGTAAGGCCTCACGCCTTCTTATTTCAGCCGTCGCAGCAAATCCGTCCATTTCGGGCATCTGGTAATCCATAAAGACGGCTGCATAGTTCCTCTGTGCGAGCGCATTGAGTGCTTCCACACCATTGGCCACGACATCGACACGATAGCCCAACTTTTCCAGCATCCTCGCTGCGACTTTTTGATTGATAATGTTGTCCTCAGCCACGAGGAGGCGGTCGGCCGAGACGGTCTTGGTCTCGGCAAGGCTGTGTCGAGTGACGAATGAGGGAGAAACCTGGGCGGCGGATCCTGGGTTCGAACCCATGACCATCGTGAGACAGTCGAAGAGCTTGGACTGATGGAGCGGTTGGGTAAGATAGGCCATAATACCGGCTTCGCGCGCCTTCATGGCGTCTGCCATAGCTCATACGGCTCTTGTATGAATCGAACGTCCCCGCCTCACCGGACACTTCCAGCCCCGTGACCTGTGCATTGCGATACCCGTAGGCCGTCCCCAACTCAAGCGCACGGTCCCACGCACGGCGCGCCGCCACGAATAAAGCTTGAGTCGGCGGCAGGGTGTTACTCATCACATCCCTATCAGTGCGCCTCATACAAGGAGTTCTGAAATTCGTCTGGATGGCACCATGGTCGACCGCGGTGATGAAGCCCGCGATCTGTTTGTTCTTGATCTCGCCCATCGCCTCAACGGCGTTAAGGGTGAGCGACCGTACTTAGTGAGAGGTTTTTATTTCAGCGTCTGGACGATGGCCGCATACCATCCAAGGCCGTCATATTCCTGGTAGCCTAGAGTCTTTGCAAACGCAATCAACTCATGATTGGCATTGACATAGTGGCCTCTCCGTTGTCCTTTATGTTCCAGCATGAACGGTAAGAGGACTCCGCTATTGTCTGATGCCGCAATAACGCGCAGACTATTATCCAGCAACAAGACGCGGCTGCGTTTCCATGCGTCTTCAGTTAATGTCGGCTCTGTCCGAACAATAGTCGCGGCCTGATCTTCCCAATTGAACATCACACCAAGAACACCGACTATCTTTCCGTCTATTTTCCCTTCTCTACGAACCGCAGCGGCATACACCGCCACCAATTTATCGTCGTGAAGCGGCGAGCGTGCGATATCATCAGCCACATATTGGTCGCCGCGTGTCGTCACCATGGTCTTCTGGAACCAAGGTAATTTTGAAACATCAGCACCGGAGGCCTTCGGGTATTTAGCCGGCTGTGAGCAGGCAATAATTTTCCCATCAATTCCAACCAATACAAGATTCAGATACACGGAATAAAAACGATTGATCAGGCCAAGGCGTTCAATCGCATGATCAATGGATGGTCGATCCAGCAATTCCAAACAGCGGAATAGCGCCTCATCCGTCGCCCACCACCGAACATCCGCGGTACGTTCATACAAGTTGCGGACGATGAGCTGCACCAGAGTCTGCGACATTTCCGAGAGACGATTAGACTCTTTTTCAGCGAACTGGCGCTGTAACTCCCCCGTTTCCGACCGTATTGCGCCCAGATCTTTCGAGGCGGTGGCGGCTTGGTCGGCAAGATTTTTTACTTCGCTGGCAACCACAGCAAATCCCCTGCCGGCATCACCCGCTCGTGCCGCTTCAATGGTCGCGTTGAGCGCAAGGATATTGACTTGGCACGTGATTCTTTGGTTCACGAATATATGGTCGTCGATCCGCGTTTCTATGTTACCGATGATGTCTTCGATACTCAGACTGCTCATGCTCTCACCTTTCAATCACAACCCTCTCTAAAATTCTTCAAATTCCTCTTCATTCCTTCTGGAATCTTTTTTATTGCCGACGCCGACCGGTTTGTTGTCTTCCGCATGACTAGAGGTCGCAGTCAATGTGTTGACCATCGGACTCGATTTTGCGTGATGCGCATCGTGTGAGGCATAGTGTGTCGCGGATTCGTGCCCGCCACGAATCATGTTCGCTTCGTGTTTTTCGCTCGACGCTTTAATTGTTCCGTTCATCCTAAATACATCCACTTGCTGCATCAATTCCCGCGCCTGTTCTTTCATGGACTGGCTGGCTGAGGTGGTTTCCTCGACCAGCGCGGCGTTCTGCTGGGTCGTCTCATCCATCTGCATGATCGCCTTGTTCACCTGATCAATCCCGCTCGCCTGTTCC
>JBGTMB010000031.1:0-2859 GCA_041743755.1 Nitrospiraceae bacterium | reverse complement strand
ACGAGTCTCTGGGGCTTGATGACCAACCCCTGGTTGCTCTGGCAATTTACCCATACGATGACGGCCGCGGTTGCAACTGGCTCCTTTGTGGTGGCTTCAGTGGGGGCCTATTATCTGCTCTCCGGGATTCACATTGATTCGGCGAAGACGTTTCTACGTACCGGGGTCGTTGCCGGGGCGATCGCCAGCACCCTGCTTCTTTTTCCGACCGGACATCACTCTGCGCTACAGGTATTCGAGCATCAGCCCATCAAGGGAGCTGCGTTCGAAGGCCACTTTCACACCGAATCAGGAGCCGACTTGGTGATATTCGGTCAGCCGAACATGGACACGCTGACGATCGACAACCCGCTGGTCGCTCCCAAAATGCTCAGTTTGATCATCCATAAGCACTTCGGCGCCGAGATCAAAGGGCTAAGCGATTTTCCCCGTGAGCACTGGCCGGATACCATGCCGCTTCTCTACTACACCTACCACATCATGGTTGGCCTGGGCATGATTTTCATCCCGCTGATGCTGACGGCGGTGGTACTGCTCTGGCGAAGACGCCTGTTTCAGGCCAGATGGATGCTCTGGACGATCATGCTCAGTGCGCCGTTTCCATACATCGCCACAACCGCCGGTTGGATGACCGCCGAACTTGGGCGGCAGCCGTGGCTCGTCTATGGCCTGTTCCGAACGGCCGACGGCAACTCACCGCTGGTGGGTTCGGGCAATGTCCTGTTCTCGCTGCTCGGCTTCCTCGGTCTGTATGTGCTGCTCGGTTTGCTGTTTCTGTTTTTGTTCTTCGAGACGGTCTCCCGCGGTCCGGCTGTAACGGGCGAACCACGTTCCACCGTTGGGCCAATGTATTAAACGAGGAGAGTATGTCGGCCGACACGCTGTGGTTTGCGATCGTCGTCATGGTGTTCGCCGTCTATGCGGTATTGGATGGATTCGATTTTGGGACGGGTATCATCTACTTGTTCGTCGCTCGAACGGACGAGGAACGCCGACTGGTCTTGAAGGCCATCGGTCCTGTGTGGAAGGGCAATGAGGTCTGGCTCGTGGCGGGCGGGGGTCTCCTGTTCCTCGCCTTCCCCAAGGCCTTCGCAGCCGGATTCAGCGGCTTTTACCTGGCCCTCAACCTTGTTTTGTGGTTTCTGACCATGCGCGGGCTGTCGATTGCATTACGGTCTCACCTGCGTAATCCCTTGTGGCGAACATTCTGGGATACGATCTTCGCAGCCTCCAATCTTCTGCTTGCCGTCATCCTTGGCGTTGCCTTGGGCAACATTATTCGGGGTGTGCCTCTCGCTCCAGACGGCTATTTCTTTGCCGCGCTGTGGACCACCTTCGCGCCCGGACCAACCCCTGGAATCCTGGATTGGTTCACCGTCCTCATCGGCGCGCTCACCGTTGCCATTCTCGCCGTCCATGGGGCGAACTATCTCGCGATCAAGACGGATGCGGCCGTCCGCAACCGAGCAAGCCGGATTGCCGACGCGGGTACCTGGGCCGTGATCCTCCTTGCGATCGTGGCAATTCTGGCGCTTCCATTCGTCCAGCCGGTGTTGGGGCATAGGTATGCCGAGCATCCGGTCTGGTATGTCTTGCCACTGACGTCAGTGGCTGCGCTGTTCACCGCACAGTATTTTCGTCGCCGCCGACGGGATGGCGCCGTCTTTTTGAGCTGGAGCCTGTTCATCCTGGGGAGCTTGGGCAGCATAGCCTGGGGCCTGTTTCCCAATTTGTTGATTGCGACAGAAGACCCGATGTACAGCTTGACCATCTACAACAGCGCAGCGTCGTCCTACGGATTGCGTGTTGGCCTTGTCTGGTTCAGCCTCGGTATCAGCCTGGTCATCGCCTACACCATCTGGGTCTACGTGAGTTTCCGAGGGAAGGTGGAGCGAGTCCTGTTCGAGGGACCCTATGAATAGGCTGTTCACTTGGCAATGTGTTCACTGTACTGAGTCTCGGGGGGAGTGCGACCCCTCTACGCCGGTGATGAATCGGCTGTTTCATACGGTGTCAATTTGACGGGCCTGCCTGGAGGCTGGTCCTGGCGTAGGCGGCTCTGTCGTATTCACACACAGGAGGTCCGACATGGAAGAACGCAGAATGTTGAGATCGCGAATGGTGCGTTGGGGTGTCCTCGCCGTTCTGGGGCTGGTGGGGTGGCCGGGGATCGGTGCGACGCCGATCGTCGCTCTGGACGTCGTGCCTGCGCAGGAACCACGCATCGAGATCACCATCCGCGGCTTCAAGTACGTACGCACCAAGATGGAGTCGATTCGCGCGGGAACGCCGATGGTGTTCGTGGTCCACAACGAGGACGCTGTCCGGCATGGATTCATCTCGCCCCTCTTCCTAGGCCGCTCCGTTCAGGGGGAAGGGGAGGGTATCGAAGCCTTCGGAACGGGCATCGAAGGATTCCACCTCGATCCCGGGAAGACGTTGGCGATCCGCCTGACGCCTGATCGACAGGGAAAGATAACGTTCCGCTGCGACCTGCACCCGGAGATACAAGGGGAATTGTACTTGCTCGACGTGCCGGTCGGGTAATCTCTGGGAAAGCCCGTCATGTTGAGAACGGCGGCGGAGCATGGCCCTGCACAACCCTACACAAATGGAGAGGTGATCTATGATCGGTTAATCCGTCCGTCTCACCACGATCCGGGGCATCGAGGTCGGCCTCCACTATTCCTGGTTCATCATTTTCTTCCTGATCACGTTTTCACTCACCACGCAGTTCGCCTCGGAGCATCCCCACTGGACAACGGTCGAGCACTACACCGTAGCCGTTGCGACCAGCCTGCTGTTCTTCGGTTCGATTTTCCTCCACGAATTGGCCCACAGTTTCGTGGCGCTGGCCAA
>JBGTMB010000030.1:0-12415 GCA_041743755.1 Nitrospiraceae bacterium | reverse complement strand
CGGCAGCGTCATGCGGGCATAGAGTGGTGGTTGCAGTCGAAATCCGCGCACGGCCGACAGGGCAAGGTTGCGATCCACGGCGGCAATCTCATTCCCCTGCTTAAATTTATAGTCCACGATACGGAGCGCTGGAGGCTCAGCGCGATAATCGACACGGTCCAAGGTGCCATGAATCTTCAGGGACATCGATGATGCATCTAACTCCAGCGGGACGATTCCTTGGGCTGCGATTTCAAATGCAACCGGGCGGAATCCGCTTGCCAGATACTCCGCCTGGTCGGAACCGACGGCGGCCGTGACCAACGCTGTCACCTGTTCGCGAGCCAAGATCCAGAGCAGGACGTGCCCCGTCCCCCGGCTAGCCGCATGCGCAGCAAACGTATCGGTCACTGCCTCATGCACCGTGGATTGCATCGTGGCCTCGGTCAGCGAGTTATCCGGCCACTGAAGCAGCACCAACCGCTCGTAGCTCAGCCGAAGCGATTCATGCACAAGGGTCCCAAGCGTTAAGGGAGGCAGGTGATCGTGCTGGAGCCGTCGCACAGGCTCCAGCCGAAGAACCTTTTCTGCAAAATACTGAAAGGGACAGGTCGCATACCGTTCTAATGCTGTGGGCGAGAAGCTCCGTTCCTCGGCCACCGATGACACAGATGTGTGTGCGCCGACCATGCCGTCGAAGGGACCCAGTTCAGGCGACTCCCGCTCGATGATTTTCAGGGTAGCACAGCCCTGTTCAAAGAGGAGCCGGTCCCGCCCAGTGGCATCGAATACTGATAGGGCGTCGTGGCCTTGCAACAGGCAACCCAATACCAACTCCTCTGCCGGTAACAGATCTTGAATCGAGGGCTGTTCGTTGATCCGTTGGGTCAGCCGTCGAGGGACTGTCTCTTCCGGCTTCCCAACGAATCGTGGATCGCGCATCGCCATGGCGATGAAGCTTGACGGCGCCATGACACGTCCTGCTTCATCGGCACGTTGGTACGACAGGTACAGTCGATTGGTTGCCGAGCGGCTGAGGAGTTCAAACAAGAGGAGTTCCTCTTCATGTCCCGCTAATTTCTCATCGATCTTGTAACCCAGGGTCGATTCCAGTACGACTCGTTGACGGTCCCGTAGAAAGGGATCTTCCCGCACATATCGCGGAAAGACCTTTTCGTTCATCCCAATCACAAGGAGCGCTCGAACGGTCCTGCCTCGGGCGGTCATGGCATCCAACACCTGGACCCCCTGGTGCCGGCCCTCTTCGATGGGAATGCTGGTTTCGTCCAAGACTCTCCGGAACAGTTCAACCCACTCCTCCCAGAGAATATCCCCACCGAGCGGGTCCAGCTGTTGCAAACGGGCCAGAGCAGAATGAATCAGCGAGCCGACCATGGTGAGATCGGGCGATTCAGGCGACCCAGTCGATGAGAGGTCGGACAGCCCAGGCGCATGAATATGGGATTGTGCCAGTTCGAGAAATGCTTCAGTCAAGGTCCCAATCGATCCTTGCGCAGGGAGGGCCCGGCAATCATGAATCAACTGCGACACCACCGACCACAAGTATGTCAGCTGCGAGGTGTCACGCGACCCGGCCGGTCTCTCATCATCTTCGCCAAGTTCCGCTTCTACATCGCGTAAAATCGACGAACTGGCCGGCTCTGCCAAACGTTTCCATTCCGCCTCCCCTTTCGTAATACCCAAGGTGTAGACCAAGGAACGCCAGATATCAGGCCGGAGATCAGCCCCGACTGAGCCGACACCTTGGACACGGTAGAAGGGCGACGTGACCACATCCAGCATGGCAGCACGATCGAAATCGTTCAGTGGGAGGGATGCGAGACGCAAGAGGGTTTTGGCAAGAGGTTCACGCAACAGAGGCTTCCCGGCCGTCGACGTGAAGGGGACCCGATAGCGATCGAATACTGATTGCAACCGAGCTTGGTAGGGTTCGAACGTACGAGCCACTACGCCGATCTCATCGAAACGGTAGCCGTTGACCTCAACCAGGGTCAGAATTTCACGGCAGACCATCGCCAATTCCTCTTCGACCCCGATCACGTTCTGGACTGAGAGCTCGACCAACTCCGTTGTTGCGGCTCCCTTCCCCTCTCCACTCAGATCCTCGTGGATGCTTGCCAGTGGAAGAAGATGACGTTCGAAAAATTGGCGGGCAAAGAAGAAGGCAGGGCGGTCTTTCAGCGGAAAATATACTGTAGCCGGCACGACGTGGGTCACCGATTCGAAGAATAAAAGTTGAACCTGTAAGAGATCGTAGAACCCATAGTAAAACACGTGGTGCAGCCCCTTGAGGAATGGGGAGACAGAGAGATCTTGAAGAAGTGATGCAGCCAGATCATCCGGAGAACCGACTCCGAGCGAGCGACTGGCCTCTAAAGCCGCCGCCTGCAAGGTGAAGAGGGAGCGGAGCCAGGCGTGATCTTCCTCCTCGAAGGCTCCTTCCGTCAGGGCCTTCAATGCCGTCGTTGGTGCGACGACCGCATCTTTCAAATCGCGCACAGTTGCCCACAAGCCCTTCCAGGTTCCTGGCGAAGCAGGGAGGCGCGTAAGAAGTTCAAGCCCTGAAAGCTTACGCCGGATGATCTGCCGCACCAATTGCTCGAAGAAGAAATCGTCGACCAGTTGCAGGGTTGATTCGGGACCAGCCTCAGAAATCGATGCAAGATCATCCCGCAAACGGAGGGCCAGTTGGTGGAACGTCAGGAAGTGGATATTGAGGAAGGCCCTGGGCTCGTGCCGGGTGAGTACTTGTTTGAGATGCTCGACCAGGGAGGCCGAGGGAACAATGACGGCGAGCGGAGCAAAGGGATTGCCGATCTTACAGGACCGAATGTCCTCGATCAGGGCACGATCAAGAGCTGGATGAAAAGGCCCGGTGACGAGGCGAAGCATCGAATACCGCAGAGTCTAGCCTGTTTCCGGCCCCATCAGCTCGCCGTTACAAT
This sequence comes from Nitrospiraceae bacterium, assembly GCA_041743755.1. GTDB lineage: Bacteria > Nitrospirota > Nitrospiria > Nitrospirales > Nitrospiraceae > Palsa-1315. The sequence continues at coordinate 9,470 of JBGTMB010000030.1, read as the reverse complement.
CCATACAGCCCCAGTCACCATCGATGAAACCCATCGGGTCGCCGCACATCGGGCACTCGGGCGGAGGTCCCTTGTCGATGATAGGAAGCTCGGGTAGTTCAAAATCGTCGTCGTCGGCCATGGAGCAATCCTTCTTTCCTACTCACGCGGTTTCATTTTGAGCAACAGGGCCTTCTCAGCGCTCTCCCGGCTCGGCACGCCGACAAACGTCAGCCGCCCATCGATGATAGTAGCGGGCACCGCCCTGACAGAATGGCGATCGGCAAGGCTCCGTCCATCCTCCGTGGTAATATCCACTTCGCGATAGCTAAAGCTGTATTTCACCCTCAACTGTTTCCACAGACTCTTCGCCGACGGGCAGGCTCCACAGCTCGGCGAGACTAGCAGCAAAATGTTTGGCACTGATTCCTCCTAGATTGCCGAATCTTACCACCCGCTCGAATGGGGCAGCAAGCGGAGTGTGTCTGGGCCGATCGAGCAGCTCTGGTCTTGCAAACTGATCGTCACCATGCTAGCGTGCCAAGGCTGTCACGCGTAGGTGCCATCTCCTTTCTGCACAATCATGTGCGAGAAGGAATAGTATCAAATTCATATCGGCGTCAAGGACGTTGCTCGACTTGAGAATAAGGGGGCCAACCCCCTCGCCTGCCCAGGCAGGCGCTCTGCAAGTCTTGAGGGGAGGTGAAGGCATGGGAGTGGTTTCGATCAAGGAATTGTTAGAGGCGGGTGTCCATTTCGGACACCAGACAAATCGCTGGAACCCGAAGATGAAGAAGTTCCTCTTCGGAGAACGCAACGGCATCTACATCATCGATCTTCAGCAAACATTGGCTCGCATGGAGCAGGCCTATGCCTTCGTCCGCGACACCGTCGCCGCCGGCCAATCGGTCCTGTTTGTCGGAACCAAACGGCAGGCCGCTGAAATCCTTCAAGAAGAAGCGGTGCGCGCCAATATGTTCTTCGTTAATCAACGCTGGCTCGGCGGGATGCTCACGAACTTCCAAACCATCCGGAAGAGCATCGATAAGATGAAGAAGATGGAGACCAAGCTGGCAGACCCCAGCCAATACGGCCTGAAGAAAAAAGAAATTATGAAAATGCAGAAAGAGATCGTCAAGCTCCAGAAGTATCTGAGCGGCATCAAGGACATGCGCGGCGTACCAGGAGCCGTCTTCGTCCTCGACACCCGCATCGAACATCTGGCCGTACAGGAAGCGAAACGGTTGGAGATTCCAATGATCGCGATCCTGGACTCAAACTGCGACCCAGACCACATCACTTACCCGATCCCTGGAAACGACGACGCCATTCGCTCCATCAAGCTCATCACGTCTCGCATTGCCGACGCCTGTATTGAAGGCGCTCATTTACGGACACAACGAGAAGAGGCGGATTTCAAACCCGTTCCCGCAGCGGGAGACAAGGTCGGGGGCATCAGCTTCGCAAGCACACCGGCCTCATAACGCCCGGCATTGCATGCATCAGTTCGCACATTCACTGTTTAGCTAGAAGGATCGTTACGCATGGCTGGATCAAGTCACCTTGTCAAAGAGCTGAGAGAAAAAACTGGCGCAGGTATCCTCGATTGCCAAAAAGCGCTGACCGAGAATAGCAACGATATTGAAAAGGCCATCGATTATTTGCGGCAAAAGGGCTTGGCTGCGGCACTCAAAAAGTCAGGCCGTGAGACCAACCAAGGCCTTGTGCACGCCTATATCCACATGGGTGGAAAAATCGGCGTGCTCATCGAGGTCAATTGCGAAACCGACTTCGTAGCCAGAAATGACGAGTTTAAATCCTTCGTCAATGACTTGGCCCTCCAAGTTGCGGCTGGAAAACCCTCTTACGTTAAACGGGAAGAGATTCCCGCCGAGCTTATCGCAAAAGAGCGATCGATTTATGAGGGACAGGCCAAAGAAATGGGTAAGCCCCCAGCAGCTTGGCCAAAGATCATCGAAGGCAAGCTGGAGAAGTTCTTTCAGGAGAGCTGTCTCATCGAACAAACCTTCGTCAAAGACAGCGCTGTTACGATCAAAGATCTTCTAGCCTTGAAGATTTCAAAAATCGGCGAGAACATGAACATTCGCCGCTTCACCCGGTACCAATTAGGCGAAGCATGAGCTCTGCCAACTATCGGCGCATCCTCCTTAAAGTGAGCGGAGAGATGTTGGCCGGTGAGCAGGGCTACGGCATTCAACCCTCCATCCTTGAAGGCCTTGCTTCGGAAATCGCCTCCGTCGTAGCTCTGGACATCGAAGTGGCTGTGGTCATCGGCGGCGGCAATATCTTCCGCGGAATTGCCGCAAGTGCGTCCGGTATGGAACGCGCCTCCGCCGACTATATGGGGATGCTCGCCACCGTCCTCAACGCACTCGCCCTGCAAAACGCGCTCGAGCGCATTAGCATTATGACGCGGGTTCAATCCGCGATCGAAATGCGCCAGTTGGCAGAGGGGTATATCCGCCGGCGAGCCATTCGCCATCTTGAGAAAAAACGCGTGGTCATCTTTGCCGGCGGCACAGGAAACCCCTACTTCTCGACCGATACCGCAGCGGCGCTCAGAGCGATGGAGATTGGAGCCCAGGTCATCATGAAAGGGACAAAGGTCGACGGCATCTACGACGCCGACCCTGTCAAAAACCCTTCTGCCAAAAAATACCAGACGATTTCCTTTCTCTCGATCTTGAATCAAGATTTAAAAGTGATGGATGCCACGGCCATCAGCCTCTGCATGGACAACAACCTTCCGCTTATCGTATTCAACTTGAAGGAACAAGGTAACTTCAAACGCGTCGCCACCGGCGAAGCGATCGGAACCGTGGTCACCCCCGATCGCCGCTAACTTTCTGGGGAGTCTCTCATGCCCAACCCTGCTGCGATACGTCAAAAAATCACAGAAAAGATGGAGTCTGCCCTGGAGCATCTCAAGCGAGATTTGGCGGGCTTACGCACAGGGCGGGCATCGGTCGCCCTCTTCGACGGCGTTCGAGTGGATTACTACGGCACGATGACTCCGCTGAAGCAAGTCGCCAATATTTCGACCCCCGAGGCCCGCCTCATCACGATTCAGCCTTGGGAGCCGTCTCTGATTAAGGAAATTGAAAAATCCCTGGCTGGCTCCGGCCTCGGCATCACACCGTCTAACGATGGAAAGATTATTCGCGTTCCCCTTCCACCACTCACAGAAGAACGGCGTAAAGAACTCAGCAAGATCTGCAAAAAACACGGCGAAGATACGAAAGTCGTGATCCGAGGGTTTCGGCGAGATGCCAATGAAGAGTTGAAGAAACTGCAAAAGGATGCCAAATTAACCGAAGATGAACTGCGGAAATCCGAAATCGACACCCAGAAACTGACCGACCAATACATTCAAAAAATCGACGACGTGGTGAAGAAAAAAGAACAAGAAATTATGGAAGTGTGACCGCAATTCCGACCGTGCTACCCACCTACGCCAGCATCAATCTCACGGCCCTTGCCCATAACCTTTCTTGCATCAAGCGATACCTAGCCCCAGCTTGCCAGGTCATGGCGATCGTCAAAGCCAATGCCTATGGACATGGGGCTCTAGAGACCGCTCAGGCCCACGCACGCCAAGGAATCGAGCGATTTGCCGTAGCCTCACTCGACGAAGGTATCGCGCTCCGCCAAGCCGGGCTCTCAACCTCCATCGTTGTTCTCGGAGCCCTCTTCGAAGAACAGATATCAGACCTGGTTGCACACCGACTAACGCCTGTGGTCAGCGATGCACACATCCTTCCCGTATTGATCAAGGCCACTCAATCACATCCAGCCCCTTATCCGATTCATCTGAAGGTCGAAACCGGGATGGGACGCCTGGGATTTCCCCCCGCGAAGCTACTCCCACTTTTTGACGAGATGCTCTTACGAGGCCCCCTTCAAGTCGAAGGTTTGATGACCCATCTTGCCGACGCAGACGGAAAAGATAGCAGTGTTACGGAACGCCAACTTGAGACATTTGGCGCCGTACTGAGCCAGATCCGGCAACGCGGGATAACCCTCCCATTTGTCCATACGGCAAACAGTGCTGCCATCGTCAGGTTTCCCCACGCGCATTTTTCACTTGTGCGTCCCGGCATCATGCTCTACGGATATCACACGCTTCCGGACACAGTCCCCGCTCCCGATCTCAGACCTGTGCTCACACTCCGCACGACGGTGGTGCAGCTGCGAACCATTCCACAAGGGGGGACCGTCAGCTACAACGGCACATTCGTTGCGACAAGACCGACGCGCATCGCCGTGCTGCCGATCGGCTATGCCGACGGCTATAGTCGACGGCTCTCCCATCGCGGATTGGTCTTGATTCAGGGACGCCGGGTCCCGATCGTTGGATTGGTCTGCATGGATATGATCATGGTGGATGTCACAGACCTTGCGCCGGTACGAATCGGTGAACCCGTCACATTGATCGGCCAGCAGGGAGAGGAATCAATCTGGGCTGATGAAGTGGCCGCCTGGATCGGCACAATCCCGTATGAAATCCTGTGCGGGATCGGCTCCCGCGTTCCACGCATTTACGAATCCGCCTAACGCACGACTTGCGCATCTCGCCGATCCAGTGAAGAATAATCCCGCAGGATGCTCAAAAAGTTCGTCCAGCAAGGCCGGAGGCGAATCAAAACCGGAGGCGTACCCTCTGGGGCGCACGGTGCGACGAATAAGGAGCACCACGTCTGTGCGCGCCGCCGAGTGAGTGAGGCGGCCGGGTCCCCGTTGAGGATTTTGATGAGCCGAGAACTCAGCTGGCGAGCTTTTTCAGCATCCTGCTAGTACACCATTCGAATCGACGCATTACCAAGATACAGTGTCGTCTGGTAGGTTCCATCGACCGTCGGGTTGCGATTACCCAGCACCGTACGATCCTCATAGAGCCCCGCCTGGAGCGAGAGATCGAGCCCGATGGCCTTGGGTTTCAGCGAACCAAAGCCGAAATCTCCACATCGTATCAAACCCAAAAGCGAACCCTCCTCCTTGCACAATAATCCAACCCCTCCTCCCACGATATGCAGATCCCACGAGGGAATACCTGGATCAAAGGTCAGATCAGGCATTTGATTTTGCTGGTTGGTATAGCCGGCTCGCAGCGCCACTTCCCAATGAGGAAGAGACTCCAGTGCCAACCACTTGTATTCACTACCGATCATCACTGCATAGGTACTCTTCCAATTCTGCGGCTGCGCAATCGTGGCACCGTTGCCCAGCCTGACATCGAGATTCCGATTAGATTTCCACCCCACGTAATCGACGTCCATCTCCACTTTCCATTCCCGTTCCGTCGTTCGAACCGGCCAAATCGCAATGGCGCCGGTAAACACTTGCGGTAAGACGAGTGTCGCATTGGCATCAGACACCTGAGCTCCGTTGGCTAATAACGCGCCGCTGAGATGCAACGTCGCTTGACTGCGGTAGACGATCCCGATGTTCGCCAACGGTTTCCCGTCCGCATTGCGCAAGGCCGTATAGAGCAGACTGGCATTGAAACCGGCCGCGGTGTCTTTTCCATTGAGTTCGGTTTTCACCCCGGCAGCAGGAATCGCATGTCGCTCAACCTGACCTTCGCCGACGAGATTGCTGAATGTATAAATATCCGCGCCCAGTCCAAGAGAAAGGTTCTCCGTCACCTTGTAGGCCAGGGTCGGCTTGATATCCATAAGCGGCAATGTGCTGAAGGTCGTAGCGCTCCGGAACGGTCCATCGTTCGGCCACCGAGTCATAGAACCGAAGGGCGCTGTCAGGCCGACTCCGATAACAAGGTCGCCCAAAGCCGTCACCCCAAGACTCTTTAAGTTCACTGTGATGTATGTGTGACCGGGAGGAGGCCATGCCGCACTCCCGTTTCGGTCACCACGAGCCGTGATACCTGTCAGACTTGTGAAATTCGTCGACCCACCTGACGCGAGCGCCCCCGCCATGAGTTGAACACCCTGCAACTGCGTCATCCCAGCTGGATTGTAGTGCAGCGCTGACGGGTCATCGGCTTGGGCTGAAAAAGCATTACTCATCGCAGACGCGGCGGCTCCTTGTCCTTGAATACGAGGCACCTGCGACGAGGCCACCCCAGGAAATCCAGCCACACAAAGGCCAACCGCGCATATCCATAGCATCCATATCCTTCGAAGCAATCCCGCCCTCTCGCAACACCTATTCCACGCGTTGGTCATCCTATTCCTCCTTCTCTCATTCACCCAGGCCTGCTCGACTCCTCAGAAGACCTCAATGACAACGGCTCTATCGGTCGAAACCAATAATCTGCGACTCGCTCTAGTTCGTCAATATCGAACGGCTTCAATAAATAAGCCTGTGCGCCCATGCCGATCGCGCGAACTGCCGAATCTTTAGCGTCCGACTTAGCAACCATCACAATCGGGATGTGCTGATCTGACCTTCGAATTTGGAGCAGCACGGCCAGTCCATCCATGGAGGGAATGCCACTATTCAAAATCAGACCTCCGAACATCCCGGTCTGTATGGCTTCCAGCACTCGAACTCCATCAACCTCCAACTGGACTCGATACCCCATAGCCCGCAAACGATCCTGTATGAGTTGACGGCAATCCTTATCGTCCTCGACCACCAGAATGCAGGGTGCGTCAGCCGATGCAAGGCTAGGCAGCAGCTCCTTCGTAGGAAACAATGGAATCGTGAAATACAGCTCCGCCCCCTGGCCCGGCTCGCTCCGCGCAGCGATCATCCCACCTTGTAACTCGACCAACGTCCGCACGATCGAGAGACCTAACCCCAGCCCTTTGACTCCACTACTGACCTGCTTGACTCGAAAAAATGGGTCGAATATTTGATCGAGAAACTCTGGTGCGATACCAGGTCCGGTATCGCGCACGGAGACCCCGGCAAATCTCTGACTCTCTTGCCTCACCGTCACCGTAATGCTGCCGCCCTCCGGGGTAAACTTCACTGCATTTTGGACTAGATTGATGATGATCTGGATCAGGCGATCGCGATCCGCCCAGACCACCAAAAGCACAGGTGGAACGATCGCCTCCAATGTCTGCCGCTTGGCCTGTGCCAGCAGACGCAATTGCTCTACCGCGTCCACGACACAATCCCCCAGATCAATCTCGCCAGGAACAAGATCCAGCCGACCGGACTGTATTTTTGTGCGATCCAACAAGTCTTCGATCATATGGATCAGTCGGTTTGAATTGTCGAGCATCCGCGACAAGTAGCGCTGCTGTTTTGGATTAAGCGGGCCGGTGAGTCCATCGAGCAAGTTCTGCAAGAACCCCTTAATCGAAGTCAGCGGTGTCTTGAGCTCGTGGGATACGTGTGAAAGAAACTGTGACCGCAAGCGATCCGCCTGCTCCAGCTCAGCCGTACGTTCGCGCACCTTGGCCTCGAGTCCCACATTCAGCCCTTCAATCTGCTCATACGCCGAGGCGTTATCCAGAGCGATGGCAACTTGATGGGCGACCGTCATCATCAACTCAAGATCCTCCTGCGTCATACTATGTGCCTGCACCCGATCTACCGTCAGACTCCCAAGGATCCGGTCTTTGACTTTCAACGGAACGGCGATCAATGCCTTGGCCTGCGTCAGCAAGGCGAGCTGTTGGTTCAGAGGATGAATACGATCCCAGACCGTCTGCATATCCCCTACTAACAATGGCTGCCCCTGCATCAGCACCAGGCCCTCCGGACTCAGAGGATCGGTAATGGGAATCTCCCGAGTTCGCACAAATGCCTGGATTTCAGGTGACACGCCGAGGATCCGGGCATCCGTAATAACCTGACGGGAGGGATCGTAGAACGAGATCATCGCCCGGTCGTACTGGAGATCGCTGGTCAGAGCCTCTAACACTTTCTGCAACAATCCCTCTCGATCCAGCGTCGAGCTGAACAACAATCCGGCCCGGTGAAGGGCGGTCAGCTGGGCCACTTTTTGTCGCAGCTCAACGCGCGTCAATTCCTGCTCAAAATACGCTTCTCGCAATTCCTCATGCCGCGACTCCACGAAGGTAATCTGCTCCTGAATCAATGCCTCGCGTTGCTGGCTTTCCACGCGAAGCTGTCGATTGGTTAATATGCTTGCCACAAGTATCGGGACCACTCCGAGAAGAATGGTTTCACCCCAGCTCACCGATGGATTCATCACGCGGAATCCCGCGGCCAACGTCAGACCGGTGAGCGCGCCGAAAAATAGCCACCTCACATGTCTCCGCGACGGCAGGGTATCGGCGTTCTGCTTGAGTGAACGATCCTCAACCTGCGCATGCAAAGGCACTCCATCCGACCCACCCTGCGGCAGCGGCTGCCCTCCCGGCCCTTCCACCACCTGCCGAACCGTATGGCGCCATAGGCCCTGCCCCTTGACTGGCCATCGAATGGCCCATTGGCACCATTCATCGTCATTCGCGATGCAGGAAAGGTCGGTCAGAGTGGCGGGTGGCAGTCGATGAACGCGAACCGGAACCGCAGCCATAATGCCTTGAGCAGCCTGACACATCAGCTGTGCGCACCGCCTTCGGTACGGGCCAAACTGACACAGCGTGCGAGTGGAAAACTTCATGGCCAGGGTTGCGGAGATCGGCGTCACCTCGACGACTCGAAATTCAACCGAACCGGACGCGAACTTATTCCCGAAGTAGGGAAACATGCCGTAGATTTGCGCTAGAGAAAACGGGCGGGCCAATACCTGCATGATCGAAGATGCCTTCTCCATGCCTGCTCGAAACACAAACTGCGGATCTCCGGATATGCGTTCGCAGAACTCATATAAATAGGCGGCGAATTCATACGAGTAGCTATTCCAGGCATTCGTTAGAAACTCCGGCGTCACATGATAGGCCGGATCTTTTATGCGCTGGTTCAGGAGACGACAGAGATCCTCGACCGCCTGACTGCCGGCTGAGGATCCCCGCTCACGGGCGATAGACTGCTCAAGATAGACGACGGCAGCTTTGATACTCATCCCGCTCAGATCTCTGATCCTGTGCCCTTGCTCATCCAATCCGAAGGGACGGAATTCCATGACCTCCCGCTCAAGGATCGTGCAGGTCTTCGGCAAGAGTTGAATCTCCTCGGGAAGAGGATTCACACACACTCCCTTATACCGATCTTCATGGACAACTCATCACGATGGGGGAACGGGGAAGGGCGCGGAAGGATACCACGAATCAGGGCGCTTCCAACTATTTTCGGTAGGACACCACACAAACTCACGCCCACCGGAAAGAACCCCGACGGGCTGGGCTGCGCACACTACTGCTTGATCGATCGCTTAAGTTTCTTTTCCACGCTCGCCACCTTGCTCTGTAAACGTCCGGCGCGACCTTTGCGATAGTCGACTTTGATCGTGCAAGAAATGCGGCCACAATCTTTCTTCATCCGCTCATAGCAGTGTTTGACGACGGCAAAGACTTCATCCCACTCCCCTTCGAGCACCGTCCCCATCGGATTCAACCGGTAGTCCACTCCGCTCGTATCGATGA
>JBGTMB010000029.1:0-7872 GCA_041743755.1 Nitrospiraceae bacterium | reverse complement strand
CCACCTGCGCTTTGAAGGTCGCTCCATGATTTCGTCTCGTTCTCTTCATCGCCTCGCTCCTCTCGTCTGCCACCCCTCCCTGGGGTGGGTGAAGCCAGGCTACCACTTACCCCACTGACCGAATTTCCGGAGCCCCCTCTTTCCCTACGATCGTCGCACAGACTGCTTGACCCACCGTGGCAAGTCGACGTTTCCGTATCCGGTCGTTCCTTCGCTCCTCGTGCCTTTTCATCCAGCTGTTGATACAGCGCGTACAATGTACCTAAGTCGGTTTGGATCGTTTCTCCGGGGCCAGCATCTCATGGTGAGCTCCCTGAGTGGCACGGACGTGCTCGAGGAGCGCCGGAGCAACCTTCGGGAGTTCTTTCGACCAGGACTGCTTCAGAATATACAGCGCCACACCTACTTGGAACGCTTCTGCCACGAATGCGTTATCTGCATACATTGTGAGGATCAGTATGTGGGCGGCATCCATGTATGTTGAGGAGCGGGAGCGAGATGGGCAATCACCAGTCACGTGTCGGCGTCCTTCTGTCTCTCAGGATCTTAGGGGTTTTCCCAGTGCCTGGGAAAAGGCTTAGCCTGTACGATCTCCCTAACAGATGCCTGCGTCAACAGCCGAAGCAGCAGATATGCCAGCCATTTTGTAATGAAAGGAGTCCTATATGCCCACGAATCCAGATTCGACTTGGGGTCTGTGTATGAATTGCCAGTGGTGGCAGATCGAGCCTAAAGCCGCAATTGCGGAGGAGACAGTTGGTTTTTGTATCGACGAAAATCTACAGCCGTATCTTCTGAGTATTACGGGATCAGGAGGATGCAATCGATTTATGAAAGGTACGCCGGCACATGGGAAAGGCTCGAGCCGACAGCCTCCGACCGCCAAACCCATGAGATAAAATTCACGTACAGCGGCCCGATTGCTTGCCCGGGAGGCTATCAGGACCGACATGGTCCAACGCTGAGATGACGACGAAGCGGCATGAGCAGCACGGTCCTCTATGAGGGCTGCTGAACCGCAGCTTCTGTTCACGCTTCTCACGTCTTCAGGATCCTTGCGCGGGGACAACGCCGCATCACACACGGGCCCAGTCTAGAGGGGGGAACCAACCTCGCAGGGTATCCGTGTCAGAGTCATGCGATGAGGAAGGTACCTAGCCAACGGAGCGTGTTTTCGCTGAGGAGGAAAGAAGGCAAGGCCAGGAGCATCACCTATGAGGGCGACACCATTCAGGCCACCCCGCGCGAGACAGACGGGAGGAAATGGCGGCTCCATATCTGCATGAGCGGGAACGATCACCTAGGCGTTCGAACCAGCGAATTCCCAGCGGAGGGCCTGTGTGCAACCGAGCAGGAAGCTGATATCTGTGGGATTACCTTCAGCCAACGCGTCATTGATGGAAAGGTGGAAGGCCTGGCCGTTATGGATCTGAAGCCAGAGGATCGCCTGGCGACGCCGAGATTTCGGGTACAATTCCGCACCACTTTTTCGGCATCCCTGAAAACTGGAAGGAACGGATATCCTACTGGATCTGTCTACCGGCGGATGCCGCATCGAGAGCCTGCTGACCCCAGAACCAGGTTTCTCCTTGGAACAGCGTATCTATATGCCCGACATCGAATGGCCGCTCATGATCGAGGGGGCCAGCGTACAATGGGTGGGCGGGCACACGTTCGGGCTGGACTCCGTGCGGCTCCGTGAGCCGGAACGGGAACGATTACGCCAGGTGATTGAACGATTGCCAGCCGATGAGGATTAAGGCGACTGACGCCGAACGACCCCTGTATCCCCCCGCCAACATGATGGACAGCACGGTTTCTTCCATGGAGGTGTGCCGATGAAACGTTTCGCTGTTGTAGGACTAGCGTGCCTGCTCTCTGCTTGTCATTCGAACCCTACCGACCTTCTTCCGGACAAACCCGAGAAGGTAGCCGACTTTCCAGCCACGACGGCGGCGGATCTCTCGGACTGTGTGCATCGGGCCGCGCAATCTATGCCCTCCCCCTATGTCTTTCATCTTAACGCTCGCGCAGATAAACTGGAATTTGTGATCACCGCCACAGTGGAACCCCACACGACGATGCAGCCAAAGCTTCTCAAACTCGAACTACATTTGATGACGAAGGGCGAGAGCACCACAGTTGAAATGAAAAAAAGTGCTTTAGGAGACCATGAGTTGAATCGTGATATCTGGTCAATCGTGGAGCGTTGTGCTGAACGGAGGCCCGAGCATCCCGCAGAGAATACCACCCCCTGACTATTTCAATAATGGCGTGAAATGCTCCCTGCTTAGACTCTCACAATGCCTTCATAATAGAGTTTTCTATGCTCGCTTCGGTATCAAATAATGGCGAAGGAAACATTGTTTTTCGTGCCCAGGTTTTTCTGTTGCTGGACGGACTGAATCTTTCGTACGGGTTTAGACTTTTGCATGCCACCACAAAAACCAGACTGGGTCGGCCGTCGCCATGAGATCATCCTATTGAAAAGGTATGAACTAGATACTTCACTCTTCCATGCCGCAGAGGGAGACGGAACTAGCACATCCACTGGGTAGTACCCGTTGGTGCTATTCGGCAGTACATGTTCACTGTTCTCACCCCAGCGACACATGCCGCGCGAGATCCTCCGCGCGAGATTTCTCTTCCACGGTTCGGACCACACCGTTCAGTGTGACGACACTCCGGTCGGTATCGACATTGATGCGAGAAAAATTCGACAGGTTGTCAGCCGTCAACTTTCCTTGAAACAGCCACGAGAATAGTCAATGAGGCACGACTACTATGGTTGATGTTCGAAATGATCGGAAATGACCGAGCCGTCCTTATTTTGACGAAAACTTCTCGTCTTCGGGATTTTTAATAGACAAGCGAGGGCTCACGAGTTCGATGCGCACGACCTGTCCCATGAGTTGCAAGGGTCCTTCGAATTGCACGAAGCTCGGAATTTTACCGTTCATGATCCAGCAGGTGTAATGAAACTCAGCAGGAAGTTTTCCGAGGGCTTTGCCGAATAACTCCTTAATCATGCCGATCTGCGGGGTATAGACGTACTGCGTCGCCTTCCTTGACACCTCGGCAATGTTGACTGGATCTTCATCCACGGCATGCAGATGCACTTTGATAACTTGAGGCGTCGGCGTAAACGCGAGCACGCTCACCGTTTCGTCTGCGCCCTTCTGTAGGTTCTTCGACATGGTGATCAGCATGCCATTGTAGACATCCTTGGGCAGATCGACCTGTCCGGTCAGCACCTCTGCTTTCCCATCCTCCCCCTCTTGTGAGCGCACCGTGTATGCCGCTGTGCCTCGGTCTACAGAGACATCAATTTGGTCAGGAAACGACGGGCCCCGTTGGACCAGACGATAGCTGATCATGGTAAACACCCGTTGTTGCGAGAAGGCCACTTTTTCATCGTGCAGGGAGCCGTCCTTGAACCGGAACACTAACTGGTTTTCGATCAGATCGTCCTCTTTGATGGTTTGGATCATCTCACCCTGGCCCAGAATTTCCCCGGCAAGGGATCGGACGAGGAGAAAGCCATGGGTCATGCCCTCCGGAAACTTCACCGCGATAGGAGCAGCATAAACAGGAATGCACACAAGAGCAGCGATCACCGTGATCAACGCTGCGCATGCGCCGACCGCACGATGGCCCACAAAGTTGTCTGTACGAAACGACACTGTCTTACCTCCCTCCATCTCTGAGCAATTCAGCCAAAAGTTGTAGTTCTTCTATGTGTTGTAAAACATTCACAATCCCTGGGATGGGAATCGCCAGAAGCAGACCCCATACCCCCCAAGCCATACCAAGAAGAGCATGGCATAAATACCGGCACTGCATTCAATATTGCGATTTGGATGGCCATCGCGGTGACAACAAATACGACAATTATGCATGAATGCTGTGGACAGAACCTCGAGATGTGGAGAGAGATGCTGCGATGGCTGTAGGGATGTTACCGTTTGACGCTCCAGAAAGTGGGCAGCAGAGTCTAGGCGACACGATGCCCAAACACCGCCATACGTTGGAACGCGTTTTGTATCTTCTCCTGTCCCGTGGCTTGGCCTGTCTGTTCGGTTCTCGTATCTCGCAGATCGTAGGTTACCATCTGCTCAGCTTGGGGGTCTTCCGGCTTTGCGGGTTCCCAGAGATCCACACGCGAGCCCGATACTTCAAAGCGCTGATGCTCATTGAAGACCCGCTCTACGTCCTCAGAACTACCCATGTGCACGATCCCGAGGCCGAGAGAATTACCCCACTCATCCCTTACAACTTGCGTTCCAAACGGGATGAAGGCCTGACGGAGCTTGTCATCGGTGCAAAAATAGGATAGACCGCTGACATGGATACGAGTACTCATGTTGAAGTTCTCCTGGTAAGACACCGGTCATCGAGCACAACGGCATTGTGCCTACGGGCTCACTAACCGACTGGTCAATATTGGTCACTCTCCAGGAATTCACGAAGTATTACATGTTTGGTTCCATCATTGATTCCTTCTCGGGCCTACGGGCTTGACCGGGCAAGCCCGTACCCTCCCCCCGAACTAGTTCGACTCACGCAGAAGGACGTACCACGGGTGATACATCATTCACTCTCGATTAGAAGCCCTCCAAGACCTATAACGAAATAGCCGGCGTAGCCGGTTCTTGAAGGCTCTTGGTGATCCTGTCGAGAGCCTGTTTGACATTCCTGCTTTCTGAATCATCTTTGAGTAGATTCCTTTGAGCTAATATTTCCTGAGCGATTGCACTGGGCGTTAGTATCTTCTGATGTTCCAGTGCACGACACAGCCCTATGAATGCAGTAGAAAAAGCTGTGACGTTGGCAGATGCATTCGCATTATTTTCCGTGATGGGCATGTTTCACTCCTGTGTAAAATTAGATTGTGTGATGAGTAGAGCACGTATACCTGTCACTGTACGCTCCCTTTTGACCCGACGGGACTAGACAAATCCCTAGTCCGACACATGATAAAGTTCCGCTTGACCGCCCTCCGTTTGGGGGATCACTTGATAGCTCCTCACCCCTATTACAAAAAGACAACCGGATACGTTGCAAGTCCGATCTGGATCATGATTTCCTCCTGGACCTGCCCGACGCCATCACGTCTGGCGTACACAAGCCGACCGCTAAAGCGCCATAGAGCCAGGGCACGCTACGGTACGAAAGGGTCAGTTCAAAGCCGGGCGTGAAACGCCGGGGCACGACATAATAGTCCGTGACATAGGCCAGCGCGGAAATGGCGACTCCGCTCCCGACCGATAACAGGAATGAATCCGGTGACTGCATCGAATGTCGACAATGCCGATAGAGCCAAGCCCAGAATCCGCACGCTATGCCGTTCAACAAGAGGCCCATACCTGTATATCGTGCAGTGAGCAGGTTCTTCTGAGCCGCCTTTCTTCCCCATGCAATATGGCTGATCGCATTGATCGGCCGCCATCCAGATTGCCCCTCCACCCTTCCGCAAACCATCGCGGTCGCAGTCACGGTCAAGCTGCTGACTGCACCGATTATCAAAATCTGCCTGGTACTATCTCTCATCTTATCTCCCCTCGCTCCAGGGTGCGGATATGAGCTTTATTTTGATCATGGGCAACACCCCGGAGCGCACGCCGTTATTACTTCCATTCGACCCTCGTCCGTACAATGCGTATGATCATTCTCAGACTGAGATTCTATCGCTTATAAAGGATAGGCTTTCGCCATCAAGTCCTGTCCATATCTACGAGCGCCGTTATCTCCTTCGCGCAAATAGGTCACATGCTCAGTCGTCGTTCACTTGATGGTACCCCTCCAGCCGCTTGTCTCATGGCCACGCGCTTCGATGTAGGTTTTGAATCGCTCGAGGTCTCCCTCCACTCGCCGGCCGACAAGGCCCATGGCATCCCCGGTCTTTTCGACGAACCCTTTCGGGTCATATTCCAGCTGGAGCATGATCTTGGACGTGGCGTCCGACAATCGATGAAACGTCGCGACTCCTGCGTTCATGGCGCCTCCCCGGCTCGTCCAGGCAATACGTTGATCCGGAACTTGCTCCGTGATTTCCGCGTTCCATTCTTCTTCCTTGCCGGCGATGCTGGCTTTCCAATGCGTGCGCTTGTCATCGATCTGCTTCACCTCCGTCACGCCTTCCATGAACTTTGGAAATTCTTCAAATTGAGTCCATTGGTTATAGGCCGTGCGCACCGGTACGTTGAGTTCGATTGATTTCTCTATGACTGACATACTGTGTACTCCTTTCACACATGAGGTTTTAGTGAGGTACTATCTGAAACACCACTTGATCTTCGCTGAGGATCTGTCGCTGGTTTCTTCACGACATAGTGCTCCCTTCTACTGAGACTTAGCATTCGCCCGTGGCATGGTTCGCCCTCTTAGCGTGTGTTTTGCTTTCATCCGTTTGTCTTTAGTCATAATACGTACTGCGTATGCCTACATGAGATAGTAATTCATAAACTATTCAAAGAGGGCGATGTACTCGCAAATTCCCTAGTGGAGGGAGGTATGCCCGAGAGCCAGCCCCTGGCTCTTCTGGTGTCAAGGGCGTCGTTCCGGCTGTGCCTCGAGAAAACCGGCAATGGAACGTCGAGCTTCTCGACCAGTCACTACATCCATATGTCCCCCCTGTAAGCGCTCAGTGGTGACCTGAAAGGCCTTCTCATAGGCCGGTGGCAGCGAGGCAGATGTGACTGTGACCGATCCGTCGCCATCTTCGTGCACGATGGTTGGGTCTAGGTGGGGAAGACATTTTTCGAATTGATCCTTGTCGAACACCACGTTGGCTCGGTCTGGTCCGGCTTCCTCGGGTATCCACACTACCCTGGCGAGCGTGCGCTGCCCGTCCGCGTAGAGATAGAGGACAGGAATCGGTCGGTCGTTCGGCGTGGTAATGGGGGCGTGGAGCAAATCGAAAAATCGTTGCGATCGATCGAGCCAGTAGGAGGTATAGGCATCACGACGCTCGACGATCTGAGCAGGAGCCGACGGTGTCCCTTTCAATAACCCCCACCCCTGCTGTTGCCAATGGGCCGTCGTATGAATCGCCCCCCTGACTGGGTGCTGGGTAGGTGTCAGCAACACATCAGCCCCTAGAGCCGGCAACGTATAGTAGGAGGCGGGAAATGACGCCAAGGCCTGTTGGTCTAAGAGTGAGCTGTTGAACCCGATCTGCCGGCCATACTGCATATTTCGAAAGGACCACATAGAGCCCAGGAATGGCACACCTGCCATCACCACCTTCTCGACATGCACAGTGCCTTCCCACGTTTCAACGGCCTGCTCCAACTCTTGATCGCCGTATCGAAGATAATAACTTACGATCAACCCACCCATGCTATGGGCGACGAGGGCGATGTGTGTGATGCCCTGCGACTTCAGACGCTGGATCTCGGCACTCAACAAACGGACGAAATCCATGAGGTCGAGGCGCCAGTCGTAATTCAATGGATAGATCGACACGTGCCCGTCATGCAATCTGCCCAGTTCCGCGAGGAGAGGCGGATACACCTCAAACGAGTAGACCCAGGGGACAACCCTGACTTCATCCAGAATCCCCCTCGGTCGGAGAGCCACTCCGTCGAGCGCCAGACCGGGTAACGGAAGAATCAGAGATTGCTTACCACCGAACGCTTGCGATGCAGCGACCCAGAGGACCTCCCCATTGTCGACTCGCGAGAGTTTGGTCCCGTAGTAGCCCGCTATCACGATGACTGCGGAGCGTGAAAGCTCAGCGTAGGGTCCTTGAGGGGTGACCGAAGCGCTGCACGCCAAGGAGGAGCACAGGACGACACCAAGGATCACGGTATACCACTGTATGGGCTTCACTCAGCGCTTCCAACCGAAAAGAATGTGTCGGGCGATTGA